>NZ_CAKMLL010000068.1 GCF_927797785.1 Candidatus Nitrotoga sp. BS | reverse complement strand
CCCCTAAAAACCTGTCAAGTGTTTTCTTGATTATTTATAGGGGTGAGTAGTTACCTTGATTGAAGCATTGCCAGCATAGAAAAATGTCTTGGGCCAGACCGCCAAAATACGGCGCATAGGAACGCCAAATATTTTGCCGGAGTCTTCCAGCCAGCGAGCGAATATGTCTTTTCGGAAATTATCCGGGAACAACCCCGGGCCTATACCCACAGCGTTAAGATCGGGGTTCAGTATGTGGTATTCCACATAAGCGGCAATCAAGCCGGGGGAAGGGTCGAAGTCGTCTGCGAGAAATATAAGCAGATCACCGCCGGCCTGAGCGGCAGCCATGTTGTTTTGGGTCGCCCGTGCCGGACTTGGAGATCTGAGTAACGATGCCGAGATCGCGGGATACTGTTGGCGAAACTCTGAAAATGCTCGCGATGTGGACGCTTTCCCCTGACCATCAACTAGGATAAGCTCGAATGCATAATGGGGGTAGGTCTGGGCTGCGATTGAAGCGAAGAAATTCCGCTGTTTGTGATTAAAAGAATCGGGTTCGGACGCCACGATTAAAGAAACACGCATGACTCTTCTCCAATCCGGTTTGAGGGTGCTAGCGAAAGAGGAACCTGAAGCGCCTGCTCGATTAACGCAATAGGTAAATGTTGCAATGCATTGGTTGCGCCAAGCAGGGCAAGAAACTCTCCACCCCAGTTGGCAAAAGTAGGTGCAAAAGAATTTGGCCAGGTAGATTGGCTTTGCGCGAGGCTGACGAAAGCCGCCATGACCTTGCCGTGTTCCAGACGCGGCACGCCAGCCGCTTCTGTGATGGTATTGCGGTCATGGACACGGTACTCGTATAGCGGCTGTGGCGCCAATACCGGCTCGCACTGCAGCGCTGCACGCAGGCAAAAATCCCAATCATGGTTATAGCGATAGTCGCGAAACCCACCTAAGGTTTCCCAGAGACGCTTGCGGAACATTAGATTGCCGCTGGAAATGGCCGAGTTCGTGCGCAGCATCGCCAGACCAAGCGTGCCAGACATGACTGTTGCATTCTGAGCCGACATCAGTGCAGCGATGCGGGCATCGGTAAGGTGGTCAAGGGATTGGCCGAGTGTGTCTATATATGAAACACGCGCGTAGCCCCAATCGGCATTGCTTTCCAGCAACATCGGCAGCATCGTCGCTATGCGCTCTGCTGGCAGTCGGTCGTCGGAATTGAGTAGCTGAATAAAATCACCCTTGGCTAATGCGATACCTTGGTTCAGGGTGGCTGCAGCCCCCCTGTTTTCACGGGCAATGAACGTTACTGGAAACGGGGCCTCTACAAGCGCAGCACGACAGTGTTTAGTTGTGTCGTCGATGGAGCCATCGTCAATCACGATTAATTCCAGCGGGAGTTGTGTCTGGGCACACACTGAAGCGATAGCTTCGGCGACATAACGTGCGTGCATGTAAGCCGGCATTACAACCGACACGGTTGGACGTTTCGGAGGAGGCGTCTGGCTGCGCTGGTTCGCTTTAGCATCCGCTAATGCCGGGTGCATGCATCGATATTCGACGAGTTTTTTCTGCATAAACGAGGATAGATGATCCGGGCAGACAGATGCCAATAGCAAGCCGAGATTTGACCAGAAACCGGAAAAATTAACGGCGCAGGTGGATAGCAATGCAGCAAAAGCCGCGCGTGAATCGTCCATAAGACCGATCTGGTAGAGCGTGACGGCTCTCATGTGAGCGACTTCCCAGTCTTCGCTTCGTTCCCGGAGGATGGCATCATAAGCGTCAATCGCCTGAAAGAATTTCCCGCTTCTTTGCAAGGCGAGCCCCGCATGGCGATTGATCTCGTGCCTCGTTGCCGCAGTTGACACGTTGCTGTTCAGCAAACTACAGCAGTGCTTGTAGCGCAGCCCACTTTTGCATGGGCAGGGTGCATTCCGCGACGAGATAGGGACTCCGTTTTGAAGGTGTGTTAATGGCATAGGGTGAGAATGGCCAAACATACTTACAATTTTTGAATGATAAACGTTTTTGGGCTGGATATGCGCGATATACATTTAGCATCTATAAAAATGCAATGTGACAAGTTTTTGCTCGTATTCCATGCCGAACCAAGCAGCAACATGACCGCTGAGGACAAGTTAATTTGTCTTTACTTGCTCGGTTGAAACCTCTATTCTAAACACAACTAAATCATGGAGATGATCACATGTATAACAGGCTGGCTATCTTTCAAAACTTCCTTGCAGGCGTATTGATATTCGCCGCCTTTATGCAACCTGCCAGCGCCGACGAGGAGGGACACCTCGGAACCAGTCAGAGCCCGCTCATCTCCAATGTCGTCGTTACTGAACAACAGCAGGAACAGTTAGGATTGTTGCAGATGATGGCCAATGGGCGCGGCTGCAGCGCAAGCCTGCTTACCAACAGCTGGGTCATCAGTGCAGCGCATTGCCTCGACGGCGCTGCCATGCGCATGCCTGCCAATGTGCAGCTGAACGGCAATTGGGGTGCGAAGGCGCAGATCGGCAATGCAGACTATATCTATCGCTCCTGGGGGCTTGATGACCGGGGTTTTATGTACGATTTCTCGTTGATCCACCTGCAAAGTCCAATGCGCGTGAATGGCTCGACTACCGGCTATGTGCGCGAACTCAGCGAGCTTTCGCTCAACGACATGAAAAATGTCAACGTCGCGGTGTATGGCCGCGGTATCAACACGCTCGCGGTCAAAAAAGGAAAGACCTTCATACCGACCTCCGGTGATAACCAGTTTCGTAGTTTCGTGTTCACAGTTAACCGCATCGAGTCCAACCTCTTCTGGTATCCGAAGGGGCCGAAGGGCGAAATGGTCGGTGGCGGCGACAGCGGTGGCCCGAGCTTTGAAATGAGCCACGGCGTGCCGCGCATCGCGGGCGTGCATGCGTTGTGTCACGCCGATTGTCTCACGGGTAAGCAATGCCCCGCTAGCGATTCCTGGACATGGGCCAGCGATATCACGGAATGTGCCGATGCGCCAGTGGGTTACTTCGGCGGCGCGATCTACGACCTCATGAAGCAGGGGTGGGATCCGGCCAGGCCCGTACAAACCGTGCAGGTGCAACACAGCGAAGCACAGATCCAGAAAGAGATGTTGTTAGGCCAAATCGACTCCCTGCCGTGGGATTACGTTCGTCGCGCTGCGCAGCTGGCGTGCCACAACCGTGGCTTCGAATTTGGTTTTTTTGACGGTAATTTTCAGCCCGGTGTGCGTTACCAGGCTCGCTGTGCGAGCGCTGCGGCAGGCCGTTGGTATGACGCGGGCCCCGCCGACATGGCCAAAATAAACGACAAATTCACCACCATCGTGCAGACTCGCTGGGCTCAGGGCGCGCGCGCCGCGAATGATTTTTGCAAAAACCGGGATTCCACCTCAGTTGGCGGCCTGCTTACCGGATATGAAGCGAAATCGCAGCCCAACGGTGGTTTTCCCGATCAGAAAAACGGCGTGTTCTGCTTCAATAACACCAACGCCACGTGGTTCGACGCCACGCTTGGGGAGCTCAGCGCACAGAAAACGCCTGTGGGCGATCTGAACGCCATCGGCTGGGGATCCGCAGCCCGTGCTGCCAACGAATATTGCCGCCGCCAGTTCTATCCTGCCGGTGGTTTTTTCAACGGCCATCAGCTCAATGACAAGCGTGGAATCATTTGCCTCGGCAAAAACAGTCTGGTTTCTGACCGCGTCACGGCAACGGATGACTTCCGCGCGGCGCGCATCGCAGACGCTATTGGCGCAGGCAAGGAAACCAAGAGCGCGACGACCGGCGGTCTCTCCAGAGGCGCGTTGGTTACCCCATCCGCCACTGCGGGCAAGTCCACGTCCATTGCTGCGGTGATCGCTGCACAGCAGCCTGCGGTTCTAACTAACCCAGCTCCTTCCTTCACCACCTTCTATGTGGTCGGTGCAGACGGCTCCCTCACCGAGAACCGCCACAACAATCCCGAGACCGGCACCGCGCCTATCATCCTGCCGTCCTCGAGCTCTGCGTGGAACACGTACGACCAGATCATTCCCGGCGGCGGCAACCATCTCTATGCACGCGCTCAGAACGGCGATCTGCTGTGGTACCAGCACGATGGCGTGAACGACGGTTCGAACTCGTGGCGCGGACCTATCAAGGTAGGTAACGGCTGGCAGTCGTTCACGCAAATCATGGGTGGCGGCAATGGCGTTATCTACGCCATCGCGCCCGATGGCTCGCTCATGTGGTATCGAAACACTGGTTTTGCGACTGGCGAGGCCAGCTGGGTCGGCCCCAAGAAGATCAGCACCGGTTGGAGCTCATTCAAGACTGTGTTTAGTGCGGGTGAGGGCGTCATCTACGCCGTGACGAATGACGGCAAGCTAATGCTCTACCATCACCTCGACCCGATGGGCGGCGAAAAGCGTTGGAGCGGTCCGGTGCAAGTCGGCACCGGTTGGGACGGATACGCGCAGTTGTTCTCAACCGGTAACGGCGTGATCTATGGGCTAGCTACCGACGGTAAGCTTAGCTACTATCGGCACCTCACCTGGAACGCGGCAAATCCCACGTTCAAGTGGGTCGGGCCGATCGCGGCGGGAGCGGGGTTCAACCCGGCGGCGAGGATTGTTCCGCTGCTGCCGTAGTAAAGATGCGGGCATGATTCGTTGAAGTGATCGAGGAGAACCAATCGAGACTGACGACATTGATTTGCGTTATTGTTTTTAGTAAAGCTGTATCCTACAGTGGCTTACCCTCTTTTCGCGCCTCTTCGTTCGAGGAAGGAAATGCTGACTCCAGCTTCGTACCGGCAGCTTCAAGTTGGTCTCGCAGATTGGTAATTAACCGTGATAAGCCATGCCTTATTGCCAGTTACCATCCGGGCTACTGTCGTACCTAATCCACTCCACTATAGGATAAAGTTGAAACTGTTACTACATCCACCGCTGCAATGGCTTTTCGTACTACTGCTGGAGACATTCTCTACTTCCGTATTTTATTTGTGACATAGTTTAAATAGCGATTTTTTCTAAGCTACTTTAGCCTTTCAATTCAGAAAATAGGAATTTAAGCGCACACGTCAACACACACCGCCCCACATATCCTTGCCAAGCAAATCTTTAGGAACAAATGAAATTATTTGTTTTAATCTGCTCCAACCATACCGCTTCTTGATTTCCACTGTTTTTCTTCACCTACTGGTTTCAGGTGCAATCGTGCGCAATGACACATAAACAGCCTGCCTATTAAACAAATGCCAGCGCTTGCTGTAAATCTTCTTTCAGATCATCGATGTGCTCAATACCAATGGACAAACGTACCATATCTTCTGAGACGCCTGCTTTCTTGAGCTCTTCTGGAGATAGTTGGCGGTGGGTGGTACTGGCGGGATGGCAAGCCAAAGATTTTGCATCGCCAATATTGACCAATCGTGTTATCAGTTTCAGCGCATCTTGGAAGCGTGCTCCAGCAGCAGCCCCTCCTTCTATGCCAAAGGTCAGAATTCCTGATGCACGGCCCGTCATGTATTTCTGTATCAACGGATAATCGGGATGCTCTGGCAAAGCTGCATAGTTAATCCAGCTAACTTTGGGATGTTGTTTGAGGTATTGTGCGACTGCCAGCGTATTTTCGCAGATGCGGTCCATGCGTAAGGCTAATGTTTCAATGCCTTGCAAGATAAGAAAACTGTTAAACGGTGAGATTGAACCACCGGTATTGCGTAAAGGTACGACTCGCGCGCGCCCAATAAAGGCAGCAGCTCCAAGCGCTTCAGTGTAAACCACACCGTGGTAAGAAACATCTGGCTCATTCAAACGACGAAAGCGTTCTTTGTGCTCTGCCCAAGGAAATTTGCCAGAATCGACTATAGCGCCACCCAACGAATTACCATGTCCACCCAAGTATTTGGTCAGCGAGTGAACAACGATGTCTGCTCCGTGTTCAATCGGGCGGCACAAGTAAGGGCTGGGTACAGTATTGTCCACAATCAATGGAATTCCCGCATCATGTGCCACTTTTGCGAGTGCAGCTAGATCAACCACATTGCCTAATGGATTGCCGATAGACTCACAAAAAATCGCCTTGGTTTTTTCATCTATCAAAGGCTTGAAGCTTTGCGGGTCACGATAATCGGCAAAGCGTACCTGAATGCCGAATTGCGGTAGCGTGTGAGCAAATAAATTGTATGTGCCGCCGTATAGTGTGCCAACAGAAACAATATTGTCACCCGCTTCGGCTATGGTCATCAGTGCATAGGTAATCGCAGTAGCACCGGATGATAGTGCTAATGCGCCAATACCTCCCTCTAATTCGGTAATGCGCTTTTCCAGCACATCGGTTGTGGGGTTCATGATGCGCGTATAAATATTGCCAGCCACTTTTAAATCAAACAAATCTGCACCGTGCTGAGTATCGTCAAACGCATAAGAAACTGTCTGGTAAATTGGAACAGCAACTGCGTTAGTGGTCGGATCAGGTGAGTAGCCACCATGCACTGCAATCGTTTCGAGTTTCATTGCGTCATCCTGTTTTGTAAGTAATGTGAGTGATTCTCGATTGTGCCTGTCCTGTTGTCAATCAGGTGCGTTGTTGTTGGCGATTTTTTTAGCCCTAGCTACCTCGATTAATCGCCTTTCCCAACATTGGTTTTAGATACTTTGCAGATAACAACGAATTTTCGCTCCCGTTACCTTGACCCCTATTTGATTCCTGTATCCACATGCGTAGCTATTTTTCAAACACAAGTTATCGATTGTGGTGCGTTGCTCATGGCACAGCCAAGGAGTTCAATCTTGATGTCCCATTTTTTGTTTTTTCCTTTCAAGTTATTAAGCCTATTGACAGCTTTGCTGACCCCTAACATTGCGATTAAACGATAGCATGGTTTAGAATGTCCCTCTATCGGACAATCAAGGTGTTGATACGTGTCATCTCAAGCGCTGGTCGAAATTCGCGACGTCCATTTTGGCTATGACAGCCGCCTCATACTGAAAGGTGCCAACTTAACTTTCCCCAAGGGCAAGGTGATCGCAGTTATGGGCGGCAGCGGCAGCGGCAAGACTACATTGCTTCAGCTTATCGCTGGCGCGCTCAAACCAAGCAGTGGTTATGTAAAAGTTGATGGACAGGTGATACATAAACTTGACCATAAAGATTTATTTCGTATGCGCCGCCGGATGGGCATGCTGTTCCAATTTGGGGCGCTATTCACGGATATGTCAGTGTATGACAATGTGGCGTTTCAGATGCGCGAGCATACTGATCTGCCAGAAGAAATGATTCGGGATTTAGTATTGATGAAACTGCATGCGGTGGGCTTGCGTGGCACGCATCATTTGATGCCTGCTGAGCTTTCAGGCGGTATGGCGCGGCGCGTGGCGTTGGCTCGTACAGTGGCATTGGATCCGACATTGATTATGTATGACGAGCCGTTTACCGGACTGGATCCCATCTCACTTTCCGTGGTGGCTAATCTCATTCGTCGTCTGAACGATGCGCTGGGTGCGACTTCAGTGGTAGTCACGCATGACGTTCAGGAATCACTTAAGATCGTTGATTATATTTATTTTATTGCTGATGGAGTAGTGGCTGCAGAAGGAACACCAGATGAAATAAGAGCTTCCGATATGCCGTTCGTGCATCAATTCATGCATGGCGAAATAGATGGCCCGGTTCCATTTCATTATCCCAGCGGAGATTACGGGCAAGATTTGAATTTACGGCCCGATAGATGATGATCGTTGAAAATCTGAGATCCTTAGGGCATCGCATTGTGAATACGGTGTGGCGTATTGGATATGCCTCCCGCTTCTTCATGCTGATCCTGCTTTATTCTGGGACCAGCTTCCGACGCTTTCACTTGATCATCAAGGAGATATTCGCTAGTGGGGTGATGTCACTGATTATAATTTTGGTGGCAGGCTTGTTTGTCGGTATGGTCTTGGGGTTACAGGGCTATGAGACACTCAAACGCTACGGCTCAGAATCTGCACTGGGATCACTTGTGGCACTAAGTCTGGTGCGCGAATTGGGGCCGGTGCTGGCTGCCCTGTTGTTTGCGAGTCGTGCTGGTTCGGCGATGACTGCAGAGATTGGTTTAATGAAGGCCACCGAACAAATTTCCGCGATGGCTCTGATGGCGATCAATCCGATGGCGCGTTTGGTTGCGCCTCGTTTTTGGGCTGGAGTCATTTCTGTACCGCTACTGACAGCGTTATTTTCTGTCATGGGTGTATTTGGCGGATATATGGTAGGAGTGGTGCTGATTGGCGTGGATCAAGGTTCGTTCTGGTCGCAAATGCAGGCAGGAGTCGATTTTAGGTACGACATAGTAAACGGGATGATTAAGAGCTTCGTGTTTGGAGTGGCAGTGACTGTCATTGCACTGTTCGAAGGTTATGATGCACCACCTACAGCAGAAGGGGTGTCCGGTGCAACCACACGCACAGTGGTCCAATCGTCACTGGCAATTTTGTTCTTGGATTTTATTTTGACCGCATTTATGTTTCAAGGGGAGTAGTATGAAACGCACCACGTTGGATTTATGGGTCGGCCTATTTGTCGTGGCAGGTTTCGCAGCCTTGACAGTGCTGGCATTGAAGGTGGGGAATCTGAGTACGTACAACACGTCCGATACGTATCAGTTGCAGGCTTATTTTTCTAACATCGGTGGCCTCAAGTCCCAGGCATCCATCAAAAGCTCTGGCGTACTCATCGGACGGGTGGCTCAGATCAGCCTGGATTCCGATCGATATGAGGCTAAAGTAACCATGATAGTAGACAAGCGTTACCAGTTCCCAAAAGATACATTCGCTAATATTCTGACTTCAGGATTGTTAGGAGAGCAGTACATCGGCTTGATTCCGGGTGGTGAAGAAGCATTTCTGAAGGCGGGTGACGAAATCAAACACACACAGTCTGCTGTGGTGCTGGAGGATTTAATCAGCAAGTTCTTATATAGTAAGGCTGAAGATTCACAATAACTAAATAAATTTATAGGTATCCATATGAAAAATATAATTGCATCGTGGGTGGGAGTGCTGATGGTGTGTGTGTCACTGGGCGCGCAGGCGAACACGCCGGAGCCGGAGGCGTTAATCAGAAACACCGTGGACGAAGTCCTGTCCGTCATTAGGCAGGACAAGGATATTAAGGCCGGTAATAAGGAAAAAGTGAATGCACTGGTAGATGAAAAAGTGTTGCCGCATTTTAATTTTGCGCATATGACCAGACTTGCCGTAGGTAAGTACTGGCGTAAGGCTACGCCAGAGCAGAAGAAGGTCTTGGAAATCGAGTTTCGTAATTTACTGGTGCGCACTTACACCAACGCATTCACTACCTACCAAGATCAGGAGGTTGAGGTGAAGCCGCTCAACATGGCAAGCGATGCTACTGACGTGACTGTAAAAACTTCGATTAATAACAAAGGCAAGCCACCTACATACGTAAATTATGATATGGAAAAGACAGCTCGTGGTTGGAAGGTTTACGACCTGTTGATTGAAGGTGTGAGTTTGGTTACCAACTATCGCGGTACCTTTGCGGAGCAGATTCAGAAGAACGGCATTGATGGACTGATTAAAACGTTAATGGAAAAAAATCAGTCTCTGGCGGCGTCCAAGTGATAGACCGTGATGGAGATCATATGCAAGTGCCGAGCCGTCTGACCATTGAAACAGTTACACCTCTGTTCAAAAATGGTTTGCAATCAGATATAAAAACACCGCTGGTGGTTGACTTGGCTCAGGTAGAAACGGTGGATTCTGCCGCAGTCAGTTTGCTGCTGGCTTGGCTACGCGAGGCGCAGCGCAGTAGTGTGAAGCTGTGTTTCGATCATGTTCCAGAGAACTTGTTAAGCTTGGCTCGTTTGTACGGTGTTGTGGATATGCTACCGCTATGCGGTAATGATTCCGCTCAGTCTTGAGCATTTTAATTTAATGCCACCTGCCATTGATGTGCGCCAAGCACGAAAGCGCTATGGCAACTTGCAAGCATTGGACGGCGTGGATTTGCGTATCGAGCAGGGTGAGTTCTTTGGTTTGCTTGGCCCCAACGGTGCGGGAAAAACCACTCTGATTAACTTGCTGGCCGGACTTGCATTGCCAGATGACGGGCAGTTGTCTGTGCTGGGGCATGATGTAGTCAAGCAATATCGTGCTAGTCGCCGTTTGCTGGGTGTCGTGCCACAAGAGTTAGCGTTTGATCCTTTTTTCACAGTGCGTGAAACGTTGCGTTTACAGTCTGGTTTTTTTGGATTACGCCGTAATGATGCCTGGATCGATGAGGTGATGCACCACTTGGATTTGACCAGTAAGGCCGATACCAATATGCGCCGCCTGTCCGGTGGTATGAAGCGCCGTGTGTTGGTGGCGCAGGCCTTGGTGCATAAGCCGCCAGTTATTGTGTTGGATGAACCGACTGCCGGGGTGGACGTGGAGCTGCGCCAATCATTATGGCGCTTCATCCAGCAGCTTAACCGCGATGGACACACCATTCTGTTGACCACCCATTATCTGGAAGAAGCAGAAGCCTTATGCACACGAATTGCCATGCTCAAACACGGCCGGATTGTAGCGCTGGATAGTACGCAAAATCTACTTAGTAGCTTGGCCGGTTGTCGCGTCAGACTGAAACTGGCGGGACATTTACCGGCCGCATTGCTGCCACAGGTGGTCGAGCAGACAAACGATGATTACCTACTGACACTGCCATCGTATCAAGCATTGGAGTCAATGCTGGCGGAGCTGCGTGTGGCTGGAGTTGCAGTGCAGGAGATGACTTTGCAGCAGCCCGATTTGGAAGAAGTCTTCTTGCGCTTGGTGGGACGGGTCGTGCATTGAGGCGGGCATGTTGAGTTTTTGCAGCCTGCTCTACAAGGAGGTATTCCGGGTGTGGAAGGTGGGCTTCCAGACCGTGCTGGCACCAGTGCTGACCGCACTGCTCTATCTGCTGATTTTCTCACATGTGCTGGCACAGCATGTCGAGGTGTATCCGGGGGTGCATTACACTGCCTTCTTGATCCCGGGACTAATGATGATGGCAATATTGCAAAATGCTTTTGCCAATAGCTCTTCCAGCCTGATTCAGTCCAAAATTACTGGTAATATCGTGTTTGTGCTGCTGGCACCGATTGCCTATTGGGAATTTCTTGCAGCATATGTGCTGGCTTCTATGCTGCGCGGGTTGGTGGTTGGTATAGGAATATATTTGGCCGCACTATGGTTTGCCCAGCCGCCGATGTTGTTCCCACTCTGGATTATATTGTTCGCCGTTCTAGGTAGCGCGATGCTTGGCTCGCTGGGGGTGGTGGCTGGGATGTGGGCAGAAAAATTCGATCAACTCGCAGGATTCCAGAATTTCATTATCATGCCGTTGACTTTTTTGTCCGGCGTTTTCTATTCCATTCACTCGCTGCCACCTTTTTGGCAGGCGTTATCGCGTTTCAATCCATTCTTTTATATGATAGATGGTTTTCGTTATGGATTTTTCGGCGTGTCGGACATTTCACCATGGGTGAGTTTAACGGTGGTGGGCGGCTGCATGCTGGGTCTGATGCTGTTATCTTTGGGGTTGTTAAAATCCGGATATAAATTGCGGTACTGAGCATATTGCAAGCATGGCGAGAATACATTTAAGATGAAATAGGGACTTTTAAAGATACCAGCATGCAAAAATTAGTTATACAAGGCGGCTCCCCATTGCGTGGCGAGGTGCATATTTCCGGTGCCAAGAACGCGGCGTTACCTATAATGTGTGCCAGCCTATTGACAAGTGATGTCTTGCAATTAAGCAATATGCCGGATTTGCACGATATCGCAACCATGCGTAAATTGTTGGAGCAGATGGGCGTGACGGCTGCTGTGCAAGGTGACGAGATGGCTTTGCATGGTGAGCATGTGGATACGCTGGAAGCACCTTATGACATGGTAAAGACCATGCGTGCCGCAGTGCTCGTGCTCGGCCCGCTAGTGGCGCGCTTTGGTGAGGCGCGTGTATCAATGCCGGGTGGTTGCGCCATCGGCTCTCGCCCCGTAGATATTCACATTAAAGGCCTGCAAGCGATGGGTGCTCAAATTTTCATTGAGCATGGCTACATTCATGCGCAGGCAAAACGCCTCAAAGGCGCACGAATTTTATTCGACATCGTCAGTGTGACCAGCACAGAAAATCTGATGATGGCTGCTACTTTGGCAGAAGGGGTAACGGTATTGGAAAATGCCGCGCGCGAACCGGAGGTGGTGGATTTGGCTCACTGCCTGATCGCAATGGGTGCGAAAATCGAGGGGGCCGGCAGCCACACTATTGTCATAACGGGTGTGGACCGATTGCACGGTGCAGCCCATCGCATCATGCCGGATCGTATCGAGAGTGGGACTTTTCTAGTAGCGGCAGCGGCAACGGGTGGTAGCATCGTGTTGCTCGATACACAAGCGGACATTCTTGATTCCGTGTTGGAAAAACTTACTGAAGCAGGCGCGCACATCCGTATCGATAGCGAGAACATCCACTTGAACATGACGGGTCGGCCCAGATCAGTGAACGTGCGTACTGCGCCATATCCTGCATTCCCTACGGATATGCAGGCACAGTTTATGGCCTTGAATGTTGTTGCCGATAGCAGCGCGATGGTCGTGGAAACGATTTTTGAAAATCGCTTTATGCATGTGCAAGAGTTGCGCCGTCTTGGTGCAAGGATAGACGTGGAAGGAAATACTGCTTTGGTCCACGGTGTCGATCATCTGGAAGGTGCAACGGTGATGGCAACAGATTTGCGTGCTTCTGCGTGTCTGGTTATTGCCGGATTGGTGGCGCAGGGTGAAACCGTGATTGACCGCATTTACCATCTGGATCGTGGTTATGCACATATAGAGACAAAATTGTCGCAACTCGGAGCGAACATATTTCGCATTAAATAAATGAAAGATACTCCCATGATTACCATCGCCTTATCCAAAGGGCGCATCTTTGAAGAGACCTTGCCGCTGTTGCAAGCGGCGGGGATCACACCGCTGGAAGCCCCGGAGCCTACGCGCAAATTGATTTTATCTACCAATCGTGCCGACGTACGTCTTATTATCGTGCGTGCTTCCGATGTGCCGACCTATGTGCAATACGGTGCTGCTGACTTGGGGATCGCGGGCAAGGATGTCCTCGACGAACATGGCGGCATCGGCTTGTACCAGCCGCTGGATTTGAATATTGCGTGTTGCCGCATGATGGTGGCAGTAAGGAATGATTTCGATTATGAATCAGCCGTTCGTCAAGGCGCGCGTCTGCGCGTGGCGACCAAATATGTGCAAACCGCACGCGAGCATTTTGCGGCTAAAGGTGTGCATGTGGATTTGATCAAACTGTATGGCTCCATGGAACTGGCTCCACTGGTCGGTTTGTCAGATGCAATCGTGGACTTAGTCAGCAGCGGCAACACACTGAAGGCCAACCACCTCAAGGCGGTAGAAGACATCTCTGCAATTTCCTCGCGTCTGGTGGTGAATCAGGCCTCGCTTAAACTCAAACATGCGGCTATTCAGCCCATGCTGGACGCGTTTTCCTTGGCGGTAGTCCAATGAATATCAGGCGGCTTTCCACTCGGCAGCCCGATTTCAATACGCAACTGGACAAGCTGCTGGCGTTCGAGGCAACTCAGGATCACCAACTGGACGAGACTGTGGCGGCTATTTTGGCGGATGTGCGCACACGTGGTGATGGTGCCCTGCTCGATTACACCCGACGCTTCGATCGTATGGATGTACATGACAGTGCCGCACTGGAACTGCCCCCTGCAGTCTTACGTGCCGCCTTCGAGGGATTGCCCGCCGCCCAGCGTTCCGCTCTGGAGCAAGCTGCACAGCGCGTTACCGTTTACCATCAGAAACAGCTGCAAGTTTCATGGAGTTATACGGAAACGGATGGCACCCTGCTCGGTCAGCAGATTACGCCATTGGATCGGGTTGGGCTTTATGTGCCGGGGGGCAAGGCCGCCTATCCATCTTCAGTGCTGATGAATGCACTGCCAGCGAAAGTGGCTGGGGTGGGCGAACTCATTATGGTCGTACCTACCCCAGATGGAGTGCGGAACGCGCTGGTGCTGGCAGCAGCCCACTTGGCAGGAGTGGACCGGGTGTTCACCATTGGCGGGGCGCAGGCAATTGCCGCACTGGCATATGGCACGGCAACCGTGCCGCGAGTAGATAAAATCGTCGGTCCCGGCAACGCTTACGTAGCCGCCGCCAAACGCCGTGTATTCGGCGTAGTTGGAATTGATATGGTGGCGGGGCCATCAGAGATTCTGGTGATCTGCGATGGACAAACCGATCCGGACTGGATCGCGATGGATCTATTTTCTCAAGCAGAGCACGATGAATTAGCGCAGGCTATCCTGCTGACACCGGACGCTGCTTTTGCTACAGCCGTGGCGCAAAGTGCGGATCGTCTGTTGTTAGAAATGCCGCGCAGTGACATCATACGAACTGCATTAGAGAACCGGGGGGCTTTGATTGAAGTGGCTGATTTAGATGAGGCTTGTGTTATCAGTAACCGCATAGCACCTGAGCATCTTGAGCTTTCAGTGGATAATCCCCAGCAATGGCTGCCAAAGATAAAGCATGCCGGGGCAATTTTCTTGGGTCGTTATACTTCCGAGTCACTGGGTGATTATTGCGCTGGCCCTAATCACGTCCTGCCGACCTCCGGTACGGCACGTTTTTCTTCCCCGCTGGGAGTGTATGACTTTCAGAAGCGTAGCAGTTTGATTCAGGTTTCCGCGCAGGGCGCAGCAATACTAGGCGAAATTGCCTCGGTATTAGCCCTTGGTGAGGGTTTACATGCGCATGCGCAGTCTGCCCTGCTCAGAAAGGGGTCTTGTACTTATTGAAAGTGCGGAACCATTTCAAATACAACTCCTTCCGGATCGCGTTGGGGCGTGTACAAGAGATCATTCGCACTTATGCCGTGCTTTCAAAACTGCACTACCCAGAATGGCACTGTTATAATTCGTCACCATGAACAAAGCCAACTTTGCCGCTTCGCGCGCACTTGATTTAGCTCGCGAGGTATTAAATATTGAAGCTGCAGCTGTATTGGCGCTTACGCAACGCATTGATGAGAGTTTTCTGCAGGCGTTAAATATTGTTTTAGCCTGCGAAGGCCGTGTGATTGTGAGCGGAATGGGCAAGTCGGGCCATATTGCACGTAAAATCGCCGCGACGCTTTCTAGCACGGGCACTCCAGCGTATTTTGTACATCCCGCCGAAGCCAGCCATGGCGATTTAGGCATGATCACCGCTAAAGATGTGTTTATTGCGTTGTCGTATTCGGGAGAAAGTCAGGAATTGCTTACTATAGTGCCAGTCCTTAAACGTCAGGGGGCACGGCTGATTAGCCTGACAGGCAATCCACGATCCAGCTTGGCCGAGGCGTCGGACGCACATCTAGATGCTGCTGTGGACAAGGAAGCTTGTCCGCTAGGGCTTGCCCCCACCGCCAGCACCACGGCAGCGCTAGCATTAGGCGATGCTCTGGCCGTGGCGCTGCTGGATGCCAAGGGGTTCGGGGAAGAAGATTTTGCTCGTTCGCACCCTGGCGGAAGCTTGGGTCGCCGTTTGCTTACCCATGTGCGCGACATTATGCATGCTGACAAAGGGATTCCTACGGTGCATCAAAATGCAACGCTGGCCGAGGCAGTGCTGGAAATCTCGCGTAAAGGGTTAGGTATGACTGCCATTGTAGATGATGCTCAGCAGGTGTTGGGCATCTACACCGATGGAGATTTACGCCGAACGTTGGAAAAGCATGTTGATTTTACTACCACTACAATCAGCTCCGTTATGTCGCGCAATCCGCGCAGTATTTTGCCGGATGCACTGGCAGCCGAAGCCGTGCAGATTATGGAACAAAATAATATTAGCCAGATGCTGGTGATAGATTCCAACAACAAGCTGGTTGGCGCTCTGAATATGCATGATCTGCTGCGTGCAAAAGTGATTTGATGTCTTTAAATAAAGCACAATCTATTCGCCTCATCGCCTTTGATATAGACGGCATCATGACGGATGGCGGTCTCTATCTAACCGATTCGGGTGAAGAGTTTAAGCGCTTCAATTCACTTGACGGTCATGGCTTGAAAATGCTCAAAGCATCTGGTGTGGAACTGGCAATTATTACTGGTCGTACCTCCCGGTGTGTAGAGCTACGCGCACACCACCTTGGCATCTCGCACTTGTATCAAGGCGTACACGACAAGCTTGCAAGTCTGCAAAAAATGCTTGCACAACTTAAACTGCCGTTGGATGCGGTCGCCTTTATGGGTGACGACGTGATGGATCTTCCAGTAATGCTTCGTGTCGGTTTCGCTATCAGCGTGCCGAATGCACCGCAAGTAGTGCGCGATCGCGCTCACTATGTCACCGAGCGTGAAGGCGGGCATGGCGCAGTACGTGAAGCATGCGAATTATTAATGTCTTCGCAAGGCACGCTGGATGCGCAACTCGCGCCTTATTTGACATGAATCCTCCCCGCCTTATTGACCGTTTGCGCGCCTGGCTTACCGGATTGCCGCAGCTATTGTTGTTGCTAATGCTGGCAGCAACTTATTGGCTGAATCAGCAAGTACAGCCGCTGCCGCTCACACCCGACAGCAGCAAGCGTCACGAGCCAGATTTTATCGTTAGCGAAGTTGTTGCTACTACCCTGAATGAGCAGGGTAAGCCGCGTTTCGTGATGGCTGCAAAAAAAATGCTGCATTACCCGGATGATAATAGTACGCATCTGGAAGCCCCTGTACTTACCAGCTTTGATTCAGGCCATCCTCCCATGCATACTTATGCAAATAGTGGAATGGTCTCAGGTAAGGGCGAAGAAATATTTTTACACGACGACGTAAAAATCGTGCGTACCGCTACTGCCACGCAAAGTGAAATGACGTTCACCACTACTTATCTGCATGTTGTTCCTGACCGTGGCTTGGCCGATACAGACCAGCCTGTAACGATGATTGATGGTCGTAACATTGTGCATGCAGTAGGTATGAAATTTGATAATAAAGCACGCATAGTAAAACTGCTTGCGCAAGTTAAAGGCGAATATGTGTCCAGCAAAAATTAAATACGTTGCTTTACTCTGTTTAGCGCTTATCGGTCATATGCCAATCAGCCAAGCGGAACTTGCCGACCGTGATAAGCCGATGCATTTGGAAGCAAATCAGCTCAGTATTGACGATGTCAAACAAATCAGCGTCTTTGAAGGCAAGGTGCAGCTCACTCAGGGCACGATGATTATTAACGCCGACAAAATTGTCGTGACTCAGGACAAGGAAGGATTCAAGCACGGTACGGCTACCGGACAACTCGCCAGTTTTCGCCAGAAGCGCGATAACGTAAATGGATATGTGGAGGGATATGGTGAGCGCATTGAATATGACTCCAAGACCGCAATCATAGATTTCTTCGGTCAGGCGCGCGTAAAGCAGGATCAGGATGAAGTGCGTGGCGAACATATTACCTATAACTCCAAAGCTGAGGTATTTCAGGTGAACAGTACCTCCAACAAGGGGCGCGTGCGCGCGATCATCCAGCCAAAACACAAGCGCTCCTCAGTCGGGGAGCCCCTGTCGATCAAGCCGACAACGACACTAGTCAAGCCTAACGAACAACAATGAGCGAGCTGCGCGCCGTTGCACTGAACAAGCGCTATCGGTCCCGCACCGTAGTGCATGACGTTTCCCTGTCGGTACAGAGCGGTGAGGTGGTCGGACTGCTTGGTCCTAACGGTGCCGGAAAGACTACCTGCTTCTACCTGATTGTCGGGCTGGTAGCCGCAGATGGAGGTGACATTTTTATCAATGGACAGAACATTACTCATCTCCCCATTCATCGCCGTGCGCGTTTGGGGTTGGGCTATCTGCCACAAGAAGCATCTATTTTTCGCCGCCTAACTGTCGCGCAAAATATTCAGGCTGTGCTGGAATTACAAGATTATGATAAGGATGAAATTCAAGCACGGCAGGATGAGTTGATGGCGGATCTGCATATTACTCATATACGTAATAATTCAGCTATCAGCTTGTCCGGAGGCGAGCGACGACGTGTCGAAATTGCTCGTGCGCTTGCCACCAATCCACGCTTCATACTGCTGGATGAGCCTTTCGCAGGAGTGGATCCAATTGCCGTGCTGGATATTCAAAAAATCATTCGTTTCCTTAAAGAACGTGACATTGGCGTGCTTATAACTGACCACAACGTTCGCGAAACATTGGGAATCTGTGACCGTGCCTATATCATTAATGCCGGGTCGGTAATGGCAGAAGGCAAACCCGACGAAATCATTTATAATGAAGGCGTGAGAAAAGTATATCTTGGTGAGCATTTCAAGCTATAAATGCATACTATTCGCCGCTCTTGTCCGTAAATTGCGTAATGAAACCCACTTTACAACTTAAGCAATCCCAGCAACTGACGCTTACCCCGCAGTTGCAACAAGCCATACGCCTGTTGCAACTCTCCACTCTTGAAGTCAATCAGGAGGTGGCACGCTTGCTGGACGAAAATCCATTGCTCGAACGCGAAGATGAAGACGTTATGCAGCCCTATGTTCATGGAGCCGCTGCCTCTACCTCCGCTACCGATAATGTCGAAGCAAAAGATGAAGTGCCGCAACAGGCTGATGAAGAATGGGCAAAAGAAGACTGGAATGAACCATCTTTTTCCGTAGCGAGTGGGCCGGATGACGAGAAAGAGACTCGTGCCGAACTTGCGGCAGATACCCCCAGCTTGCGTGAGCATCTCATCTGCCAACTAAATATGAGCCAGCATAATATGCGCGACCGAAAAATTATCGGTCTGCTGATCGATGCATTGGACGGTAACGGCTACCTGGCACAACCGCTGGAAGAAATTGTCGAAATGCTGCCGGATCAACTCGACATTACCCTAGATGACTTGGAAACTGCGCTCGTGCAATTGCAGCACTTGGATCAGCCAGGTATAGCCGCACGTACCTTGAGTGAATGTCTGGCTCTACAGCTCAAAGCGCTCCCGGAAGACACTCCTTGTCGCGATTTGGCGCTGTGCTTGGTGTTGCAGCACCTCAACCTGCTTGGGGCGCACGATTTTACCAAGCTGAAGAAAGTTCTCCGCTGTAACGATGACGAATTGCGCACGGTGCAATCGCTTATCACCCATCTGCAACCAAGACCTGGCGCTGAATTTGAACAGCGCACTGCAGACTATGTGGTGCCTGACGTGGTGGTAGAATGCCGCAATGGTAGCTGGAATGTACGTCTTAATCAGGCTGCCATGCCTCGCCTACGCGTTAACCAAATGTATGCCAATATATTGCAGCAGGGCAACGAAAAAAACCCACTGCAGCTAACCGGTCAATTGCAGGAAGCACGCTGGTTTATCAAAAACTTGCACCAACGTTTCGATACTATTTTGCGTGTGTCACAGACAATTGTTGATCGCCAACGCGATTTTTTCGAGCACGGCGATACCGCCATGCGTCCCCTAGTGTTGCGCGAAATCGCAGAACAGCTGGATTTGCATGAATCTACAATCTCCCGCGTGACTACACAAAAATTCATGCTCACCCCGCGCGGCATCTATGAGCTCAAGTATTTTTTCTGTAGCGGAATTGCGACTGAAAGTGGCGGTACGTGTTCCTCAACGGCGATCCGTGCACTCATCAAGCAGATTGTCAACCAGGAAGATGCGCGTCACCCCGTAACCGATAGCCGCATGTCTGGGATTTTGGCACAGCAGGGCATATTGGTTGCTCGGCGTACCGTGGCAAAATACCGCGAGTTGTTGAACATCCTTCCAGTTAATCTTCGTAAATCACTCTAAACCATTAAGGAGCAGGCAATGAACCTAAATCTCAGCGGACACCATTTGGAAATTACCCCCGCTATTCGCGAGCACGTAGTAAGCAAACTCGACAAAATTAATCGTCACTTCGACAATGTAATTGATGTTACTGTTGTCCTTTCAGTGGAAAAATTAAAACAAAAGGCCGAGGCTAACGTGCACCTGAGTGGCAAGACGATTTTTGCGGAATGTGATGATACGAATTTATATACCGCGATTGATAATCTGATCGAAAAACTTGATCGCCAAATTATCAAATACAAAGAAAAAAATGCTGCTCGTCGCCATGATGAAACCGGCATACCCCCTGTACTAGAATAAGAATAATAGCAGGGTGACTTACGGCTCCGTCTTTTCTTTTTTTAAAGTGTTTGAATTATGAACCTAATCAGCAAAACTCTGCCTCTTGAGAACGTCATACTGGATGCAGATTCAACCAGTAAGAAAAGGGTTTTCGAAAGAGTGGGGGTATTATTTGAAAACACTCATAAAATCGCACGTAGCCAAATATTCGATAGCCTGTTTGCGCGCGAGAAGCTAGGCTCAACTGGCTTGGGACACGGCGTGGCTATCCCACATGGTCGCATCAAGGGGCTGCGAGATGCGACAGCAGCTTTTGTCAAAACACAAGCATTGATTCCATTCGACGCACCGGATAGTCAACCGGTTAACTTGATTTTCGTGTTATTGGTGCCGGAACGTGCGACCGATCTGCATCTGCAACTACTAAGCGAACTGGCGCAAATGTTCAGCGATAAGACCTTCCGCGAAAAAATACAGAATACCAATGATGTCGCGATAATTCATCAATTGTTTACTAACTGGGCGATCTAACCGCAATGGCACAGGTCAATATTCAACAGCTGTTCGAGGACAAACAGGAGCGGCTGGCATTGAGCTGGGTAGCCGGAGCGGAGGGTGCTGCGAAGATAATTGATAGTGATTTAGTAAGTGCTTCTAACAACGGCTTGATTGGCCACCTCAATTTAATCCACCCGAATTGGGTGCAAGTATTGAGCGAGACTGAAGTTGACTATCTTCAAGAGCTTTCATCCACCGCGTTCACAGAGGCACTGACGAAACTGGAACACGGCGGTACGCTATGCTTGATTTTGGCCGGTACCGACAGGCTCCCACAGGAATTAATTAGTTACGCTAACCGCACACATACACCGCTGTTCCGCTCTCCTTTACCCAGCGTGCATTTGATGTGGTTGGTGCGTCATTACATTGTCAAAGAGCTGGCAGAATCGACCACGCGCCACGGCGTGTTTCTCGACGTGCTTGGTGTCGGGGTGCTGGTCACTGGTGAGAGCGGCATAGGCAAGAGTGAGCTGGGACTGGAGCTTATTACACGCGGTAACGGTTTAGTGGCGGATGATATTACCGAACTGTACGGCATTTCTCCGGAAACGCTTGAAGGGCGCTGCCCGGAACTGTTGCGTGACTTCCTTGAAGTGCGGGGGCTGGGCGTGCTTAATATTCGCACCATGTTTGGCGAGACTGCGGTACGGCGCAAAAAAAGTTTAAAGCTCATTGTGCATTTGCATCGTCCTTTACGCGGCGACCTTTCCCATCTGGAACGCTTGCCGTTAGCAGCAAGTTATCAGGAAATCCTGGGCGTGAAGATTAGCACGGTAAGCATCCCGGTCATGGCTGGGCGCAACCTTGCGGTGTTGGTAGAGGCGGCAGCGCGCAATTTCGTGCTACAGCAACGCGGTATCGACAGCATGCAGGAATTTCTCAGTCGTCACGAGCAGCAAATGCAGGAACAATAATTCATGCAGTTATTTCTGATCAGTGGCCTCTCCGGCTCAGGAAAAAGCGTGGCGCTCAAGGCGCTGGAAGACAGCGGCTACTATTGTGTGGACAATCTGCCTGCTGCGTTATTGCCTGTCCTAATGGAAAATCTGCATCAGACGGGTAATGTACGCATTGCTGTCAGCATAGACGTGCGTAGCGGCGACAGCGTGAAACAACTGCCGCACTATATTTCGCAACTTAAGCAACAAGGTATCGATGTGCACTTGCTCTTTTTAGACGCACAGACCGACACGCTGGTGAAACGTTTTTCAGAAACGCGTCGCCGTCATCCGTTGCGTAATGCTCTCCCTCCAGAGCAGACCAACGTAGGACTTACTCTGCCAGAATGCGTACAACTTGAGCGAGAAATGCTTGCCGAGATTAGTAATATTGGCCATCGTATTGATACCAGCGAACTCGGAGCCAGCACCTTGTGTGCCTGGATCAAAGATTTTAAGGGCGTTGACCGCGCACACATTACCTTGCTGTTCCAATCATTTGGTTTTAAGAATGGCATTCCGATTGATGCCGACTTTGTGTTTGACGTGCGCTGCCTACCTAACCCACATTACGATCCAGTGCTGCGACCGCTAACCGGCCGAGATGCGGCGGTAATCGAGTTTCTCGATCGCGACCAAAATGTACAAAATATGTGCGAAGACATCCGCAGTTTTATCGAGAAGTGGCTGCCTAGCTTCATCGCTGATAACCGCAGCTATCTCACTGTCGCCCTCGGTTGCACAGGTGGTCAACATCGCTCGGTGTATTTGGTGGAAAAGCTTGCGCGTTATTTTAAATTGCAACAACAAGTGCTGCTGCGTCATCGCAAACTCGGTAACACTTACTGATTTTTGTGTAATTTATGACAAATTTCATTAAAGTACCCGTCCTTTCCATACAGGAGAAAATCCAGACTTCTCAGGGCAGCTTAGATTTAAACTACCCACTGAATGTACTTTCAGTACGGTAAAGAAAGAATGTTGCTAACCAATCAATAATCATGTTGCCATTACCGCCCATAAAGACAGGCGATTGGATGGTGCTGTTGCTTGGCGTACTCGGCGTTACATGGCTTACCATCACACTATGGCAAGGCGGTGTAGCGGATAAGGCTATCATTCGCAGTGGCGGCAAAATATTCAGTGAAGTGCCGCTATCTCGTAACCAAATTATTTCTGTGCCCGGTCCACTTGGCATTAGTCGAATTGCCATACACAATCGACAGGTGCGCATCGCAGCTGACCCCAGCCCGCGCCAATATTGCGTTCACCAAGGCTGGCTTAAGCAGGCAGGCGAAATTGCCATCTGCCTGCCCAACCAAGTCAGCGTTGAACTGAGTGGCAGGGGTAAGCGTTATGACAGCCTTAACTATTAAACTCGCAACAACAGCAGCGGATCACCATATCGCGCGCATGGCGGCATTGGCGCTGGGCCTTTCGATGCTGGAAGCAGCCATTCCCTCACCATTGCCTGGCGTAAAGCCTGGCTTAGCTAACATTATCACTCTCATCGTGCTCACACGCTACGGCTGGCGCATGGCGGCATGGGTATCGCTGTTGCGTGTGCTGGCGGGCAGTTTGCTTATGGGGAGTTTTCTTACGCCGGGATTTTTTCTCAGCCTAAGCGGTGCGCTATGCAGCATCTCCATTCTAGCCATCAGCCAGTATTTGCCGGCACGCTGGTTCGGCCCGATCACCCATAGCATCTTCGGTGCATTTGCACACATTGCAGGCCAATTACTATTGGTGTATTTCTGGCTAATTCCACACACTGGGCTAATGTATCTGATTCCTGTCTTTGCGACGGCAGCATTGCTGTTTGGCACAGTAAATGGTCTGATTGCGGCACACTACCTGGATGCACCAAACACCGAGATCGAAGTACCTAAATTGACTGGTTGAATAGCACATGAAAACTATCGTACTTGCCCTAACCGGTGCATCCGGCTTACCCTACTCCATGCGACTACTTGAGTGCCTGCTTCAAAGCGGTCAACGCGTGCACCTAGTTTATTCTCAAGCGGCACAAATAGTCGCCAAACAAGAGTTGGATTTTGTGTTACCCAACCGTCCGCAAGATGCGGAAAAAATCTTGGCGGAGCAGTTCGGCAAAATCAGCGGAAAACTGCGCGTGTTCGGGCGCGATGACTGGTTCGCGCCCATGGCCTCAGGATCGAACCCTGGTGACGCGATGGTAATTTGTCCCTGCACTATGGGCACACTGGCGGCGGTGGCGGCGGGGTTAAGCGATGATCTCATCACCCGTGCAGCCGATGTCATGCTCAAAGAGAGGCGCCCATTAATTTTAGTACCGCGCGAAACGCCATTCTCTGCCATCCATCTGGAAAATATGCTCAAGCTAAGCCATGCCGGTGCGGTCATTTTGCCGCCCAACCCGGGCTTTTACCATCACCCGCAAAGTGTGCAAGACTTGGTGGATTTTGTGGTGGCAAAGGTACTTGATCATTTAGGCGTGGAGCATGTGTTAGTGAAGCGGTGGGGAGAGAATCATCGGCTGAGCTGAGGATCAAGTACAGCCTATTTCGTTGGGGTGAAATTATAGAACGCGCACATTAAACAACCCGTGGTGACATAACTTAAAATTATTTTTGGTTGCTTGTTTGACTAGTCGGGTTTTTTTAAACTATAGTTCGTTTCATGCAAGCAGAATTAGACAGATTGGGAAGAAAGTTGGCTCAATTAGCGCAATTGACTACACGTCTGCGAGAAGAAAACAATCACCTGCGTCAAGAATTGGCCCAAGCGTTAAGTCAAGGCCGTCAATGCCATGACAAAATTGATTCTGCCAAGTCGCGCTTGGAACGGCTGCTGGCGAAACTACCTGAAGAGTAAACATGAGTAGCGATAGTGAAAGAACGCTTGATGTCACAATCCTCGACCGTGAATTCCGCGTTAGCTGCTCGGAGGTGGAGCGCCCGGAGCTGCTTGATGCGGTAGCTTATCTTGATAAGAAAATGCACGAGATTCGCGATATCGGCAAGGTTACTTCTATTGAGCGTATCGCAATCATGTGTGCCTTAAATATGGCTCATGAATTACTAACCACACGTCTCGGTACTGGTTTTGACATGAGTGAGTTTAAGCGTAGAATGAACTCTATGGAGGCGACTATAGACGCGTTGCTCACGGAACAAAAAGAGTTACTTTAGGTTTCCCCTGCGGTGTTCGTCAGGCTCATAATTCTTTGGACCAATAAGCTTTGCTTAGGTCGTGACCCATAATGTTACTGTTGTGCGCATTCCTTGCGGATGTACCTGATGTAACTGGGAATCGGCCCTCTTGAACCCAGGTTCAAGATGTTGGGTCAACGGCACAGGCGGGGGTCTTTATTTATAATGCGGCGTAAGCCGCATTTTTTTATTAGTGCACCGTGCATTGCGCGCAACCGCAACTTGACTGACTGTAGTGGTCAATCAAGTGACTTGGGGATGAAAGTTCTCTTCACACCCGGCAAGGGAAGTTCTAGCTGAATGGCAAGCGTGCCCAGCTAACACAAACCTACTTAAAGGAGTTGCCTCCCATGCCTTGTAGATATCCGATCGTCATTTCTGGCCCGTTGCGTCGTTGTATAAACACCCTATGCTTGGTGCTTTGCGGGATTGCACTTCCATTGCCAGCCTGTGCTTTTTTGACTCCGATTCATGCGACGGTTTATGAATACCTGAACGACAATACCGGGCACTATCTACTGTTGTCCGACCCGAATGAAATCGCAGGCGTGGATGCCGGTGCGGCTGGTGCGGGGTGGCGCCGCACCGGCTATATTTTCGATGCCTACCAATATCATATTGCACTACACGGTGGCGAAGCCGATGTTTGCAGGTTTTACTCACCCGGCACCAACTCCCACTTTTATACGGCCAATGCATCGGAGTGCAATACTTTAAGAAACACCAATTCGGGCTGGATCTTCGAGAAAATTGATTTTGTCGTTGACGTGCCTCAGAACGGCAGTTGCCAGCCCGGTCAATCGCCTATATATCGGCTGTATAACAACCGTTGGATGTTCAACGATTCCAATCACCGATTCACGCCGGATGCCGCGATCAGAGATCAAATGCTTGCTAAGGGCTGGGCGGATGAAGGTATTGCATTTTGCGCCAATAATTCGGCCTTAATTCCAGCCAGTTCGTTTTCGGTCGACACCGAGAAGGTTCATGTAGCGAAGGAATGCGAAAACGAGTCAATTAATTTAGGCTCCTGTGTCGCGCTCAATCAGTTGCCGGAGATGCCCAATGTGATCCAGCCGTTCCTTCCCCCGTTTTACGTTGATCAAAATCCCGTTTATGACTTTGGCGTCGATCAAATTACCGGCTACCCTGATCTAGCGGGAGGGTCGGGGAATTTACATTCTTCGCAATTGCCGGGTAACTTTGCGGCGTTAGAGGCACATTCGTTCGTGCAGACGGGCGGTAATGCCTTTGGCCTATACGTGAACTCCTACGAGCGCGGAACCTTCAAATACACCAGCATCAATCCTCTCTACCAATTCACGACGACGCCACCTTTGCCGGATGCGTGGGATTTGCGGATATTTCCGTGGCATGATGAACGACCGCATGATGTGGTTGTCTCGTTCAAGCTGGAAGTCAGGACTGTCCGCCGCGCCAACCCTGAAAGCCACGTCTACGGACATCCAACGCTGCAATTCATCGATGCCAAAAGCCACAGACATTTTTATTTTACGCTGCAAACTTATGGCACCGTGGCGCCCGGAGATTTCCTGGCACTTGACGACAGTACCGGCAGGGCGATCGTCTCTACGGTGTTTCGCAGCAACCCGGCTTACGGCACACGTCTTTCTGGCGATTTCATCCCATGTACTGCCACGGCGGTTGCTGGAAGTTGTGCGGTGAAGACTCCGACCGACTTCAAGTTCAGCATTAACCGCTCTGATTTCCAGGGCATAGTCAATGCCGCGCAGAAGATCGACCCATTGTTATCGGGCAATGTTGCAGACTACGCTCTCGCCAATTTTCATTTCATTAACGAGGTTTACCTGGATGGCGAGCTCGGTCTCACGCTCAGCAACTATAAGCTAGAAATTTTTGGCTACTGATCGAAGATCCTTTCCTGGACTGATCTAGCACCGACCGAAAATGAGCAAGCCGAGTTAAAGGTGATATCTGGTGGTGACAGGCACTTCATGAACAGCAAGGAATTAATATGCGTTACTGGCTAATGAAATCTGAACCGAGCGACGTCAGCATAGATGACCTTGCCAACCTGCCCAACCAGACCGTGGCATGGTACGGTGTGCGTAATTATCAGGCGCGCAACTTCATGCGCGATCAGATGTGCACAGGCGATGCGGTGCTTTTCTATCATTCCAATTGTGCTGTACCCGGCATCGCCGGTATAGCGCGCGTTTCCAGCACGGCCTATCCCGATGCCACTCAGTTCGATCGCAATAGCAAATATTTCGATCCCAAGGCCACGCAGGAAACGCCCCGGTGGTTTAATGTAGATGTGCAATGGGTAAAGAAAGTTGAACACATTTCATTGGCAGAGCTGCGCCGCCATCCACAATTGGAAGGCATGCGTATTTTGCAACGTGGCAACCGTTTGTCCATCACACCGCTTGACCCCGCCGAGTGGCGCTTTATTCTGAAGCATCTGGTACGCGACTAATATGGAATGGGCGCTCGCCTATCTCGCGCTGGGTGCATTTGTTGGGCTATTTAGTGGAATGTTCGGCATTGGCGGCGGAGCCATTCTGGTCCCCGTTTTGCTGATACTGTTCAACATGCAAGACTTCCCCACCCCCTATATCATGCATCTGGCGCTCGGTACTTCTATGGCAACCATCCTGTTCACTTCACTCGCCAGCATGCGCAAACACCACCAGCATGGCGCGGTGAATTGGGCCGTGGTTCGTACCATAACGCCCGGCATTTTGTTTGGAGCAGCGCTGGGCGCGCTATGCGCCGCATCTGTTTCGCCGCGTGGACTAGGAATATTTTTTGCTTTATTCATGTATTTTGCTGCGATTCAAATTCTGTTTGAATTACGCCCGCAAGCCTCACGTCAATTACCCGGCGTGGCCGGTATGACACTGACTGGCACGTTCACCGGCTGGATCAGTAGCCTCGTATCCATTGGCGGTGGTACGATTGTAGTGCCGTTTCTAATTTGGTGTAACGTGCCGCTACGCAATGCAATTGGCACCTCTGCGGCGATCGGTTTCCCTGTCGCCATTGGCGGCACAACAGGCTATATTGTTTCTGGTCTTAGTTTCCATATGCTACCCTCTCCAAACTTGGGTTTCGTGTATCTACCGACGTTATTCTGGATCGCACTTGCCAGCGTCATGACCGCGCCGCTAGGCGCAAAAGCTGCACATCGCATGAAGATCGGGCTATTACGCAAACTTTTTGCAGTGCTGATGCTGGTATTGGCGACACATTTGTTAATAAAATTTATTTAGGGCGACTCTAAAAACTCAAGCCTCTGCGGGATAAACTATATGGAGCTCGCCATGACGAAGTATGAGGCGTGTTCTTGCACGATGCTAACGCTTGATTCTTGAGGAGATACAGGCAACTTGCAGGGCAAACTACTACACAATGGATTACTTTAGGCATTTTGAATTAACAGAGATGAAAAGATGATATTAAAATTCACCAAGATGCATGGTGCTGGTAATGATTTCGTAGTCATCAATGGAATGCGCCAGCACAACCCGCTTACGCTGGAGCAGCTGCGTCTGTTAGCTGACCGGCACTTTGGCGTGGGCTGCGATCAAATTCTGCTGGTGGAAACTGCACAGCATCCCGATGCGGATTTTCGTTATCGCATTTTCAATGCTGATGGTGGCGAGGTGGAACAATGCGGCAATGGCGCGCGCTGCTTCATGCGATTTGTTCACGATCAAAAACTGACGCACAAGCGTGAAATCGTGGTAGAAACAAAAGCTGGTCTGATTACGCCTCGTCTTGAAGACAATGGTCAAGTTACAGTAAACATGGGCGCGCCGATTTTTGAGGCTGCACGTATTCCGTTCCTTGGCAGTAACGATACGGTTATCCAAATGCTAGAAGTGGCAGGCGAGACAGTGCAGATTACGGCACTATCGATGGGCAATCCACATGCTGTACAGGTAGTGACTGATGTGGAACATGCACCCGTCGCTATGCAGGGAGCGCTCATTGAACATCACCCGCGTTTTACGCAACGCGTGAATGCAGGCTTCATGCAGATAGTCGATCGTAATCACATCAAATTACGCGTGTATGAACGTGGCGCTGGTGAGACTCTGTCTTGCGGAACTGGCGCGTGTGCCGCAGTGGTAACCGGCATCCGTCGCGGCCTGTTAGACGCGCGCGTAAATGTTGCCACGCGCGGTGGGGTGCTGAATATAGCTTGGGCCGGAATCGACATGCCGGTATTTATGACAGGACCCGCGATTGTTGTATTTGAAGGCGAAATAAATTTATAAGAGGACGGCATGAAATCTGCAGACATTGCACAATATTTACTAAACAATCCACAGTTCTTTGAAGATCATGCTGATATGTTAGCGGAAGTCACTATTCCTCATCCTTACAGCGAACGCACCATTTCATTGAATGAGCGGCAGTTACTGACTTTGCGTGAGCAGAACAAAATCCTGGAAAAAAAACTGCACGAGATGGTAACGTTTGCGAAGGAGAACGATGCATTGCAGCATAAAGTGCATCAATTCACCCTCGCGTTATTTGGCGCGCGTGACCTGATGAGTTTGCAGAATGTCATTACGCAGAATTTGCGTGAAATTTTTTCCGTACCGCATGTTGTGCTGCACGTCTGGAAAGGATTGCCGCCCAGCGTGGAAGTGCTGGCCTTCGCTGACCAGCAACTGCAACCCGTCTGTGCTCATCACGCTCTCCATGACACGTTGCCCTGGTTTGGCGAAAGTGCGGCTCATTTACATTCGTTTGCTTATTTACCGTTGCGCGCGGACGAAAAATCCATCGGCCTGTTAATCTTGGCGAGTGGGGATGCGCAGCGCTTCTATCCCGGTATGGGCACGCTGTTCCTGCAGCGTATTGCGGAAACTGTGAGCAGCGCGCTACGCCCCTCACTGTAAAGCGTAGTTAAACTGTACCGTGCAGGCTGCCACTCTCAACCAAGCTACACTGCACGGATTTCTCGACCATCTGCGCAACGAGCGCCGTTACTCCCCTCTTACTGAAGAAAATTACGCTCGCGATATTTGCCGTTTGCTTAAACTTGCTGGTGATACGCCGTTAAATGAGCTCAAAAATCATCAAATTCGCCGTTTCGTAGCGCAATTGCACGGTAGCGGTTTGGGTGGCAAGAGTTTGGCGCGCATGCTGTCGGCATGGCGTAGTTTTTATTTTTATCTAATACGCGACCACCAGTTCAAAGACAATCCGTGCATCGGGCTGCGTGCGCCCAAATCGGCGCGCAAGCTGCCGCATGCACTTTCCCCGGACGAAGCCGTGCGCATGATGGAATTACCCACAACAGGCGACATACTGGCGGTACGCGACAAAGCGATGTTTGAGTTATTTTATTCTTCCGGCCTGCGCCTTGCTGAGCTGGTCAGTCTCGATCCGCCAGCGCTTGACTTTACTGATGCCGTTGTACGCGTTATCGGTAAAGGCGCCAAGACACGCGTCGTACCGCTGGGCAGTTATGCGATTTCCGCACTGCAAGCTTGGCTGGCACGGCGCGGACAATTGGCCAAACCTGATGAAACGGCGTTGTTCGTTAACCGCAACGGTAGCCGCATTGGTTCGCGCGCGGTGCAATTACGTATGTCAGGCTGGGGCATCAAACAGGGCATCACCAGCGGTGTTCACCCACACCTGTTGCGCCATTCGTTCGCCTCACATGTGCTGCAATCGAGCGGAGATTTGCGGGCAGTGCAGGAAATGCTCGGTCATGCCAGCATTTCTACCACGCAGGTATACACGCATCTTGATTTCCAATACCTCAGTAAAATTTACGATGCAGCCCATCCGCGGGCCAAAAAGAAAACTGTGTGAATAAAATTACTTTTACGGAGGAGAGGGAGAAATTACATCTACTATGCCGTGGGGCGTTACATCTGTCTGGAGCGCATCTTCGAGGAATCGAAAGAAAGCTACTATAAAACGCGGAAGCCAGCTCGCTGGGCTAGCACCTTTCCGGCTTATCGCACTGCGGAATAATCTGAACGGCGACGATTAAATCTGTTTCGCAATTGAGCGGCGATCATCGCGAAAAAGTGATTCAAGCTTTTCGTCTAACCACATCGATACCGGTTATATTAGCGCCTTCAGCCGTATACAGCCCATCATCCCGGAATAGCATCTGCCCCCCATGTTTGAACAAGCTTTCAAAAATATCGACGACGTTCTCTGGAAAGAGGCCGGTTGTGCCAGCGAACTGGACTACACCGAACAAACCTCTTGGCTGCTGTTCCTGAAATTCCTGGACGGTTTGGAGCAGGACAAGGCTATGGAGGCTGGGCTGGAGGGCAAAAAGTACGCTTTTATCCTCGACGCGCCCTACCGCTGGGAAAGTTGGGCCGCGCCCAAAGGAGCTGACGGCAAGCTCGACCACAACAAGGCGCTAACCGGCGACGACTTGCGCGATTTCGTGGATCGCAAACTCTTTCCCTACCTGCACGGCTTCAAACTGAAGGCCAGCGGGCCGAATACCCTCGAATACAAGATTGGCGAAATTTTCGGCGAGATCAAGAACAAGATTCACAGCGGCTACAATCTGCGCGAGATCATCGATCACATCGACGAACTGCGCTTCCGCTCGCAGACCGAGAAGCACGAGCTCTCGCACCTCTACGAAGCCAAGATCAAGAACATGGGCAACGCGGGCCGCAATGGCGGTGAGTATTACACCCCGCGACCATTGATTCGCGCCATGGTGCAAGTGGTGCAGCCCAAAATCGGCGAGCGTATTTACGACGGCGCTTGTGGCTCGGCGGGCTTCCTGTGCGAAGGCTTCGATTACCTCAAGGCCAAGCCCGGCCTTACCACCAGCAATATTAAGACGCTGCAAGAGCGCACTTTCTACGGCAAGGAAAAAAAGTCGCTGGCCTACGTCATCGCCATTATGAACATGATTCTGCACGGCATCGAAGCGCCCAACATCGTTCACTCCAACACCCTGGCCGAGAACCTTGCCGACATCCAGGACAAAGACCGCATGGATGTGATCCTCGCCAATCCGCCCTTCGGCGGCAAGGAGCGCAAGGAAGTGCAGCAGAACTTCCCCATCCGCACCGGCGAAACAGCCTTCCTGTTCCTGCAGCACTTCATCAAGATGCTCAAGGCCGGTGGCCGGGCGGGCGTGGTTATCAAGAACACCTTCCTCTCCAACACCGACAACGCCTCGGTTTCCTTGCGCAAATTGTTGCTGGAAAGCTGCAACCTGCATACCGTACTCGACTGCCCCGGCGGCACCTTTCAGGGCGCGGGCGTGAAAACCGTTGTGCTGTTCTTCGAGAAAGGCGCGCCGACCCTTCGGCATGGCTCAGGGCAGGCCCTCAAGATTTGGTACTACCAGCTCGAACCCGGCCGCAACATGGGCAAAACCAACCCGCTCAACGATACTGACCTGGCAGAGTTCATCGAACTGCAAAAAACCAAAGCCGACTCGCCCAAAAGCTGGAGCGTGGATGCCAAGAGCATCGACCCGGCGACATTCGATCTGTCGGTAAAGAACCCCGACGGTGGCGAGGAAGTCACCCACCGCAGCCCGCAGGAAATCATGGGCGAGATCGCGGCGTTGGATGCTGAGAGTGCGGAGGTTCTGGCGCAGATTCAGCGCTTACTAACAATCGGCACGGAGGGTTGCTCTGGACAGAGGAGGCGCGACTAATGACATTCTGGGTCTACATTCTTCGCTGTGCCGACAGCAGCTACTACACCGGCCACACGGACAATCTCGAAAAACGGATAGGGGAACACACGACTGGTGCAATCACCGGTTGCTACACATTCAAGCGGCGCCCTTTGGAACTCGTTTTCTCGCAAGATTGTGCAACCCGAGAGGAAGCCCTTGCCAGCGAGCGGCAGATTAAAGGCTGGAACCGCAAGAAGAAAGAAGCCATGATGCGCGGCGATTGGGCCGAAGTCTCCCGCCTCGCCAAATCAGCTGCTTCCATACATCTTGATCCCGCCACCCCCGTTCACCCTGAGCCTCCCCCCGCCGTTCGCCCTGAGCTTGTCGAAGGGCATCTCACGAGCCCCGTTCATCCTTCGACAAGCTCAGGACGAACGGACGAGAAGATGTCGCGATGAAGGCGGGGTGGGCAATAAAATCTCTCAGAGATTTATGCACATTTAAGCCGCCAAAGTCAGAGGCAAAAGCTAAGCTCTGCGCTACGGACAAGGTTTCATTCGCATCAATGGACGTGCTCGGTATCGACCGTATGTATCTGGAATCGTCAGATGCCCGCTCGTTTTCTGAAGTAGCCGGAAGCTATACCTACTTTGCCGACGGTGATGTGCTCTTGGCCAAAATCACCCCATGTTTTGAAAACGGCAAGTTGGGCATCGCTCGCAATCTGGTGAATGGCATTGGCTTTGGCTCCAGTGAATATTTTGTTATCCGCCCAAATTCAGAGCTGACAGCAACCTACCTCTACTATTTTTTGTTGCAGCCATCCTTTCGCGAGGAAGGTGCCAAATCAATGACTGGAGCGGTCGGTCATAAACGTGTTTCCAAGGAATTTCTCGAAAGCCACAATATTCCTGTGCCACCTGTTGCAGAACAGCGCCGCATCGTCGCCATCCTCGACGAAGCCTTCGACGGCCTCTCCACCGCTAAAGCCAACGCCGAAAAGAACCTTCAAAACGCCCGTGCATTGTTTGAAAGTCACCTGCAGGCTGTCTTTACACAGCGGAGTGAGGGGTGGGTGGAGAAAAAATTGGGCGATACTTCTATATTGAAAATAATTGATGGCGATAGAGGTAGCAATTACCCCAGTAAAGAAGATTTCTCGGATGAAGGTTTTTGCCTGTTCATTAACACAAAAAATGTACGGCCTGATGGATTTAACTTCGACACCACGATGTTCATTTCTGAGGAAAAAGACAAAGTCTTGCGAAAAGGTAAGTTACAGCGTCAAGACGTAATTCTTACCACACGTGGCACGATTGGAAACGTTGCGATTTTCGATGAAGATGTTGAGTTTGAAAACATCCGCATCAATTCAGGAATGCTTATTTTTCGGCCAAATACAGGAAAAATATTACCCTCATTCCTTTTTGAGGTGTTTCGATCTGGGATTATGAAAAGTCAAATGACTCGTCATGTATCTGGGGCTGCACAACCTCAATTGCCAATAAAAACGCTCATTAATTTTAAAATCCCTGTGCCAAATAAACTAGAGTCACAACGCGCAATTGTAGCCAGTGTTAGAGAAATTGATTCAGAAACCCATCGCCTCGAATCTATCTACCAGCGCAAGCTTACCGCCCTTGATGCATTGAAAAAATCCCTGCTGCACCAGGCTTTTTCCGGCGAGCTATGAATGATGATGTGTATAGAAAACCCAGTTTTTTAATCCTACTTAACATAACGTGAAAAGAAAATGCATTTTTTTATATACGTTGTCTGCAACATGATAAGATAATTGAAATTTCTTATTATGTTTTTATAGGGCGAACGGTATGATTGCTTTACAGATACCTTCAAATGCCAGCTTGGAAGTTAAGGCTATCTGGCAAAGCCTGGCCGAGGCGCACCGCCATTTGGCCGAGTTGAAGGGTTTGTGTGAATCCTTGCCCAACAGCGCGATTCTGTTGGATACGCTGTCCATACAGGAGGCGAAAGATAGCTCTGAAATAGAAAATATCATCACCACGCATGACGAGCTCTATGCCTACGACCAAAGCAGCTCGGCTACCCCTGCGGCCAAGGAAGTACAAAACTATATCGCTGCTTTAAGGGTGGGGTATCAGGACGTGCGTGACTCCGGCTTGATTCGATTGAGAACGATTTTGCGCGTGCAGGAAGCAGTCGAACAAAACAATGCTGGCTTGAGGAAACTGCCGGGCACGGTCCTTAAAAACCAGACCACGGGCGCAACGGTTTATGAGCCGCCACAAGATGCCGAGGTGGTAGAAAAGTTGATGACGGATTTGGTGGATTTTATTCATGACGATGATGAGCTGGACCCAATATTGCGCATGGCGATTGCGCATCACCAGTTTGAAAGCATCCATCCGTTTTACGATGGCAATGGGCGCACCGGGCGCATTCTCAATTTGCTGATCTTGCAGCGCGAAGGCTTGCTGGATTTGCCTGTGCTGTATTTAAGCCGTTATATCACCTCTACGAAAAGTCAGTATTACCGACTGCTTCAATTAACAAGGGAAACCAATAACTGGGTAGATTGGTGCGTGTATATCGTGAGGGGTATTGCTGTAATTGCCAAAAGTGAAATCAAACTGATTAAGAATTTGCGGGCGTTGATGCAAACAACCAAGCATCGCTTACGCGCTGAACTGCCTAAAATCTATAGTCAGGATTTGCTTAATAATCTATTTCGCTATCCATATACCAGGATCGAGTTTGTGGTAAAAGATTTAGGCGTTTCGCGCATTACTGCGGCAAAGCATTTGGATACGCTTGCTAAAAATGGTTTTGTGGAAAAGAAAAAGGTTGGCCGCAAAAATTTTTATATCAATCGGCCATTATTTGAACTCTTGACGCAGATTACTTTAGATGATGAACGAAGCTGAAACCAGAGCCGAACACATCGACCCAGCTCTTGCAGCGGCTGGCTGGGGTGTGGTCGAAGGCAGCCGCATTCGCCGCGAGTATCGAATCACGCTCGGCCGCATCGAAGGCCACGGCAAGCGCGGCAAAGGGCTCACCGCCGATTACGTGCTGGAGTATCGCAACACCAAGCTGGCGGTAGTCGAGGCCAAGGCGTGGGACAAACTGCTGACGGAGGGAGTGGGACAGGCCAAGGATTACGCGGGCAAGCTGGCCATTCGCTACACCTATTCCACCAACGGGCAGGGTATCTACGGCATCGACATGCACACCGGCATCGAGGGTGAGTTGAAACACTATCCCTCGCCGGAGGAATTGTGGAGCCGCACCTTTCCCGCCCATAACATCTGGCGCGAGCGCTTTGCGGCCGTGCCGTTCGAAGATCGGGGCGGCTACTTTCAGGGGCGCTACTATCAGGACATCGCCATCGAACGGGTGCTTGAGGCCATCGCAGATCAGAAGCAGCGCATTCTGCTGACGCTGGCGACCGGCACGGGCAAGACCTTCATCGCTTTTCAACTTGCGTGGAAGCTGTTCCACAGCCGCTGGAATCTGGGCGACTGGAAGACTGAGAACGAACCGACGCGGCGGCCGCGCATCCTGTTCCTGGCTGATCGTAACATTCTGGCGAATCAGGCATTCAATGCCTTTTCGGCCTTCCCCGAAGATGCGCTGGTTCGCATTGCCCCGGAGGATATCCGCAAGAAGGGCAAGGTGCCGAAGAACGGCAGCATTTTCTTCACCATCTTCCAAACCTTCATGAGCGGACCGACCAAGGACGGCCACCCTTCACCCTATTTCGGCGAGTATCCGCCGGATTTTTTCGACTTTATCATCATCGACGAGTGCCACCGGGGTGGGGCGAATAACGAAAGCAACTGGCGCGGCATCCTCGACTACTTCGCTCCCGCCGTGCAGCTTGGCCTGACTGCCACGCCCAAGCGCCGCGACAACGTGGATACCTACGACTATTTCGGCGAGCCGGTGTTCGTCTACTCGCTTAAGGACGGCATCAATGACGGCTTTTTAACGCCGTTCCGGGTGAAGCAGATTTCCACGACGCTCGATGAATACGTCTATACGTCTGATGACACGCTGGTCGAAGGCGAGATCGAGGCGGGCAAACGCTACGAGGAAGCCGACTTCAACAAGATCATCGAGATCAGGGAACGGGAGAAAAAGCGGGTAGAAATCTTGATGTCGCAGATCGACCAACGCGAGAAAACGCTGGTCTTCTGCGCGAACCAAGCGCACGCGCTGGTGATACGGGATCTGATCAACCAGGCAAAGAGCAGCACTGACCCAAATTATTGCCAGCGGGTGACGGCCGATGACGGCGCTTTGGGTGATCAAAACCTGCGGGATTTTCAGGATAACGAGAAGACCATCCCCACTATCCTGACCACTTCGCAGAAGCTCTCGACCGGCGTGGATGCCCGCAACGTGCGCAACATCGTGCTGCTGCGGCCTATCAATTCGATGATCGAGTTCAAACAAATCATCGGGCGCGGCACGCGACTCTATGACGGCAAGGACTACTTCACGATCTATGATTTTGTGAGGGCGCACCATCATTTCAACGATCCGAAGTGGGACGGTGAGCCGCTTGAGCCGGAACCGAGAGAAGTCGTGCCGGTTTCCGTGCCAATTGCGCCCATCGAAGCGCGAGAACCGGCAGAGGAATATCAGGCGAGACAGAAAATCAGGATCAAACTCGCCGACGGCAAGACACGCACCATTCAACACATGATGGTGACCAGCTTCTGGCACCCGGACGGCACACCGATGTCGGCGCAGCAGTTCATGGAAGCGCTGTTCGGCAAGCTGCCCGAATTCTTCAAGGACGAAGAAGAACTGCGCGCCTTGTGGGGCGCGCCGGATACACGCAGGAAGCTTTTGGAGGGGCTCGCCGAAAAAGGCTTCGGCAAGGATCACCTGACCGAAATGCAGAGGATTATCGACGCGGAGAAGAGTGACCTGTTTGACGTGCTGGCCCATGTGGCCTATGCCCTGGCTCCGCGCACCCGCGAAGAGCGTGCGGCCCAAGCGATGGCATTCATCAGCACCCACTTCAACAGCAAACAACAGGTCTTCCTCGACTTCGTGCTCTCGCACTATGTCAGCGTGGGCGTGGAGGAACTCGATTCGGCAAAGTTGAAACCGCTGCTGTGTCTGAAATATCACGATTCAATTGCGGATGCCGTGGCTGATCTTGGCAAGCCGGAGGAGATCGGCAAGGTGTTCAGCGACTTCCAGAAGTACCTTTACCAGGAAACGGTTTGAAATTGCTTTTTTAGATTATGTGAGGTGTGGTGTGTGCAGCTCAACCGGGTCGACCATCAGTGCGTGGTCGCCAGTAGACTGGTAAATAGCGCACCGCCCAAGATCCAAAACACGCCAGCCAGACGGCCCCAGCAGCGACATACAGCCAGTGTCCAGTTTGTATGGGCAATATGTCCGCCAGCACACGCAGTATGGCGACAAGCTGCAATCCCATAAACATCAAATTGATCGGTTTACCCACTTTCATCGGCAGCCCGGAATGCCCGAGTGTGACGCGTGTAGCCATGCCGATTAGTAAAGTGGAGAAGCAACCTATGGTCAGTGCGTGCAAAGGTGCAAGTCCCCAGATAAAAGTTTTGCCATCGCTGATGAATAGTACAAAACTTTGCGCAGTGAACAGCAGCATGGCGATGCCTAGCCAGGCAAAGCCGATGTGCAATACGCCCAGCAGCGGGAATTTTAGGCTGCGGCGTAATCCCCAGCTGTGCGTTAAATGGAGTGCCACGATAGCCAGTGGTGCGTCGCATAGCCAAAGCCAGGCAGATGCACCATTCATTTGCAACAGACCATGCCCCGCGCTGGCAACCAATATGCCCCACCAAGCCCAATGCGGGCTCGGGATATAGTTATGCGTCAGCGCACTGGCGGTGAAAAATGGAATCATACGATGCGCAACACTGGAAAATACCGGTAACAAAAATAACCACAGTCCGCCTTGAATAGAGAAACGCAACCATGTTGTGTTGCCACTCAATAACCAGATGAGGTAGGCAACGAGGCTGCACCAACCTAGGCTCAGTGCGATGAAAATGAGTTGCGGGTGACGTTTGTTTTGGTGTGTAGTGTCAAGCAATACGCGCAACAGTGCATACAGTGCCAGGAGCCATCCCGATAGCGTACTGAAGATGGCAACAATCAATAGGGTATGGCTAATCAATAGCCCGATAAAGAAACTAACAGCCCCTAGCATGAGCAGCAAAAAGGCGGGCACATATCGATGCGGCGGAATGTCGCTACCTTTCATCCAACGCGGATAGGTCGTCATCAGAAAGCCAAACATGAAAAACGGAAACAGGCCGTACATCATTAACCATGCGTGTGCGGCATTCGGTGCAATTGCCCAAGCTATGGGATGCCAGAGCACACCATAGCTTGTCAGCAACTCAGTCAGCAGCCATACCATTACGGCGACAGCTTGCAGCGCACCGCCGAAGAACATGACGCGGTGAGGTGCGGCACTAAAGATATGCCATTGTTTTGAGATAATCATAAGTTCGTGTGGATTGACTACGCTAAATAGCGTTGCGTAACAAAATGGTAGCTAATATTTTTAGTGTGTGATTTTCGATGGCATTATGCATGCTGACATTCTACTCGGTGCGGCTCATCAAACCCAGCAGGTGCAGCAAGATAGCTTGAAGTAGGATAAATCTGATTTAAGGTTGACGCTCTAATTTCAGAGCATTTGCGAAAGTACCTAACAGTTGCACCTGCCATCGGATAAGCCCCATCAAGTGTTATAATTCACGCTTCTTGTGAAAGTGTTGTGTAATGTTTGCTGTCCTGAATTTCAAGTCCCATCTTTCCGAATTGTTCGCGCAGGCTGTGCGTGTTGTTGCACCTGAAGCGGCACAGACCGACATCCTCATTGAGCGTCCCAAACAGGTGCTGCATGGCGATTACGCCTGTAATCTGGCGATGCAGCTGGCAAAACCGCTGCGCAAATCTCCACGTGATATCGCGCAAGCATTGATCGCGGCCTTGCCTGCATCTCTAGTGGTGGCAAAGGTGGAGATTGCGGGTGCGGGTTTCATTAATGTATTCATTACGACTGCAGCCAAACAGAATGTGGTGCGCAGCGTGTTGCAGGCAGGGGTGGGCTATGGCCACATTCATCTGGGCGCGGGTCGTAAGTTGCAAGTGGAATTTGTTTCTGCCAATCCAACGGGGCCGCTGCATGTAGGGCATGGTCGCGGTGCAGCGGTAGGCGATTGTTTGTGCCGCGTGTTGCTGGCGGCAGGTTGGGATGTAACGCGGGAGTTTTACTATAACGATGCTGGTGCGCAGATTGACAATCTCACGCTATCCGTACAATTGCGCTGCAAGGGTGTGACACCTGACGATCCATCGTGGCCTGAAAATGGTTATCGCGGCGATTATATTACCGATGTCGCTCGTGCGTATTTAGCGCAAGAAACGGTGGAAGCCGACGACCAGCATGTGCGAGCATCAGGTGATGTAAATGATGCCACTGCCATCCGCCATTTCGCGGTAGCTTATCTGCGTAGTGAACAGGATCTCGATTTGCGCGCCTTTGGCGTAAATTTCGATGTGCATTCGCTGGAGTCTGCACTGTATACCGACGGTAAAGTGGAGGAAATTGTCAGCAAACTTATTGCCAGTGGCCACACATATGAGCAGGACAATGCACTATGGCTGCGCACGACAGACTTCGGCGACGACAAAGACCGTGTAATGCGCAAGAGCGATGGCAATTTCACTTATTTTGTACCGGATATAGCCTACCACCTGGATAAATGGCGACGCGGCTTTACTCGGGTCATTAACGAACAAGGTGCGGATCATCACAGCACTATCACTCGCGTGCGCGCGGGACTGCAAGCTTTGGATGTTGGCATTCCAAAAGGTTGGCCGGATTATGTGTTGCACCAGATGGTAACGGTACTGCGCAATGGCGAAGAGGTGAAAATATCCAAGCGCGCGGGCAGTTACGTCACTCTGCGTGACTTGATTGATGAGGTGGGCTGCGATGCGACACGCTTCTTCCTGGCGGCGCGCCATCCTGACTCTCAACTGGTGTTTGACATCGATCTGGCAAAATCGCAGAGCAATGAAAACCCTGTGTATTACATTCAATATGCTCATGCGCGTATTTGCAGCGTGTTGGGACAGTGGGGTGGCGATACTGCGGCGCTCGGTCAAGCCGATGTGAGTGAGCTGGAGAGTGACTACGAGCGCGCCTTGTTACAACACTTGATTGACTACCCGCATGTGATAGAAAGTGCTGCAGAAGATTTGGCACCACATCTGATTGCATTCTACTTAAAGGATTTGGCCGCTGATTTTCACAGCTATTACAATGCTTCACGCTTCCTGGTTGAGGAAGAAGGCATTAAGCAGGCACGGTTGGCATTGATTGCTGCGGTGGCACAGGTCATGCGCAACGGCTTGGTGCTGCTGGGGGTTTCCGCACCGGAAAAAATGTAGGTTGGCTTCCTTGCGCTAGCAGCCTGTCGGACTTCAAGGCCGCGAGGTCGAACTCAAATGTGGCGTTACCAATTCTATGGGTTGCGCGATGAACTTCGCGGGAATACATGAAATTTTTTAAAGATTGATTATATGAATAAAAATAGTACCACTCGATCCGCTGCGCCGCGCCAAGGCAGCCTGCTACTGACTGGCATTTTGGTCGGCGTGGTAGTGGGGCTGGCTATTGCGGGTGGGGTGGCATGGTTTGTTTTAAAGACGCCTAACTCGTTCGTAAGTAATGTTTCACATGAAACAACTAAGCTTGCAGCAGACGCTAAGAAGCAGCTTCCCGCATCTACAGAAAAAACTGCGCAGGAACCCACTTCTTCGGCGGCTATATCAGGTGTGGATGATGGCAAACCGCGCTTTGAGTTTTACAAGGTGTTGACTGACAAACAAGATGCAGCAGAACGTATTCAAAATAACCGTGACGATACGGTAACGAAGGCGAATAAGTCTGCTGGTAAAGACACTGAGAAAGCTAGCAATGAGACTGCGAAAGCAATTTATTTTTTACAGGCGGGTTCATTTTCCAATGCGGATGATGCAGATAGATTAAAAGCCAAGCTGGCTATGCTGGGCATAGAAGCCAGTGTGCAAATCGCGATCATTCCTGATAGAGGGGTGTGGCATCGCGTGCACATTGGCCCCTATAAAGACAAAGAAAAAATGAGTGTTGCATTAAGCATGTTGAAACAAAATGGGGTGAGCGCTACTCCAATGCTTGCGAGATAGGCGAAAACGTAAGCTCGCTGGTTATAGAAGTAATTGTCTAGTTAACTTTGTGAAGTGTTTTTAATAAATTTAGCTTGTAGTCTGAATGTTCCGTATTTGTTTGCATGAAACTGCATTAAGTTTCTATTGTTCGGCAGTATTGAAAAGCAATGTGACATTTCATATGCCAGAATTAAAAATATGCAGCACAAACAAATAGTAATGTTTTTTAACGCGGTAATTTTATGATATATTTTTGCTTGCAGTCCTAACTTTGTATGGAGATAGATATGAAATTCATCAAACAGTTGTTTGTGGTTCTAACTTTGTTATGTGTTAACCAAGCTTTTGCCGAGCCTGAGCTTGGCAAAGATTACAAAGTACTCAATTCGGCGCAGTCGGTGCCTGCAGGCAACAAAATTGAGGTGTTGGAATTTTTCTTCTACGGCTGCTCACACTGTTTTAAGATGCACCCGACGTTGACCGCTTGGGAAAAAAAGATTCCCAAGGACGTAGAGTTGATCTATGTACCGACTATTTTCAACGCATCATGGGAACCGATGGCACGTACTTATTACACATTGGAATTGCTTGGACAGGGAATGCGGCTGCATGACGACCTGTTCAATGCTTGGAACGTGAACAACATTGACCTGAGCGACAAAGCCAAGATCGTTGACTTTGTTGGCCAGCGTGGCGTGGATCGCAAGAAATTCAGCGATACCTACAATTCGTTCACCATGCAAAGCAAAATATCGCGCAGTAAACAATTGGCGAAGATTTATGGCATTCGCGGTACACCGTCGCTGACGGTGGATGGAAAATATCTGATTAGTGGCCTAGGGCCGGATGAAAGCATACAAGTGTTGAACGCTATGATCGACAAGGCACGCAAGGAACGCTTGGTTAAACGTTAGTGACTGCACAACGCGTCGTTATCAGCGGCGCATCCAGCGGCTTAGGTCTGGCGCTGGCTCAGCATTATCTTGAGCAAGGCGCGATAGTTGGGGTGTTTGCCCGTCGCGCTGATTATCTGCAAAGCCTCTCTAAGCAATATCCTCAACAAGTTTATTGTTACCCGCTGGATGTGCGTGACTCGGCTGCCGTGCAAGCGGCTGCGCAGCGTTTCATTGCGCATAAGAGTGTGCCAGATATCGTAATTGCTAATGCAGGTATTAGTGCCGGAACGCTTACTGACTATGCCGAGGATATTGATGTTTTCCAACAGATAATGGATGTCAATATGTTGGGCGTAATAAAAACATTTCAACCGTTTCTTGTACCTATGCGTGAGGTAGGCCATGGGACACTGGTTGGCATTGCCAGTGTGGCGGGATTTCGGGGGCTGCCGGGGGCAGGTGCTTATTCCGCATCCAAGGCAGCGTTAATCTCATATATGGAAAGTTTGCGTGTGGAATTGCATGGTAGTGGGATGCATGCAGTTACCATTTGTCCTGGCTACATCAAAACGCCGATGACCGCCATCAATCCGTACTCCATGCCTTTTATTTTGTCAGCTGACGAAGCAGCGCGTCGCATAGCACGAGTAATTGTTTCCGGTAATTCATTTGCAGTCGTGCCTTGGCAGATGGGACTCGTGGGGCACGTACTTAAGCTGTTACCTAACTGGATATATGATATTGCGTTTTCACGGGCTCCGCGCAAGCCGCGTAAACTGTTTTAACTTTCTCGCTCTTAAATAAAGTTTTGATTCAAACTCTATAAGAACTATTCAAGGCCGTACTTCTTGTTCTGACCAAGCCATCTCGTCGCGTATTCGTATGAAGCGGGCAAACCGGGGGATACCGGTTTTTTCATTCAATCCGTTATAGCGGTAGGTTACCCAACTTCCCAATTGGGGCGGATGAAGCCGATCTTCGTCAGACAGGCCAGTACCCAGCCGAAATCGCAATCCATCAGCCGATTCCACCTCTAATGCTCCCAATGTGTTTGCATATTTACCTTTGCCTGGCAGGTAAGCTACTACCTTGGCCTCAGCATCTTCATAGGGTTTTAGTTTTAATAGATCGTCGCTGCGAATTGCCCGGTAAAGTGAAGTGCCGCGATGTAGCATCAGCCCTTCCCCGCCTTGCTTGACCACCCGTTTAAGCATCACTTTTAATGCGACCTGATCGGCCACTTTAATCTGCTCAACGTGGTGTACCCATGGCTGTCCGATCTGCGTGATGACAGATTGTAGTGCCGCATTGCGTTCGGTGTAACCACCTGGATGCGCTGGCAGATCGAATATCATGAAGTGCAGCATGCGCCATTGAGCGTCGTCGGGAATTTTTTTCCTGACGGTGGAAACTGTGCGGGAAAACTGGCCGTGGCCTATCCATAATTCTCCATCGAGAGGAATGTTTGGCCAGCCGGTGGTGAACCATGCTGGGGCTTCGATATGTTCGCCACTCCGCGTCAATAATTTTTCGCCATCCCAGTAACCGCGCATGCCATCAAATTTTTCACTTACCCAATAATCTGCCAGCGGGATATTGCCTCGAAAGACATTTGCCAGCATCACCTGAGGCGGCGCAGGCTCCGCTGCTCGTGTGGGCGGGCAACAAAAAAGAAGTGCAAGCGATAAAGTGCAAAGTCGTACCAAACAGGAAAGATGGATTCCTGAGTAGCAGCGTGTTAGTAACTGAACAGCTGTGAAATGTTTCATGTACCTATCCGAAAATGTATTGCTCATGGCACATATTCAGGCCTTGCGCTCGAGTGGTTTTGATGCGGATGGTTTGCTTGATGTTCCAGAGGAGCGCGCGATTTCCAAGACTGTTTCCAGCCAAAAAATTCGCGCAGTAAGACGGATCTTTCTTGCTGAATTTTCATGGTACCTGTCTCTTGGAATGGCTGATTAAAGTTCAGTCAGTTGCAAGAGCGCAGTATTTAACCCGCTAGCTTGCGCTTTAGAATTTCATTCATCTGTGCGGGGTTAGCTTTTCCTTTGCTGGCTTTCATGGCGAGGCCAACAAAATAGCCAAACACTTTTTCCTTACCACTGCGATATTCGGCTACTTGCGCTGGATTAGCAGTGATAATCTCGTTTACCATTGCCTCCATTGCGCCGACATCGGACATTTGTTTTAAACCTTTTGTTTCGATAATGGTATCGGGGTTACCGCCTTCACTCCAGAGTACCTTGAAAACCTCCTTGGCGGCGGAGTTGGAAATGGTTCCATCTGAAATACGCTTGAGCATACCGCCTAGCTGCTGTGGTGTAATCGGGCATTGCGTGATATCGCGATCTTCACGATTAAGTGAAGCGCTTACATCACCCATCAGCCAGTTGGCGCACAGCTTGGCTTCGTTAGTGGCTTCGTTTAGTGTTGCCTCGAAGAAATCCGCCATTTCTCGTGAGGAGGTCAAAGTGTCGGCATCGTAGACAGATAGGCCGAGATCGGCAACATAGCGTGTTTGTTTGGACAGTGGCAACTCGGGAAGCGTGTTGCGCACCTGCTCAATCCACTCATTATCAATCGCTAGCGGCAATAAGTCAGGATCCGGGAAATAACGGTAATCGTGCGCGTCTTCTTTACTGCGCATGGCGCGAGTTTCACCCTTATCGGAATCGAATAACACTGTAGCTTGATGAATAGTCCCGCCGTTTTCCAGTGTATCTATTTGCCATTGTGCTTCGTATTCAATTGCCTGCTGTAAAAAGCGGAATGAGTTAAGATTTTTAATTTCGCGGCGTGTGCCCAATTCTGCCCCCGGGCGACGGACAGAGACATTTGCATCGCAGCGGAACGACCCTTCCTGCATGTTGCCATCGCAGATGCCGATCCAGCGTACCAGAGTGTGCAGCATTTTGGCATAGGATACGGCCTCGGCGGCAGAGCGCATGTCCGGTTCCGAGACTATTTCCAGCAGAGGTGTTCCAGCACGGTTAAGATCGATGCCTGTCATGCCATGAAAATCTTCGTGTAACGATTTTCCTGCATCTTCTTCAAGATGGGCACGGGTCAGCCGTACTATTTTTTTATAAGTTTGCCCTGCGGTCGTTGTTGGAACCTGAATAGTCAATGAGCCTTGGCCAATGATAGGTAGATCAAACTGACTGATTTGATACCCTTTGGGCAGGTCAGGATAGAAATAATTTTTACGTGAAAACACGGAGCGCGGCGCAATATGCGCACCGACAGCAAGGCCAAACCTGACAGCTCGTTCCACTGCGCCACGGTTCAGCACCGGTAATACGCCAGGCAGCGCCAAGTCTACCGCGCAGGCTTGGGTGTTGGGTTCTGCGCCAAATGCGGTCGAAGCGCCAGAAAAAATCTTGCTGCTGGTCGAGAGCTGAGCATGCACTTCCAGTCCGATAACGATTTCCCATTGCATGGTGCGGTTCCTTACACCTCGATATGTTGCGGAGTGCGGGTGTGCCAATCGGTCACCTGCTGATATTGATGTGCGACGTTTAGCATACGTGCCTCGTCAAAATAATTGCCTATAATTTGCAAGCCAACGGGCAGGCCATTGCCGTCGAGGCCTGCCGGGATGGACATGCCGGGCAGGCCTGCGAGATTCACCGCGATGGTATAGATGTCGGAGAGGTACATTTGCACCGGGTCATCGTTTTTCTCGCCCAGATTGAAGGCAGTGGTGGGAGTCGTTGGCCCCATGATGACGTCACATTGCTTGAATGCTTCAACAAAATCCTGTGCGATCAAGCGGCGAATTTTCTGTGCCTGCAAATAATATGCATCATAGTAACCGTGCGATAGCACGTAAGTGCCGATCATAATGCGCCGCTTCACTTCGTCACCGAAACCTTGCGCGCGGGATTTTTCATACATGTCTGCAAGATTGGTGTATTCCGGCGCGCGGTAGCCGTAACGCACACCGTCGTATCTCGACAGATTGCTGGAGGCTTCTGCCGGAGCCAGCACGTAATACACCGGGATGGACAGGCGCGAGTTGGGCAGGCTGATGTCTACCACGCTGGCACCTAATTTTTTATATTCGGCAATGGACGATTCGATCGCTTGCGCGACATCTGCACTCAAACCTGCGGCGAAAAATTCTTCGGGCAGGCCGATGCGCAGGCCATTCAACGGCTTATTTAAATCTCGTGCGAAATCTTCTGTTTCACGTTGCAGGCTCGTGGAATCACGTTCGTCGAAGCCTGCCATTACATTCAGTAGTAGCGCCAAATCTTCTGCGCTGCGTGCCATTGGTCCAGCCTGGTCCAGGCTGGAGGCAAAGGCAATCATGCCGTAGCGAGAGACTACGCCATAAGTCGGCTTCAGGCCTGAGATGCCGCAGAGTGCAGCCGGTTGGCGGATAGAGCCACCAGTGTCGGTGCCGGTGGCTGCTGCACATAAGCGTGCCGACACAGCTGCCGCACTGCCTCCAGAACTACCACCAGGTACGGCGTTGCGGTTCCATGGGTTTTTTACAGTGCCAAAGTAAGAGGTTTCATTACTGGAACCCATGGCGAACTCGTCCATGTTGGTTTTGCCCAGATTGACCGCACCGACGCGGTTGAATTGTTCAATCACATGTGCATCATAGGGGGCAATAAAATCAGACAGCATTTTCGAGCCACAGGTGGTACGCCAGCCCATGGCACAGAATATATCTTTCTGAGCAATAGGAATGCCAGTGAGAGCGTTGGTTGGGGATTGCGCCAACTGGACATCGGCTGCGCGTGCCTGTGCCAAGCTCATTTCTTCATTTACCGTGATGTAGGCGTTGAGTTTTGAGTTAAGTGCGGCAATGCGGCTGAGGTATAGTTGCGTCAACTCTACGCTGGAAATTTTCTTACTGCGCAATGCTGCGCCTAACTGTTGCAAACTGGAATTAAGCATGGTCTTGGAACTGGAAGTTATTCGATGACTTGTGGTACTAAATACAATCCATTTTTAATTTGTGGTGCTGCAGCCTGGAATAGCTCACGTTGATTGGGTTCCGTGACCACATCCTTACGCAAGCGTTGGGTAATATCCTGAGCGTGTGGCATCGGTGCAATCCCAGTAGTATCGACTGCCTGCATTTCGGCGATCAAGCCAAAGATATTCAGAAGCTGTGCGTGCGCCGTTTGTGCTTCCTGCTCGGTCATTCCTAGTCGGGCCAGCCGGGCAACTTTATAGACATCATTAATACTGAGCGACATAGGCTGAATTCTTTATCTTTATTAAAGGTAGCTTAATAGGTTATCATCAAATATTGTTGCCTGACTAATTTTTTATGATATCGGGCACGTTTTTTCTACTCTGGGATTCTTCATGTTTGGATTTTTTAACAACTATTTCGCTAATGATTTAGCGATAGATTTGGGCACCGCTAATACCCTGATCTGGGCACGCGGCAAAGGCATTGTGCTGGATGAGCCTTCAGTAGTGGCGATTCGCCAAGGGAGTGGCCCAAACGACAAGAAAGTGATTCAGCAGGTTGGGCTGGCAGCCAAGCAGATGCTCGGGCGCACGCCAGGCAATATTACTGTTATACGCCCGATGAGAGACGGCGTAATTGCTGATTTCACCGTAACAGAACAAATGCTTAAACAATTCATTAAGAGAGTGCATAAGTCTGGCATTTTCAGCCCTAGCCCGCGTATCGTGATTTGTGTGCCGTGCGGCTCCACTCAAGTGGAGCGTCGCGCTATCCGCGAATCCGCTTATGGTGCAGGGGCGCGCCGAGTAGAATTGATTGAAGAGCCTATGGCAGCAGCAATAGGCGCTGATCTGCCAGTGGAAGAGCCAAACGGCTCGATGGTGGTGGATATTGGCGGTGGTACAACCGAAGTAGGTGTGATTTCGCTTGGTGGTGCCGTGTATTCCGGTTCCATACGTGTCGGGGGCGACAAATTCGACGAGGCAATTATTAATTACATTCGCCGCAACTATGGCATGTTGATTGGCGAAACGACTGCAGAACAAATCAAGAAAGAAATCGGCTCGGCCTTTCCTGGCAGCGAAGTGCGTGAAATGGAGGTAATGGGACGCAATCTGGCGGAAGGTGTACCGCGCAGCTTTACCATTTCCAGTAATGAAATACTGGAGGCCCTTACTGATCCGCTTAATAATATTGTCAGCGCTGTGAAGATCGCGCTAGAACAAACACCCCCTGAACTGGGTTCGGATATTGCCAGAAAGGGTATGGTTCTGACAGGCGGCGGTGCATTGCTACGTGATATCGACCGCTTATTGATGGAGGAAACTGGCTTACCTGTGTTGGTTGCCGATAACCCACTTACCTGCGTGGTGCGCGGTTCCGGCATGGCTCTTGACCGGATGGATAAACTCAGTGGGATTTTCACCAGTGATTAGGCATCAGATTTAATGACATGTGGATAATTTTAAATTAATACAGTCCAGTGATTCCCTTCTCTAACGCTATTCTCTTTCGTAAACGGGAGAGAATAGCGTTAGTGTTGTAACTGCGAACTGTAAGCAGAAATGGCTGTTGAAACGCTCTAATGGAACAAAACCAGCCCCTTCGCTTCTTCAATCGAGGCCCTTCTCCAGCCGTCCGGCTGGTATTTTTCGCGCTGCTCTCGTTACTGCTACTGTTCGTGGATGTTCGATATCGATATCTTGAATCCATACGTAGCGGCCTTTCAGGCTTGGTGCACCCTCTGCAACGGCTAGTAACGACACCAAGTAAACTATGGCATGAGGTTGATGATTTTTTTTCCGCCCATAACAGTTTGATTCGCGATAACGCTGCATTACTTCGTCAACACACTTTAGATGGCGCACAGTTGCTGCAACTGGAGGTGCTGAAGGGGGAAAACCAGCACTTGCGTAAACTTCTTATGGTGCAGCAGCGCGCCGATTATCCAATGCAGCTAGCCGAAATCATATATGTTGAACGAGACATCTTTAATCGCAAAATATTATTGGACAAGGGCACGCAGGCAAATGTGCTAGCCGGACAAATAGTAATGGATGATAGCGGTATCGTCGGCCAGGTTACACGCGTTTATCCTTGGATGAGCGAGGTCACGTTAATTACTGACAAAGATCACTCGGTGCCAGTGCAGGTGCTGCGCAATGGCTTGCGCGCAGTGGTGTTCGGCGCTGGCGATGCCGGAAATAAGCTGGCGCTGCGCTATATGCCCAATAGCGCTGACATTCAGAATGGCGATGTTTTGGTCACTTCTGGTATCGATGGCACTTATCCACCCGGCTTACCGGTAGCTAAGATAATCCATGTTGAGCGCGATCCCACCTATCCGTTTGCGCGCATTTTGTGTGCCCCGATTGGAGGGGTGGATAAGCGCCGCCAACTGTTGATCTTGTCTACGTTGCTAAAGTTTCCGGAGCGCCCGGAGGGTGTGGAAGCCGCAACCGACAACTCAAAAAATGGCAAACGGAGGGGGCAGTGAGTGATCGCATTCTGCAAGACCAGGAATTCCAGTTGCCCGTCAGTCGTGTTTTTATCGCAGCTACCTTATTGGCTGCGCTCTTGCTCGATTGGTTACCGTGGCAAGGAATCTGGTTGACGTTCCGTCCAGATTTTGTCGCGCTGGTATTACTCTACTGGTGCATGCACAAACCCTACCATGTTGGGATTAGCGTTGCGTGGACGGTAGGCATACTTGCCGACGTGGCGGATGCAAGTCTCTTCGGGCAGCATGCACTGGCATATTCGGTATTAGCTTTTAGCGGCATCGTGTTTTATCGCCGAGTGTTGATGTTCAATTTACATCAGCAGACCTTGCAAATTTTCCCGTTGTTTTTGCTTGCATATACGGTGTATGCCATGGTGCATTGGCAGCTACATGGTAATATTTCATGGAAATACTTCATTGGCAGTGTGGTTTCATCCTTGCTGTGGGCACCAATGACTATATTGTTGCAAGCTTTGCGTCGTCCCCGTGCTGCACCTAATCAGACATGACGCGTCACATCGAGTTTAAAGACACTCATCGAGAAATCCATAATTTTCGGCTGCGCCTAACGCTAAGTTTAGGGTTTGTGTTACTGCTGTTGTTAATATTGCTGGCGCGTTTTATTTATCTGCAGGTAATACAACAGAGTCACTATCAAACTCTGGCAGAGAATAATCGCATTTCCATCGTGCCCATTGCACCCAGCCGCGGCTTGATACTTGACCGCAACGGCACGACTCTGGCACAGAATTACTCTGCTTATACTTTAGAGATAACTTCAAGCAAGGTGGCCGATCTGAAATCGACTATTGATGAACTTGCAAAGTTAATTGATATTCAGCCCGGAGATCGCAAGCGATTTAAGAGGCTGCTGGCAGATAACCGTAATTTTGAGAGCCTGCCAATACGCAACCGCTTAACGGATGAAGAGGTGGCACGTTTCGCAACACAGCGCTATCGTTTCCCCGGCGTGGAAATTAAAGCGCGCTTATTCCGTGAGTATCCATATCACGAGCAGATTTCTCACTTGCTCGGCTACATCGGTCGGATTAACGAGAAAGAAATTGCGCAGCTTGAAGAGGACGAGATGGCTGCAAATTATCGTGCTTCCAATTACATCGGCAAGACTGGCATCGAGCAGAGTTACGAGAACGAATTACATGGTAAAGCCGGTTACCAGCAGGTGGAAGTCGATGCAGGTGGGCGCGAGGTGCGAGTGCTGTCGCGCACTCCACCCGTATCGGGTAGCAATTTAATACTAACGATAGATGCCAAATTGCAGGAAGTTGCCGAGCAGGCGTTCGGCAAATATCGGGGAGCGTTAGTAGCTATAGACCCGAGCAATGGGGAGGTATTGGCCTTTGTCAGCAAGCCAGGCTATGATCCAAACCTGTTCATTGATGGTATTGATCAACAGAGTTGGAATGAACTGAACAACTCGCCCGATGTGCCACTCAACAACCGTGCATTGCGTGGCCAATATCCACCAGGTTCTACTATCAAGCCGTTCATGGCATTGGCTGGGCTACATTACAACAAGCGCACACCCGGCTACACTATTAGCGACCCAGGTTACTTCAGCCTGCCCGGCAGTCGACGTCGATACCGCGATTGGAAAAAGGAAGGACATGGCAGCGTAGACTTGTTTAAATCCATCGTGGTGTCTTGCGATACTTATTATTATGGGCTGGCCACCGAATTGGGCATAGACAACATATTTAGCTTTTTTTCGGAGTTCGGATTCGGTAAGAAAACCGGTATTGATATGGAAGGTGAGGCTTCCGGTTTGATGCCGTCCCAGGAGTGGAAGCGGAAACGTTACAAACAAAAGTGGTATGCCGGCGACACGGTTTCGGTTGGTATCGGTCAGGGCTACAATTTGGTTACACCGCTACAATTGGCTTATGTTACTGCGACATTGGCCAACGATGGAATAGCCTATCGCCCGCATTTGTTGAAGGAGGTACAAAGTTCGCACACAAACAAAAAACGGGCATTGGGGACGAAAATGGAGTTTAACCTCAACCTTGATCCGGAGCATCTCGCGCTCGTAAAAAATGCTATGGTAGCCGTAACCCAGCCTGGGGGCACCGCCACGATGGCAGGTGCGGGTGCATCCTACGCATTCGCCGGCAAAACCGGCACGGCGCAGGTGGTAGGCATTAAACAGGACGAAAAATACATCGAGAGCAAGGTTCAGGAACGGTATCGTGACCACGCTTGGTTCATTGCTTTTGCACCTGCCGATCAGCCTAAAATCGCGCTAGCTGTGCTTGTTGAGAACGGCGGACATGGTGGCTCTATCGCTGCACCGATTGCACGTAAGGTCTTGGATTACTTTCTGCTTGGCAAGATGCCTCAGCCCTTGCTTACAGTGGATGAGGCCGCAGGGATAGAACATGATTAGGCGACGCTTATTGCAACGCTTCGTTGCACACCTTGATCCCGTTCTGTTGGCTTTGATTGGATTGCTTCTGCTGATTAGCGTGGTGGTGATATATAGCGCCAGTGGCGGTAACTGGTCCCGTGTATTGGCGCAAATGACAAATATACTGGTGGCGTGCGCCGCACTCTGGATAGTGGCCAATATGCCGCTTCATTACCTAATGCGGGTTGCCGTGCCCGCTTACTTGCTAGGTATGGTGCTGCTGATCGCAGTGGCGTTTTTCGGCGAAATAACAAACGGTGCTCGGCGCTGGTTAAACCTTGGGGTGACGACCATTCAGCCTTCTGAGCTGATGAGGATAGCCGTGCCGTTGATGATGGCTTGGTATTTTGAGAAGCACGAAGCCATGTTGACATTAAAAAATTATTTCGTCGCAACCTTGCTGTTACTGCTGCCGGTGGCTTTAATTGCGCGCCAGCCAGATTTGGGTACGTCCATTATGATTGCCGCAAGCGGATTTTATGTGCTATTTCTTGCCGGGATATCCTGGCGAGTCATGCTGACCTTCTTTGTAATTATAATGGCAAGTATGCCGCTTGCGTGGTCCACACTGCACGATTATCAGCGCCAACGCATCATGATGCTTCTTGACCCAGCGCTGGATCCGCTGGGCAGGGGCTATCACACTATCCAAGCCATTATTGCAGTGGGTTCCGGCGGCATGTTTGGCAAGGGGTATCTCAATGGCACTCAGACTCACCTCGAATTTTTGCCTGAGCGTACTACCGACTTCATTTTTGCTGTGTACTCGGAAGAATTCGGCCTGCTCGGTAACGTTATACTGTTAAGCTTGTACCTGTTCGTCATTGCACGTGGCTTCGTCATTACCGCCAATGCTTCAACTTACTTCACTCGTCTCATGGCCGGTAGTATCACACTCACTTTTTTCACCTATGTCTTCGTCAATATAGGCATGGTGAGTGGAATTCTTCCAGTTGTGGGCGTACCGTTGCCGCTCATTAGCTATGGTGGCACGTCTATGGTTATATTACTGCTTGGTTTTGGTATGCTTATGAGTATTCATACTCATAAGAAGCTGGTGCAAACTTGATGTGGTTGAATGGCAATCGTGCAGTCCTATGGGTTAAAGTGTCCCGTCCCGAGTGATCATATCCCCGTCCGCAGCTGGCCACTGTTTAGAGCGCGGCAACATTGTTTTTCGCTTGGGTCAGCAAGTGCATCGCCAGAAACCAGCGTGTCAGTGGCAGCTTCGTTGCTTGGAAGATCGTACCGGCAGTGACCGTCGTCTGGTAGCGGCACACTCGGCACTGCCAGTGCTGCCTGCCGTCGTGGATAAAGGTGCTGTGATGGGTTCCCCCGCAATGCGGGCAGACAAAGCCCTCTGGCCAGCGCGACGCCAACAGCGCCGCGTGGCACTACTCCACCCTCCCGTACTGCTTCAGAAACTCAGATATCGACAGACCCTTTTGAAACTGAACTCGATTCATTGCCATGACGCATCTCCTTGGATAGATGCGCCTATTATTACCCCCTCATAGCTCACCACATGAGCCTGAAAGTAAAAAATTGTACCCAGCTGAGGCATGTAACCAATCAAGTTGGTTTATGTGACAGGGGAAATCGGGGAAAATCCACCATCGGCGATACCCATATCCTTATCCCTAAAACCACACGCAAGAATGCCAGACAGGAGCAGCTTTTTCTGGCACGTTATCGCTTCAGACGACGGGCAGGGATAGCGCCGGTTATTGGCCATCTGAAATCAGACTATCGGCTGGGACGCAACTTTCTCAAAGGGATGATGGGCGACCAACTAAACGTCCTGATAGCTGCTGCAGTATGGAACTTCACCAAGTGGATGAGGGATTTTGCCTGCATTTTAGGCGCAGTAAATGGTCACTACGCCACAAAAATAATCATTATCTCGCTAGGGCAATGCATCAAGTACGGAGGAGTAAAACAGATCAGCACTCAGGCAACTTACGTAGCCTGATCTTAACGACAGAATCGAATAATTCAGTGTCGACTAAATAGGTTCGATTGCAAATCCCATATTGTCACTTGGATCTGTGCTTCCAAGTGACAATATGGGTAAGACATTTAAACCATTAAGTGACTTATAGCCCGGCGTCAGCCCGCAGGGCAGGTGCCTTGTCTGTTGCTTCCCAGGTAAACTCTGGTTCTTCGCGGCCAAAGTGGCCATAGGCAGCAGTATTGGTATAAATTGGGCGCAACAAATCGAGCATTTGCACAATACCTTTTGGGCGCAGGTCGAAATGTTTTTTTACTAACTCCGCAATTTTTTCATCGGAAATTTTTCCCGTTCCATAACTGGTGACCCACACACTGGTGGGTAGAGCCACGCCAATCGCGTAGGAAATCTGAATCAAGCACTTGCTGGCCAGACCAGCAGCTACGATATTCTTGGCGATATAACGGCCAGCGTAGGCTGCGGAACGATCTACCTTAGAGGGATCTTTGCCGGAGAATGCACCACCTCCATGAGGGGCGGAGCCACCGTAAGAATCTACAATAATCTTGCGCCCTGTCAGGCCGCAGTCGCCTTGCGGGCCGCCGATAACAAAACGGCCAGTGGGATTTACCAAATACTTAATGTCACCTTTGATTAGCTCCTGTGGCAACAGGGGCTTGATAATATCTTCAATTACGGCTTCACGAATTGTTTCTAGCGACATCTCGGGGGAGTGCTGAGTAGATAGCAATACAGTGTCGATGGAGTGTGGCTTACCATCCACATAACGGATGGTGACTTGCGCTTTTGCATCCGGACGCAGCCAGTTAAGGCGACCATCGCGGCGCAGTTGCGACTGGCGCTCAACTACGCGGTGTGCCAAATGAATCGGCAGCGGCATTAACGTGGGTGTTTCATCGCAAGCATAACCAAACATCAGGCCTTGATCACCTGCGCCCTGATCCATGTACTCATTAGATGAGCGATCAACGCCTTGGGCGATGTCCGGACTTTGCTTGTCATAAGCAACAAGCACGGCACAACCTTTGTAGTCTATGCCGTATTCGGTATTGTCATAGCCGATGCGCTTGATGCAGTCGCGCGCAACTTTGATATAGTCCACATTAGCGCTGGTGGTGATTTCACCGGCAAGCACCACGAGGCCGGTGTTGACTAATGTCTCAGCGGCTACTCGCGCATGGGGGTCTTGCGCTAGAATAGCATCTAAAATGGAATCGGAAATTTGATCCGCGACTTTGTCTGGATGACCTTCAGACACTGACTCGGATGTAAATAGAAATTCATTCATGAACTCTCCTTAAAGATAGAGTTGGTTGAGAAAACCTTCATTATAGCAACTACTGATTGTAATTACCCCCATGATCCCCTCGCTTGTAGCCAGACTATTCAATTTGGTAGCGCGTTTACCGCTGAGTGTGTTACACCGTCTTGGCGCCATGCTGGGCAAATTGACTTATAGTCTGTCGGATAAGTATGCAGAACGGATGCGTGAAAACCTCAATAATGCATTAAAAGGGCGTCCCCAAACAGATTTTCGCAGAGTGTTAAACGCCAGCATAGTTGAAACGGGCAAGGGGGCGGTCGAGTTACTGTGGATTTGGTGCCGACCTTTAGCAGAGGTGACCGCCAGCGTCAAAGCATGTTATGGCTGGGAGCATATCGAAGCGGCACGTGCAAGTGGCAAGGGGATAATTTTTTTAACGCCGCATTTGGGATGTTTCGATGTGTCAGCCTTATATGTCGCAGAGCATATGCCACTCACTGTACTGTATCGCCCTCCCAAGTTAATCTGGCTAGAGCAAGTGATGCGCAACGGTCGCGAGCGAGCCCAAATGCGGCTGGCGCGTACCGATGTAAGCGGGGTGCGCCAGTTGTATAAAGCGCTCAAGCGGGCTGAAGCAATAGGGCTTTTGCCAGATCAGGTGCCCGGCAATGGCGAGGGAGAATGGGCAGACTTCTTCGGGCGACCAGCCTACACCATGACGTTGATTGGGCGCTTGGTGAAGTCTAGCGGCGCATCGGTAGTGATGACTTCCGTCGAACGATTAACCAATGGGTCGGGATATGTCCTGCGCTTCACACCCCTGAAATTCAATGTTGATTTGCCCATTGGTAGGCAGGTCAATGCGGCGCTTGAAGAATTGGTGCTCACGAATCCTGCGCAATATTTGTGGAGTTACAATCGTTACAAGACTCCGGCAGGCATTAAGCCGGCCACGAAGCAAGACGTAAATCCAATATGATGGTGCGTTGTGGTGTTTTTCTGCTGTGGTTACTGCATTTCCTTCCATATCGGCTGCAAGCGTGGATAGGCAATGTCCTGGGGGCGCTGCTTTATATGTTTACAGCCAAGCGTCGTCGCGTGGCATGTATCAATTTGCGTTTATGTTTCCCCGAACTGAACGAAGCAGAGCGATCGAAACTGGTGCGACAGCACTTTAATGCTTTTGGCCGCAGTATTGTGGAGCGGGGTATTTTATGGTGGTCTAGCCGCGAGCGCATCCAGAAGTTGATACGTGTTGAAGGTGTGGAGCATTTTCAAAACGCACTCGGTAATCCACTGATTTTACTGACGTCACATTTTGTTGCTCTGGATGTTGGTGGTTCCTGGATTACCCAGCATACGGATGGGGTGAGTGTGTACTCTAAACAAAAAAATACTTACTTGCAAAACTTGGTGTTGCAGAAACGCGCGCGTTTCGGCAAGCAATTTTTGTATGCGCGACAAGCGGGGATGCGCCCGGTAGTAAAATCATTACGCGAATGTCGGCCATTTTATTATTTTACGGATCAAGATTGGACTACCAAGGATGGTGTGTTCGTTCCATTCTTTGGTATACCCGCCGCTACGTTGGCGACGTTGCCTCGCCTGGTAATGATGGCTAATGCAAAGGTGGTGCCGTGTATTACACGTGTTTTGCCGGATTATAAAGGGTATGAGGTACGCTTCTATCCAGCGTGGGAAAACTATCCTAGTAATGATTTAATAGTCGATACCCGCCGTATAAACGAATTTATCGAACAGCGAGTGCGGGAAATGCCGGAACAATATTTCTGGCTGCACAAGCGATTTAAAACCCGCCCCGAGGGCGAAGAAAGTTTTTATAAATGAAATATCGTGACCTGCGCGATTTTATCTCGCAATTAGAAAAACTGGGTGAGCTTAAGCGCGTGATTACGTCAGTTTCTCCGCATTTGGAGATGACGGAAATCTGCGATCGTGTGTTGCATGCACAAGGCCCTGCTGTGCTGTTTGAAAATCCTGCAGGACACAGTATGTCTGTTCTGGCGAATTTGTTCGGTACGCCGCACCGCGTGGCATTAGGCATGGGCGAGGAAAGCGTAACGGCATTACGCGAAGTGGGCAAGTTGCTGGCTTACCTGAAAGAGCCCGAGCCACCCAAAGGTTTAAAGGATGCCTGGGACAAGTGGCCGATATTGAAGCAGGTGCTGAATATGACACCCAAGGTAGTTTCGAGCGCTGCCTGCCAGGAAGTAGTATGGGATGGCAGCGAAGTAGACCTGAGCAGGCTACCCATACAAACTTGCTGGCCAGGAGATGCGGCACCCCTGATTAGCTGGGGGCTGGTGGTGACCCGTGGCCCCAACAAGCCGCGCCAGAATCTTGGCATTTACCGCCAGCAGGTGATCGCGCCCAACAAGGTCATTATGCGCTGGCTGGCGCATCGCGGAGGTGCGCTGGATTATCAAGAGTGGTGCAAAACGCATCCGGGTCAGCCGTTTCCGCTGGCAGTGGTGATCGGTGCCGACCCAGCTACCATTTTAGGCGCCGTCACGCCAGTGCCGGACAGCCTGTCTGAATATCAATTTGCTGGGTTGTTGCGTGGATCGAAAACAGAACTGGTTAAATGTATTGGTAGCAATTTGCAAGTACCTGCCAGTGCCGAGATCGTTCTGGAGGGAATGATCCACCCAAATGAGATCGCGCTGGAAGGCCCGTTTGGTGACCACACCGGTTATTACAATGAGCAGGAAAAGTTTCCGGTATTCACCATTGAGCGCATTACCATGCGTCACAATCCCATTTATCACTCCACCTATACCGGCAAACCGCCAGATGAGCCGGCCATTTTGGGCGTGGCATTGAACGAAGTGTTCGTGCCACTTCTGCAGAAACAGTTTCCCGAAATTTCGGATTTCTACCTGCCGCCGGAGGGCTGTTCTTATCGTTTGGCAATTGTGTCCATGAAAAAGCAGTATCCGGGACATGCCAAGCGCGTGATGTTCGGCATCTGGTCCTACTTGCGTCAGTTCATGTACACCAAGTTCATCATCGTGGTGGATGATGACATCGATATCCGTCAATGGAAGGAAGTTATCTGGGCGATCACAACGCGCGTTGATCCCGCGCGCGACACATTGCTGGTGGATAATACGCCCATTGATTATCTCGATTTCGCCAGCCCGGTATCCGGTCTGGGCAGTAAGATGGGACTGGATGCGACCAACAAATGGCCAGGTGAAACGCAACGCGAGTGGGGTACGCCAATTGCGATGGACGACGCGATCAAGCGTCGTGTAGATGCCATGTGGGAGGAGCTTGGCTTGTAGTTGACCGTAGTATTAATCCATCACCAGTACGACTTTGCCAGTGACGCCGCCTTTTTCAATGAGACGGTGTGCGTGGGCAGCATCTTTCAATGGCATCACCATGCTCATCAGCACGCCGAGTTTTCCGGCCTCAACTAATTGCGCTCCCTGTTCCAGTATTTTGCGCTGGCGTATACGCTCGTCATGCAAGTGCATCACTTGCGGCGTAAGCATCAGTTCGTAGCACAATGACAGATTGCGCAGTCGCGCCAGTTGAGTGTCAGTCAATGACAGCGGAGTGGACAGCAAGCTGACCACTTTGCCGCCAATGCGCGCTGCATTGAACGAGCGCAGAAAAACTTCGCCGCCTACCGTGTCAAATATCACGTCCACACCTTTATCAGCGGTCCAGGCAAGAACTTCCGGCACAAAATCCTGCTCGCGGTAATAAATTATTTTTTTTGCACCGAGACCTTGCACCAGCCCGGCTTTTCTGTCATCGCTTACTGTTACCGCGACATGTGCGCCCAGATGGTGGGCGAGTTGCACGGCAATATGGCCGACACCCCCAGCCGCGGCATGGATGAGGATAGATTGTTTGACTTGCAGATTAACGCGTTCGACTAGCGCCTCCCACACGGTAATCAGCACCAGTGGCAACGCAGCGCTTTCATGCAGGCTGAGGTTGGCTGGTTTGAAAGCGCAGTAGTCTTCATGCACGGTGGTATATTCAGCATAGCAGCCGGGTTCGTCGCCGATACCACCGTTGCAGAAATAGACCGCATCACCGACTGCAAAACGCGTCACGGCCGTGCCGATGGCATCTACGATACCGGCACCATCGCAGCCCAGGATGGCGGGAAGTTTGTCGGGGTAATAGGCTGGCTTAGCGCGCAGTTTGGTGTCCAGCGGATTGATACCCACGGCGGCCAGTTTGACCCGCAAATGGTTTTGTGAGGGTATTTCGGGTAGGGGGATTTCACGCAGTTGCAACACATCGGGGCTGCCAGCTGCGGTCATTAAAATTGCTTTCATTTTTGTAACCATGAATGGATGGTTGGAAGGGTAACCGGAGACCGAGGCCGCAAATCGCCAGAAAGTCAAAAAAGCCTATTACACATCAACTGCCTAGTTGGAGCGACTTGATAGAGATGTGGTATGTTAAACTCGCCTCATAAATTTAGCGAGTTTAGCCATGTCAGGAAATACATTCGGTACTTTATTCTGCGTCACATCTTTTGGTGAGTCTCATGGTGCCGCAATCGGTTGCGTGGTTGATGGTTGTCCGCCTGGGATGGCGTTGAGTACAGCAGATATTCAAAGTGAACTGGACAGGCGTAAGCCCGGCACTTCACGCCATGTCACCCAAAGACGCGAGTCAGACACGGTAGAAATTTTATCCGGTATCTTTGAAGGCGAAACCACTGGCACACCGATTGCGTTGTTGATTCGCAACGAAGATCAACGTAGCAAAGATTACGGCAACATCGCCGCAAGCTTTCGTCCTGGCCATGCCGACTACACTTATTGGCAGAAATACGGCATCCGCGATCATCGCGGTGGCGGGCGGGCGTCGGCACGTGAGACCGCAGTGCGCGTAGCGGCTGGAGCGATTGCGAAAAAATGGCTGAACGAGCGTTATGGTGTGGTGATACGCGGCTATTTATCGCAATTGGGTGAAATAGTGGTGCCCTTCAAGAGCTGGGATGAAGTCAACTGCAATCCCTTTTTTGTCGCCGATAACAGTTACGTTGAGCAACTGGAAACCTACATGGATGCGTTACGCAAATCCGGCGATTCCATCGGTGCAAAACTCACGGTCGTGGCTGAACATATGCCTGTGGGCTGGGGCGAGCCAGTGTATGACCGTCTTGATGCCGACATTGGCTACGCCATGATGAGCATTAATGCTGTAAAAGGTGTAGAGATTGGTGCCGGCTTTTCCTCAGTTACGCAGAGAGGCAGTGAGCATAGTGACGAAATCACTCCACAAGGTTTTTTATCCAACCATGCTGGCGGCATACTGGGCGGCATTTCCACTGGACAGGATATTGTGGCACATGTCGCCATAAAACCCACTTCCAGCATTCGTCTTCCGCGCCGCTCCATCAATAAAGCGGGTGAGCCAACGCTGGTGGAAACCCATGGTCGCCACGACCCGTGTGTAGGTATTCGCGCTACGCCTATCACTGAAGCCATGCTTGCCTTGGTACTGATCGACCATGCGCTGCGCCACAGAGCCCAGAACGCAGACGTGGTATGCACCACACCAAAAATTCCAGGCAAGATCGATTAGCACTCGAAAGGCTATAGGGGTATCGATGATGCTCTTATAACGCTAGACCGCACACCAAACGTACTCTTGCTAGCTGAGAACTGCATTGCCGCAGCGATGAAAATCAAGCTTGAAAAATAAAGCCAGCAAAGCGAAGAGTCAGCGCACTCTTGTTAGGCTCACAATATCCTTCAGCTCGATTTTCTGCCCACATATTGCCACCGTCGCATGAGTGATGGGCTCCCTAGCCTTATTAACAAGTGAGAAGTTTCCTTTGTAAGTCATGCACGAAGTCAAGAGAAGAGCTACCGACACCACCTAGTAAGAAAGTCTTCATTTCAGCGCGCTCCTTGATATGTATTGTATGACGAGCCGTTGAGAGGCAGAGTCCACAGCTTGCCTTGATTAACCGGCGTACTGTTTTTCCAGCGTCTCGCCCGACAGCGTTGTTGTACAAATCCATGAGCATTTCACCCAACTGCTGCCCGCCCCTCAGACTGTCGAGCTTATGACCGGTTCCTGCTATCCATATGGTACAAGAATTTGTTTCTTGTGTCGTTTGGTTGAAAGCTAAAGTTGGAATCCGCTATAACGTTACCGAATTCATCGTAATCCATGCGTTGACCTTGCCGGTTTTTTTTGAGTGTGATGTCAGGCGACTCGATCAGGCACTAAACGATCACTTCATTGTTTATTATTTTCAGTGAGACATCGTCAAGGCATCAATCAATGCTGACAAGCGTGGCGTGAAGTTGATGAAGCGCACAATCAGGATAAGAAACGCTGTTGGTCGCTGGGGCATGATGCCAGCGGAGTCTTGTTGCTGGTGACGCATATTTACCAGACTACCGGCCCCACCAGTGCCAGTGCCCGCTTGATTTCCGCCCACCCGGCCATTAAGTGGAAACGGTTTTTTTACGAGAACGTACCACGATAGGTACCAATATGAATGCAGCTACTACCCCCTCACATGACAACGACATCCCTGTCGAAGTGGATTATACCGGTTCGACACGCGGCAAGTTTGATCAGCCCAATCTACGCCCCAACCTGCCGGTTTATCTTGATGCCGAGGTGCAGGATTATCAAAATGTGATAGCCGCTAAAAAAGAAACCACCGCATCCGGGTTGCCGGAGAGGATGGCTTTTTTATTGTAAATAAGTAAGGAAGAGAGAGGGTGGGCAGTGCGGCTCAATCAATCAGCGAATTGTGGAACATTATCATACGGCGCAATGCGCTTCGCTTATTGTCGCCTTACGGGGTGCGCCTTACGCGGGTTGGCACATTGGTAACGCATGTGTCCTCCCCTTGTGATGTTGGGCTTCGTAAGCTCAGCGCCAACCTACGTTAGCTCAGGCTACGCTTGCCATGTAGGATCAAGGTGACGCTTGCAGCAAAATTGAAACCACAATACCTTGGCGCATTCCTATGCCACGAACTAAAGATGTATCTGTATCAGGTCCGTATAGCCAGAATTGATCTAACTCTTTTGGTTTGTAATATCTGCCACTATCATCCGAAAGCCATCATTTATAGGCTGTTGCTGAGTCCAGAATTTCTATAGGATTTCCATAAGCAGATATCACATTTTTTTCAGTGCTACCAAGTGAAATTCCTCTTTCAGTGACAAATTGGTTAAGGATATATTTTGCTTTCCCTCTGGAAGCACAAGCTTCGTTATTAGAAAGAAGCATCGAGACTACTATCCCTTCGCTCTGTAGTACGCCAGCTCGAAAATAACCGCCACCAGTCACAGCATAACAATAGTAGACAATGTCTTTACCCGCAGGATTTACCTTACCTATCGTTTTGAAAAGATGCTTGGCATCCAACGCTTTTTTATCTAGACAGTTTTCACCTAAACATGTCGGCCCCTCTTTAGAGGCAGCGTGGACAGTTAAAGTCAGAAATAACAACGCTACAACCATAACGAATCTAGATATATTTATTCGCATAAAAGCTTCTCAATCCTAATATCGATAGTATGGAATACTGACTCCTGGATGTTCTTTCTTGAAATCCATAATCTTGTCAGCCAAATCTAAAACGTCGCCATTCTGTCCTCTAGTACAACCCATGGTTGCACACCACCCCTGTTGGTCTGCTTGGGAGTCTGCTACAGCTCTACAGCTTCCACCTCCATGAATATGTCTACCTCGCGAATCTCCAACGTCAATCACAGCACCGTCTGGGCCAAACGCTCGGCTATTACCTTTGTGACGTACACCAATAACATTTGGTGTAGAAAATCCTTGATTTGCATCTGATCTTGCGCGTGATGAAACAGAAGTACTCGTCGGAATTGTAAATGGATTCCCATTTGGATCTTCTGGTCGAGGATCAAATGTGGTCGTACCTCCACGCATGTCGGTATACAACGATGCTAATCCCAAAGGATCCACATAACTAAGCGGATTCCCCCCGACATAGGTATACAAATTCCGATCCCCACCTTCAAACAAGATCGGATCCTTGGCTGTCCACCGTCCAACTTCGGCATCATAATCGCGAGCGCCGAATCTGAGCAGCTTGGTATTGCGATCATACAACCCGCCTGCGAAGCCGAAAGGTTGGAAGCCAGGGTTGGAATCCGCAATAACATTGCCGAATTCATCGTAATCCATGCGTTGTACGATGGCGCCGGTGGAGGTATTCACCACCAACCTCGGGCTACCCAGATTATCGGCGATGATGCGGTAGGTTACACTGGCCTTGATCATGTAATCGGGCACATTAATGTGTGTGGCATATACGAAACGACTCACGATAGCGTTAGTGCTGTTCAATTCGGCAACAGGACGAAGCCGGCCCTGGTATAAAAACGCCTGCACCAGTGTTCCGTTCACTTTTTTGCCAATACGGCGATTCTCTCCATCGATCAGATAGTCTATGGCTGTGCCATCTGGCAGCGTAACGTTCAGCAGGTTACCGATTGCCCGCCGCTTTGCCTTTGACGTATGTTTTACAGTCGTTCGCATATCGGTTAAAGACATAAGTCTACTTCCAAGTGCTGATTCATAGGCGATATACTCGTCCATCCTCGACTATCACGAAAGTTTTTTCCATCGACAGGTCGTGATTAACTCGGTCAAAAAACTATTCCAGCACTATGCTACCTCAGTTCTGAGGCCCTCTGTAACGTATTGATTGTCCGTTTTGAACGCTTAAAAATTAAGTAATACTTTGTTTCACGTGGAACAACTATGAGAGGGCTTTCTGCCTTCGTATCATTTTGATGTATGATGCGTGTATTCGTTTCATCAAGCGTATTACCGTTTCTGCAATCAAAAAACTAAAGAAAACAAAGATGGATTTCCCGAAAAAATTCGATGTGATTGTCGTGGGCGGTGGCCACGCCGGGACAGAGGCTGCACTTGCAAGTGCACGCATGGGCTGCGCCACCTTGTTGCTCACGCATAACATTGAGACACTCGGGATGATGTCGTGCAACCCATCTATTGGCGGCATCGGAAAGGGGCATCTAGTCAAAGAGATAGATGCTTTGGGCGGTGTTATGGCGGCGGCAGCTGATGAATCTGGCATTCAATTTCGCATCCTCAACGCCTCTAAAGGGCCAGCAGTGCGCGCTACGCGCGCTCAGGCTGATCGAGTGCTATACAGGCAAGCCATCCGCAAGCGATTAGAAAACACCCCCAACCTTTGGTTATTTCAGCAGGCGGTGGATGATTTACGGGTAGAAGATAATAAGGTATGCGGAGTTTTCACTCAACTGGGTTTGTATTTTTCTGCAAAAACCGTTGTGTTGACTACAGGGACTTTCCTTTCGGGCCTAATTCACATCGGACAGACCTCTTACCAAGCAGGACGGGCGGGCGACCCACCCTCTTTTAGTTTAGCGCAATGTTTGCGCGAACTTAAGTTACCGATGGGCAGGCTGAAGACTGGCACGCCACCGCGCATTGATGGGCGTAGCATTGATTATTCCGTGATGACCGAGCAACCTGGCGATATGCCGGTGCCAGTATTCTCATTTATGGGACGAGTACAACAGCATCCGCAACAATTATCTTGCTGGATTACCCATACAAATCAACACACGCACGATATTATCCGCGCTGGGTTAGATCGTTCACCGATGTTCACCGGAGTTATTGAGGGTGTGGGGCCACGCTATTGCCCTTCTATCGAGGACAAGATCACGCGCTTTGCCGACAAAGAATCGCACCAGATTTTTCTGGAGCCGGAAGGGTTGACTACACACGAAGTTTATCCAAACGGGATTTCCACCAGCTTGTCTTTCGATGTGCAGTTGGCACTAGTGCGTTCCATAAAGGGCTTGGAGAATGCGCATATCACGCGCCCTGGCTATGCAATTGAATATGATTATTTTGATCCACGCGGATTGAAGCATTCATTGGAAACCAAAGTGATAAGTGACCTGTTTTTTGCCGGGCAAATTAATGGCACCACCGGATATGAAGAAGCGGCCGCTCAGGGTTTATTGGCGGGCATTAATGCAGCCTTGCGCGTGCTGGGCAAAGAAAGTTGGTGCCCGCGACGCGATGAGGCCTATCTGGGCGTATTGGTAGATGACTTAATTACGCGTGGCGTGTCTGAGCCTTATCGTATGTTTACCAGTCGTGCCGAGTATCGCCTGCAACTACGTGAAGATAACGCAGATCTGCGTTTAACAGAAATCGGGCGCAAACTGGGTGTGGTAGATGATGCATATTGGCGGGCGTTTGAGTTGAAGCGTGATGCAATTACACGCGAACAAGAACGGCTGAAATCCATTTGGATCAACCCAAAGCTGTTGCCACAGGAAGATGCGGTGCGCGTTCTGGGCAAAGGGATAGAGCGCGAATATGCGTTATATGAACTTTTGCGCCGTCCCGATGTGAGCTATGCCAGCCTGATGACTTTGCCTGGGGCAGGTGAGCCGGTAGTTGATGAAAAAGTGGCAGAGCAGGTGGAAATTCAAGCCAAATATCACGGCTACATTGAGCGACAGCGCGGTGAAGTTGCGCGCAATGAACATAATGAAAATATGCGGTTACCTGAAACTATGGATTATCGAACGGTGCTTGGCCTGTCAATTGAGGTGCAGCAAAAACTCAATCAACATATGCCAGAGACAGTAGGAGAGGCGGCCCGTATTTCCGGAATAACTCCGGCAGCGGTTTCCTTGTTATTGGTACACCTGAAACGCGGTTTTCGGAGTGTTGTAATGACAGCAGATGTTAAAGAGCCACCAGAAGGCGCGAAAGTGAAGAAAAGCGCGTGAATCAGGCCAAAGAGCTGGCGCTTGGTATTACGCAACTCGGGTTGGATGTTGCGCCAGATGTGCAGTGCAAGTTGTTAAGTTATCTTGAGTTGTTGCAAAAATGGAATCGGGTTTATAACCTGACGGCAATTCGTCAGCCGGCACAGATGGTAAGTAGTCATTTGCTCGACAGCCTTGCCGTCTTGCCGCATTTATGGCCAGGCCGTTGGCTAGACGTGGGCTGCGGTGCAGGCCTACCCGGCTTGATGCTGGCGCTAATGCGCCCAGAATGGACATTCGTCCTTCTGGATAGTAACAGCAAGAAAACTAGCTTTGTGCAGCAAGTGAAAATTGAACTGGAATTGCGCAACGTAAGCATTTACTGCGGACGAGTGGAAGCCTGGCAGTCGGAGGAGAAATTTGATGGCATCATTTCCAGAGCTTTCGCAGAGGCAACAAAATTTGTTGCGCTGACACGTCATTTGCTGGCACAGGAAGGGCGCTGGGTAGCCATGAAGAGCGTTCCGCAGCTGGAGCTGGAGCGGTTGCCAAATGATGTCAGTGTGGAACGAGTTGTTCCGTTGCAGGTGCCAGGGCTGGCCGCCGAACGCTGCCTGATGATGTTGAAATTCACTTGAATATGGTCAAGATACTAGCGATTACCAATCAGAAAGGGGGGGTGGGTAAAACGACCACGTCAATTAATTTGGCTGCAAGTCTGGCAGCCATGAAGCAGCGCGTATTGCTGATTGATCTGGATCCCCAAGGTAATGCCACTATGGGTAGTGGTATTAACAAGCGTGATTTGTCGGCAACTATTTACCACGTTTTACTGGGAAGCAAAACCCTGCAAGAAGTTCGTCTTCAGTCGGAAGTCGGTAAGTATGACGTACTACCGGCGAACCGTGATCTGGCTGGTGCCGAAATTGAACTGGTTGATTTGCCGCAGCGTGAAACCCGACTCAAGAAAATTCTGCAAGCCGTAACGGCTGAGTATGATTATGCATTGATTGATTGTCCCCCCGCTTTAAATCTGCTTACCCTCAACGGGCTGTGTGCAGCAAAGTCAGTCATGATTCCGGTACAGTGCGAATACTATGCCCTGGAAGGGCTTAGCGATTTGGTTAATACCATCCGAAAGGTGCGAGCTCACCTTAATCCGGATCTTGAAATCGAGGGTTTGTTGCGCACCATGTTCGATCCACGTAATACATTGGCTTTGCAGGTATCAGAACAATTGCAACAGCACTTTGGTGAGAAAGTCTACCGTGCTATCGTCCCACGTAATGTGCGGTTGGCGGAAGCGCCCAGCTATGGTGTGCCGGTACTTCACCATGACAAATCTTCCAAGGGTGCTCAGGCCTATCTAGCTCTGGCTGGCGAATTGCTCAATAAGGCGGCGCAATCGGCACCGTCTTAACCTAGAAGGAAATGACTTGGTAAAACCAAACAAAGGATTGGGGCGCGGCTTGGATGTATTGCTGTCCGGCAACGGCAAAGAGCAAGACGACGTACTGAGTGAAATGAAGGTTGATGAACTCCAGCCGGGCAAGTACCAGCCGCGCAGCCGCATGGATGAAGCCTCACTCAATGAACTGGCCGCTTCGATCAAAGCGCAGGGCGTTATGCAGCCAATCCTGGCGCGTTTGTTACCCAATGGTGATCACGAGATAATTGCCGGGGAGCGCCGCTGGCGAGCTGCTCAGCTGGCAGGTCTGAGCCAGGTGCCGGTGTTGGTGCGCAAGGTGGCAGACAACGCCGCACTGGCCATGGCGTTAATCGAAAACATTCAACGTGAGGATCTCAATCCATTAGAAGAAGCAATCGGCATTCAGCGTCTGATCGATGAATTTCAGATGACGCACATGGAGGCCGCCGACGCGGTAGGGCGTTCGCGCAGTGCAACTAGTAACCTACTGCGCCTGCTCAAGTTGCCGAAGGCAGTGCAGGATATGTTGATGGGGGGCGGCCTCGATATGGGGCACGCTCGTGCGCTGCTGGCGCTGGATGGCGCGCGGCTGATCGCCGCCGCCAACAAAATTGCAGCGGACGGGCTGTCGGTGCGCGAGGCAGAAAAGCTGGTGCAAGATTTGTTGAATCCAATACCGCGACACAACAGGGTCAAACCCAGTCGCGATACACTGCAATTACAAGAAGATATTGCCCAGAATCTCGGCACTAACGTACAAATCAAGGAAGGTAAAAAAGGCGCGGGTAAGTTAATTATTAACTACACTAGTCATGATCACTTGGCCGAGCTCATCGCACGCTGGAAATGACGCCCTGAAAATAAATCGTTGACGCAAGTCAGCTAGATTGAGTAGAATGCTGGGCTTCGAGGGAATTGGGGACGCTTGTGGGCAGTGCGGTTCGCCGGATTATTTTGATTCAGGTGGCTGTAACCGTGGCAATGGCATTGTTGATGCTGGTGCGCCTGAACGCAGTTGCCGCAGCCTCTGCTTTTGCTGGAGGAGCGGTAGGTTTTCTGACCAGTTTGGTTTACGCTAAAAAAATGTTCGCGCCATTGGGCAGCGAACCAGAAGCAATAATTTCGGCGCATTATCGCGCCGAAGCTTACAAGCTTGTGTTCACCATCCTATTGTTCTCTTTGGTCTTCACGCAATTTAAGGAAGTGCATGTGTTGCCGCTGTTTGTGGCATATATTGCAACTTTGATGGTTTACTGGGTAGCACTAATTTTTGTCTAAAATTTATGAGCACTGAAGGCCTGACGACATCCGCTTATATTAAGCACCATCTTCAAAATCTGACCTGTTCCATACAGGAGGGTCATTTCCATTGTGCGCATACAGCCGAGGAGGCTAAGGCAATGGGGTTTTGGGCATTCAACATGGATACACTTTTGGTTTCTCTACTCCTAGGATTGGTGTTCTTATTCCTTTTTAACAGGGTGGCTAAAAGCGTCAGCACTGACGTTCCAAGCGGTATGCAGAATTTCGTGGAATGGGTAGTTGAATTTATTGACAGCAGTGTGCGCGGCTCATTTAACGGGCGCAGTGCATTGGTTGCTCCGTTGGCATTAACCATTTTTGCCTGGATTTTCCTGATGAACCTTATGGATCTGGTGCCTATAGACTATGTTTCGTTGATTACCCAGCCGCTGGGCATTGGTCATTTTAAGCTGGTTCCTACCACGGATCCGAACGCTACCATAGGTATGGCTATTGGCGTATTTCTGTTAGTGCTCTATTACAGTGTAAAGGTTAAAGGTCTGGGTGGCTTTGTCGGTGAATTGACGCTGCAACCGTTTGGTAAATTTGGTTTGCCAGTCAATCTGTTTCTAGAAGGAGTCAATCTAATTGCCAAGCCGGTTTCATTGGCATTGCGGTTGTTCGGAAATATGTATGCAGGCGAAATGATATTCATCCTGATCGCGCTTATGGGCGCATCTTGGGTAAGCTTTACCTTCTCCAGCACGCTATTGTTCGGTTCACAGATTATTCTTTCTTTGGGGTGGGCGATTTTTCATATTCTGATTGTCACGCTGCAAGCCTTTATTTTCATGACGTTGACTATTGTGTATTTGGACATGGCGCATCAGGAACATCACTAGAGAATCATAACTTTATTTTCTTAAACACTTAACTTTTACTGACAGGAGAAAAACAAATGGATACGGCACAAGCAATGCTTTATATCGCCGGCGCGATCATGATGGGGCTCGGTGCTTTGGGTGCCGCAGTAGGTATTGGTATTTTGGGTGGTCGCTTCCTTGAAGGCGCCGCTCGTCAGCCTGAGTTAATTCCTATGCTACGTACACAGTTCTTCGTGGTAATGGGCTTGGTTGATGCTGTGCCAATGATTGCGGTCGGTATTGCTATGTATGTTCTGTTCGCAGTGGCAGGTCAGTAAGCCTACGTACGTTTAATCTAGGAAAGGTATTTGCATGAACATTAATGCGACCCTTATCGGCCAAACGATCATGTTTGCATTGTTCGTATGGTTTTGCATGAAATTTGTGTGGCCACCCATCATGGCAGCGCTGGATGCTCGCAGTAAGCGGATTGCAGATGGTTTGGCTGCGGCAGAGCGAGGCAAGAATGACTTGGCGTTAGCTTCCAAGCGCTCTGCCGAGCTTCTCCGAGAAGCAAAAGAAAAGGTATCTGAAATTATTGCGTTAGGTGACAAGCGCGCAAGCGAAATAGTTGAAGAAGCCAAGGTGCAAGCCAAGATAGAAGGTGAACGTATTGTTACGGCAGCTAAGGCTGAAGTTGAGCAGGAGGTATTCCGCGCCAAGGAGCATTTGCGTACACAGGTGACTGCAGTTGCATTGGCTGGTGCAGGCAAAATTCTGGGTCGAGAAATAGACGCCAAGGCACATAACGACTTGCTTGATAAGCTAGTCGCGGAAATTTAAATATTATGGCTGAAGCTATTACTGTCGCACGCCCATATGCTCAAGCCGCATTCGATGAAGCGCGTGCGCTTGGCGAATTGAAGAGTTGGTCGGACATGTTGCAATCACTAGCTCAGGCAGTGATTAATCCAGAGGTTCGTGCAATTATTACCAGCCCACGCATAATCAAAAGCCAGTTAGTAGACTTGATGCTGGCACTTGCCGGCGATAAGGTAAGCAAGATTCAACAAAGCTTTGTCAAATTGATGATAGAGGGTCAGCGCCTCACGCTTTTGCCAGAAATCGTAATTCTGTTTGAGATAATGCGAGCTGAAGCAGAGAAAAATGTGGACGTTGTGGTGACTTCCGCCTTTGATTTAAGTGAAGTACAAAAGCAAAAAATTTCTGAAGCGCTACAAAAGCGCATGGGCCGAGAGATCAGGCTTAGCTGTGAAACTGACCGCAAATTATTAGGCGGAATAGTTATCCGCGCCGGTGATAAGGTGATAGATGGATCTGCGCGCACCCACCTTTCCGAGTTGGCCAACGCCTTGGCTTGATACAGATATATTGAAATTAAGGAAAAGTAGATGAAGCTCAACCCTTCTGAAATTAGTAATTTGATTCGTAGTCGCATCGAAAATTTCGAGGCGCTATCCCAAGCGCGTACGGAAGGTACGGTCGTCAGCGTAACCGATGGTATTGTACGTATTCACGGTCTGTCAGATGTTATGCAGGGTGAGATGCTCGAATTTCCCGGCAATACATTCGGGCTGGCGCTCAATCTTGAGCGCGACTCCGTTGGCTCAGTGGTGCTGGGCGACTACGAGCACATTACTGAAGGTGACACTGTCAAGTGCACTGGCCGAATTTTGGAAGTGCCTGTCGGACCCGAGCTGATCGGCCGCGTAGTGAATGCTCTTGGTCAACCCATTGACGGCAAGGGTCCAGTCAACGCCAAGATTACAGATAAAATTGAAAAGGTTGCGCCGGGTGTAATTGACCGCAAGTCAGTGTCACAGCCAGTGCAGACCGGCCTCAAAGCCATTGATTCGATGGTTCCAGTTGGTCGCGGCCAACGCGAATTGATCATTGGTGATCGCCAAACTGGAAAGACTGCCGTAGCTGTAGATGCCATCATCAACCAGAAAGGTCAGGACATGACCTGTATCTACGTTGCGATTGGCCAAAAGGCATCTACTGTTGCCAACGTAGTGCGTAAGCTCGAAGAGCACGGCGCGATGGAATACACCATTGTGGTTGTGGCAACCGCCTCTGATTCTGCGGCCATGCAATTTCTGGCGCCTTACGCCGGTTGTACTATGGGCGAGTATTATCGAGATCGTGGCCAAGATGCGCTGATTGTTTATGACGATTTAACAAAACAAGCTTGGGCATATCGCCAGATATCTTTGCTGTTACGCAGACCACCCGGTCGTGAAGCCTACCCAGGAGATGTATTTTACTTGCACTCGCGCTTGCTGGAACGTGGCGCACGGGTGAATGAAGAGTATGTTGAAAAATTTACTAATGGCGAAGTCAAAGGCAAGACTGGCTCGTTGACAGCGTTGCCAGTGATTGAAACTGCCGCAGGTGACGTGTCCGCTTTCGTCCCTACCAATGTAATTTCCATTACCGACGGCCAGATTTTCCTGGAATCTGATTTATTCAATTCGGGCATCCGCCCCGCGATCAACGCCGGCATATCAGTATCGCGCGTGGGTGGTGCGGCACAGACCAAGGTAATCAAAAAACTGGGGGGCGGCGTACGTTTGGCGTTGGCGCAATATCGCGAACTAGCCGCCTTCGCTCAGTTCGCTTCTGATTTGGACGACGCAACACGCAAACAACTGGAGCGTGGTCGCTTGGTTATGGAATTGATGAAGCAGCCGCAGTATGCACCATTGTCCGTAGCTGAAATGGCAATAACGCTGTTCGCGATTAACAAAGGTTCCTTTGATGATGTACCTATCAATAAGGTTTTGGCATTTGAAATCGGACTCCACACATTCGTAAAATCCCAATATAAGTCCTTGGAGGAAGCCATTGAGTCCAGTAAGGAATTATCTGCCGACAACGAGAAAATCTTGATTGCTGCGATTGAAAAATTCAAGTCCACTGCAGTTTACTAAACTGGGGGCAAGATAATGGCTGGTAGCAAAGAAATACGAACTAAAATAAAAAGTGTAGAGAATACACGAAAGATCACGCGCGCGATGGAAATGGTGGCGGCTTCCAAGATGCGTAAGGCACAGGAACGTATGCGCGCCGCTCGCCCATATGCGGAAAAAATACGTCAGGTTGCAGCACATTTGTCTCGTGCTAATCCGGAATATAAGCATCCATTTCTGATTAAACGAGAGATCATCAAGAATGTCGGTGTGATTATTATTACCTCTGACAAAGGATTGTGTGGCGGTCTCAACACGAACATCTTGCGTCTAGTAGTGGCGCGGATGAAGGAATGGGAAGACGAGAGTAAAGGTATTAGCATATGCGCTGTTGGTAATAAAGGTTTTACCTTTATGTCCCGTATCGGTGCAAAAGTCAAATCACATATGATTGGACTGGGAGACATTCCTCACATCGAGAAACTGATAGGAGCGGTCAAGGTAATGCTGGATGGATACAATGCCGGTGAGATTGATGCAATTTACATTAGTTATAACGGGTTCGTTAACACCATGAAGCAAGAGCCAAGAATGGAGCAATTGCTGCCGCTCACGGGCGAACTTCTGGAGCCTACGAATGGCAGCGCATGGGATTACATTTATGAGCCTGATGCCAAGGTCGTAGTGGATGAGTTGTTAGTTCGGTACATTGAATCGTTAGTTTATAACGGGGTGACTGAAAATCAGGCGTCCGAGCAGAGTGCTCGCATGGTAGCCATGAAGGCTGCATCCGATAATGCGAAGGAAGTGATAGGTGAACTAAAGCTGATTTACAATAAAGCGCGTCAAGCAGCGATTACGAAGGAAATATCAGAAATTGTTGGTGGTGCAGCGGCTGTAAGTTAATGTATGTTATTTACTGCGGCTCAATCAAATTTAGAATCTTAAATTAGAACTGGGCTGCTAAAAAATAGCACACGCATATTTTGTAGATGCTTAACAATAAGTAAATATTTAGTTAACAAAGCCAGATCACGATAGATTTTGAATTAGAGATGTACTCAACTGTTTGCAACAATGAGTACAGAATCAATATAAAGTGGGGAACCTCAAGATGAGTCAAGGAAAAATTGTTCAGTGTATTGGTGCGGTGGTGGACGTTGAGTTTCCGCGTGATCATATCCCAAAAGTTTACGATGCGCTGGTAGTACAGGACGATGGAAGCTCTGTTGCTGAAAAAGGCCTGACCTTGGAAGTACAGCAGCAGATTGGCGACGGCGTTGTGCGCACCATTGCAATGGGTTCCTCCGACGGACTGCGACGCGGAATGGGAGTGGTCAATACAGGTGACCAGATAACTGTGCCAGTTGGTCATGGCACTTTGGGTCGTATTATGGATGTGTTGGGTCGCCCTATTGATGAAGTGGGTGAAATTAAATGTACGGAACGGCGCTCTATTCACCAGAAAGCGCCAAAGTTCGATGAATTGTCTCCATCGGTCGATTTGTTGGAAACTGGTATTAAGGTTATTGATTTGGTGTGTCCCTTCGCCAAGGGCGGCAAGGTGGGTCTATTCGGTGGCGCTGGTGTTGGTAAGACCGTGAATATGCTTGAGCTCATTAATAATATTGCCAAACAACATTCCGGTTTGTCCGTGTTTGCTGGTGTAGGTGAGCGTACTCGTGAAGGGAATGACTTCTATCATGAAATGTCGGAAGCGGGTGTGATCCAATTGGATAACTTGCCTGAGTCCAAAGTAGCAATGGTATTTGGGCAGATGAACGAACCGCCAGGCAATCGCCTACGCGTGGCGTTGTCTGGTCTGACTATGGCGGAATATTTCCGTGATGAAGGACGTGACGTCCTGTTTTTCGTAGATAATATTTACCGCTTCACGTTAGCTGGTACTGAAGTATCTGCTTTGTTGGGACGTATGCCTTCAGCGGTAGGTTACCAGCCAACTCTGGCAGAAGAAATGGGGCGTTTGCAGGAGCGTATTACCTCAACTAAGACGGGCTCCATCACCTCGATCCAGGCTGTGTATGTGCCAGCCGATGACTTGACCGACCCTTCTCCTGCGACTACGTTCCTACACTTAGATTCCACCGTAGTTCTGTCGCGCGACATCGCTTCATTGGGTATTTACCCCGCTGTAGATCCATTGGACTCAACTTCGCGCCAGCTTGACCCTCTGGTAGTAGGAGAAGAACATTATAACGTTGCCCGTAGCGTACAACAGACGTTACAACGCTACAAGGAATTGCGAGACATTATCGCGATTCTAGGCATGGATGAATTGGCACCAGAAGATAAGCTGGCAGTGGCACGTGCACGTAAGATTCAACGTTTCTTGTCTCAGCCTTTTCACGTAGCCGAAGTGTTTACCGGCAGCCCTGGAAAGTATGTGACTCTGAAGGAGACTATCAAGGGCTTTAAGGGCATTGTCAATGGCGATTACGACCACTTGCCTGAACAGGCATTCTATATGGTCGGTACTATTGATGAGGCGGTTGAAAAAGCAAAAACTCTTCAGTAAGATTTTAACGCCGTAATTGGGCCACGTGTCGTAGTAATAAGGAAATTTATGGCAATGACTGTTCATGTTGATGTGGTGAGCGCAGAAGAGTCCATTTTCTCTGGCCTTGTAGAAATGGTCGTCGTTCCGGGAGAAATGGGTGAGCTAGGTATTTACCCACGCCATGCACCACTATTAACACGCATTAAACCAGGTTCTGTTCGCCTCAAGCTGCCGGATCAAAGTGAATTTATGCTGATTTATGTTTCTGGCGGGATGCTGGAAGTGCAGTCCAGTGTTGTTACGATTTTAGCTGATACCGCCATTCGTGGCGCAGACTTGGATGAAGCGCGCTCGCTCGAAGCTAAGCGTGTAGCTGAAGAAGCAATGAAGAACCGTGCTTCTGATATTGACTACGCTACGGCGCAAGCCGAGTTATCTGAAGCACTAGCCCAGTTGCAAGCAATTCAGAAAATGCGTAAGCAACAACCACATTAAGCTACTATATTAATGTGATTTTCAATGAAAGCGGCTTAGGCCGCTTTTTTTGTTTATACTTATCAATATATTTTATATTGTATATATCATGACAAAGCTCAATATCGTTATTCTTGCTGCTGGCAGGGGGCAGCGCATGCACTCGAATAAACCAAAGGTGCTGCATACTTTGGCTGGTCGTCCACTGATACAACATGTTCTTGATACCGCTGCCCAATTAACTACTGGTATAACCTGCGTGGTTTATGGCCATGGAGGCGAAGCGGTGCCGCAGGCGATGGCGAAGTATGGTGCTGATTTTGTGTTGCAGGAGCCCCAGCTCGGTACCGGTCATGCGGTACAGCGAGCACTTCCGCATTTAAATGATGACACTTTTACTCTGGTGCTGTATGGCGACGTGCCGCTTATTCAGCGCGACACATTGGAAAAAATGTTGCTAGAGCATCAAGCACTCACTTTGCTCACTATTCACCTTAGTAATCCTGCCGGTTACGGACGTATCGTGCGCGATAGTGCAGGCAACGTAATCTGCATCGTAGAGGAAAAAGATGCCACTGCAGAGCAGCGCGCCATCCGCGAAGTAAATACTGGCATCCTTGCTGTTTCTACCAATCTACTGTGTAACTGGTTGTCGAAATTACGCAATGAAAATGCACAAGGCGAGTACTACTTAACAGACATAGTCGGCATGGCCGTTGCGCAGGGTGTTGCTGTGCATACGGTACAGCCTGCTCATGGATGGGAGGTTGCAGGTGTCAACAGCAAAGCACAATTGGCCGAATTGGAACGTATCTGGCAACACGAACAGGCACACCAGCTATTGATGAATGGTGTTACGTTGGCTGACCCTGCGCGCATCGATGTGCGCGGTAAATTGGTTTGCGGGCGTGATGTTGAAATTGATGTTGGCTGCATCTTCGAAGGCGATGTTTCTCTAGGAGATGGCGTACGCGTAGGTGCTTACTGTATTATAAAAAATACTCGCATTGGCGCTAATACCTACCTCGAACCATATAGCCATATTGATCAAGTGAGTATCGGCGACAGTTGCCGTATCGGCCCTTATGCCCGTCTGCGTCCTGGCAGCAAATTACATAACGAGGTACACGTTGGCAATTTCGTCGAGGTTAAAAATAGTGAAATTGCCGCCAATAGTAAGGCTAACCACTTAAGCTATATTGGAGACAGCAGCGTCGGCAGCCGCGTAAACATAGGCGCAGGCACTATCACCTGCAATTATGATGGCGCAAACAAACATCGCACTATCATCCATGATGATGTTTTCATAGGCTCAAATACACAACTGGTAGCGCCATTAGAAGTCGGGCGTGGTGCTACCATAGGCGCGGGCTCCACCATTACGAGCGATGCACCTGAAGGTGAATTAACCTTGTCACGTGCCAAGCAAGTTACTCTGACGGGCTGGCGGAGACCAAGCAAGAAGGAATAGTTTACCTTAATTTGAGTGTGCTTTATCAAGGAGATGCTCCCTCGTTAATATTCGGGTGCATAAAAAATCAGTCTATCTGGCTCTTGGTTAACTATAAAATAGCACTGCTGTCCGGTTAAAAGTCGAATAAATTAAGGTGATTGCTGATGGTGGCATCATCCGAAACGTAGTCACTGCCCGCAAAGGCCTGCTGCATGGGCATTTTTTCGAACAGTGTGAGCGAAAATATCTGTCGCAAAGTGTAACGTGAAGTCTCCAGATTGAGGCGTTTTTTGACAATGGCAACGAGGAGATAAACCGACACGGCGATCCAGATTTGTGATTTCACTGCATTTTCAGAGTTACCGTAAAATTTCTTGATACGCAAATGCTGCTTTATCCACTTAAAAAACAATTCCACCTGCCAGCGTGCTTTATAAAGAGCGCAGATGGTGGCTACCGACAAAACAAAATTGTTGGTCAGAAATACCAACGTCTTGTTGGTCTCGGGGTCATTGAAACGGATACGGCGCAGATGCTCGGGATAATTTTGCGGCTTAATGATGCCAGTGAGCGCGACGGTTTGGTCACAGATGATCCCCGTGCTGCGATCTACCGTAGCCCAATAGACGCGTCGCATTTGAGTGTTCGACTTGGCGTGCGTGACAAAACAGGCTTGTGCCTGATACATCACGTAAAGCCTTGCGAAATCCAGATAGCCACGATCCATGACGTAGATCGCGCCAACTTCCAATACCAGCACATCCGAGCACATTCACATCGCCCAGCTTACCGTCAGAGATAGGGATGAAGCTGGGGATGTTGCCGCGCAAATCGAACAGTATGTGCATCTTCACTGCCGACTTTGTCGTGCGAAACAGCGCCCAAGGGAAGAGCGACATGCACAGATCAATCGTCGTCGAATCCAGTGCGTAAGTCGTATTCGCAAGCTCAATGCCAAAGCTATCGTCGATTAAAGCTTCCGGGCTTGAACGATCAGGCGCTGAGCGAACTTCTCATGGATGCGCCAGCTCCGCGTCTCGTTGGTATCGGCCAGCGTTGTGCGCTTGACCTCCTGCTCGAATCACATATGGTAAAGCCTGGCAGATTAAGCCGAGAGGCAAACCTTGATGTCACGCAGACTCTCGCGATAAGTCAGTTGGGCGAAGACCATCACGCGGAATTGCTCGGCGCAGGTGAGCGACTTCACGTAACGGTCGCCGCCATGTCGCTCGACAAGGCGTGTGAACGTGCTCCAAGGCAGGAAATCCATCGGTTGGGCAAACAGTGTTTTGCCAGTGTTCATATACGTCTCAGGGTGTGTTACCCCCAGAATTCGTACGGAACACCATTTTGACATTCAAATCGACACCACAACGTTATCCTATGGACGCTCCACCAAGTACGGCTTCCAGCGATTTGACCATTCGTTTAACCGGACAGCAGTGATAACATTCACTAGTTGGGGCTAACATCGGGACAATAGGGGCAGCCCCACCTGCCCCGACCCTGTTAAAATCCGATTCTTCTCATATCCTCCGGACCTGCCGCTCATGACCCAGAACCCGACCCTGAATACACCCGTCACCATCCATCGCAAAGACTACACTGCCCCGGCCTATTGGGTGAATATCGTTGAAATAGGTTTCGATCTCGACCCTGCGGCAACCCGTGTGTCCACGCGCATCACGCTGCAGCGCAATAGCGCATCACCCAACAAGGATGTGGAACTGCTGGGCGACGGCGCCAAGCTGGTGGCTTTGCGCATGAATGGCAAGACGCTCCGCAAAGGAGTTAAGGGTTACTCGATAGCAGACGGCAAGTTGCGCATTGCCAACGCACCGGACGAAATCACGCTGGAGGTCGAGACACTGGTTGAGCCCGAGAAGAATACTTCGATGATGGGTCTGTATGTCTCCAACGGCAATTTCTTTACCCAATGCGAGGCCGAAGGGTTCCGCAAGATCACCTGGTTCCCCGATCGCCCGGATGTGATGGCCAAATACACGGTCATGCTGCGCGGCGACAAGAAGAAGTATCCGGTGCTGCTGTCCAACGGCAATCTGATCGAACAGGGCGATCTGCCCGGGGGTCGCCACTATGCCAAGTGGGAAGATCCGTTCAAGAAGCCGTCCTATCTGTTTGCACTGGTGGCCGGCAAGCTGGTGTGCCAGGAAGAAAAATTCAAGCTCAACAGCGGGCGTCGTGTATTACTGCAAGTGTGGGTGGAGCCGGGCAATCTGGACAAGACCCAGCATGCGATGGATTCACTCAAGCACAGCATCCGCTGGGATCAGCACCGTTTTGGACTGGAGCTGGATCTCGATCGCTTCATGATTGTCGCGGTGAGCGACTTCAACATGGGCGCGATGGAAAACAAGGGCCTGAATATCTTCAACACCAAGTATGTGCTGGCCAATCCCAGCATCGCCACCGATACCGATTACGCCAATATTGAGGCGGTGGTCGGCCATGAATATTTTCATAACTGGACCGGCAACCGCGTGACCTGCCGCGACTGGTTTCAGTTATCGTTAAAGGAAGGCCTCACGGTGTTCCGTGACCAGGAATTCTCAGCCGACATGATCGGTACGGACAGCGGTCGTGCGGTGAGTCGCATCGAAAATGTGCGCATGTTGCGCCAGGTGCAGTTCTCCGAGGACGCAGGGCCGATGGCCCATCCGGTGCGGCCGGACAGTTATGTCGAGATCAACAATTTCTACACCGTCACCATTTATGAAAAAGGCGCGGAGGTGGTGCGTATGTATCAAACCCTGCTGGGACGTGACGGCTTCCGCAAGGGCATGGACTTGTACTTTGAACGGCATGACGGACAGGCGGTTTCCTGCGACGATTTCCGCGCGGCCATGGCCCACAGCAGCGGGCGCGATCTTGCCCAGTTCGAGCGCTGGTATAGCCAGTCCGGCACGCCGCAACTCAAGGTGCAAAGCCGTTACGACGCCGATAAGCAAACCTATGAACTCACGCTCAGCCAAAGCTGCAAACCCGGTGTTGGGCAAAAGAAGCCCCTGCCCTTCCATATCCCGGTTGCGGTGGGCCTGCTCAATGCCCAGGGGCGAGACATGCCATTGCAGCTTGAAGGCGCAGCCGCTGCCACCGCTGCTACCCCTGCCCCCACCACCTGTGTGCTGGAGCTCACCAAGGCAAAACAGACGTTCACCTTCACCAACGTCACCAGCAACCCCACGCCCTCGTTGCTGCGCAACTTCTCGGCACCCGTGGTGATGGAATACAACTACACCGATCAGGCGCTGGCACAGCTGATGGCGCATGACAGCGATGCCTTCAACCGCTGGGAAGCCGGACAGCGGCTGGCCATGCAACGCTTGCTCAATCTGATCAAGCAGGTACAAGAGGGTAAAACGCTGACGCTGGATGAGTTGTTCGTCAACGCCTTGCGCACCACGCTCAACGATCCGTCGCTTGATCCATCTTTCATTGAGGTGGTGTTAGCGTTGCCTTCTGAATTGATGCTGGCCGAACAGTGCGAAATGATCGACCCGCAGGCGATTCACACTGCGCGCCAGTTTATGCGCAAGACGATCTCTGAAAGACTCAAGGCCGACTTCATCGCCGTCTATGCAGCCAACCAGACACCCGGCAAATACAGCCCCGATGCCAGATCGGCCGGTAAACGCGGGCTGAAGAACCTGTGCCTGTCTTATCTGCTTGGCTGGCAAGATGAATCCACGCTGCAACTGGCTTACGCGCAGATCGACGCTGCCGACAATATGACCGACCGCCTGGCGGCGCTAATGGCGCTGGTGAATACCGGTAGCAAGACGGCACAACAGCCATTGAAAAATTTCTATCGGGATTTCAAAAACGAGGCGCTGGTGGTGGACAAATGGTTCAGCCTGCAGGCGGTCGCGGTGCATACCGATGTAAAAGCAGTGCGTAAGCTGATGACACATTCCGCGTTCACGTTGAAAAATCCCAACCGCGCACGCAGTCTGATCTCCAGTTTCTGCAACGGCAATCCGTCACAGTTCCATGCAGCAGATGGCAGCGGCTATGCCTTCTGGACAGAACAGGTGATCGCGCTGAACAACCTCAATCCGCAGGTGGCTGCGCGTTTGGTACGCACGCTGGATCATTGGAAAAAATTCCAGCCTGCGCTGAAACAACAGATGCAGGCCGCGTTGCAGAAAATTGCCGCAACCAAAGGCTTGTCCAAGGATGTGCAAGAGGTGGTGTTCAAGACTTTGGGCTGAGGGAAATAAAGGGGTGAGGCTCGGAATGGCACTATTGACTTGGCCAGTAGGTAGGGTGGGCACGTCTTTGTGCCCACGCGGGCAGCGTCAATCATATCCCAGCACCGCGCGTTCCATCGAATCAGACAAGTCATGCGCATATACCCCATCACGCACATAGCGGTGAAATGTCGAATGAGGCCAATCAACCGCACGATTACCATGCCCGTGTTTAACCGGGTTGAAATGGATGTAATCGACATGGCGGGCAAAATCATTTTCATCACGAATTTGGTGTTCCCATAATCCGCGTGGGCATAAAAACCTGCCCACCCTACCTTACTTACGGAGCGTCGGGCAATGCCTCTGTCGCGTGGCAGATCGAAACGTGAGGTGGCAGATTAAATCAAGGGCGCCTCTAAAAATTCAATTTTCTAGACAAGACAAGGCGCGAGTAAAAAATTTGAGCGAGGCATATAGTTGATATGTAAGCGATAATTTTTTTCGAGTAACGCAGTATTGTGACGAAAATTGGATTTTTAGAGGTGTCCTCAAGTTTGCCACCAATTTACAAGCTCTCCTTTTTCCTAATTCTCGTCAGCGGTTAAGTAGCTATCAAAGTACACAGCATGGCAGGTATAGCCACCTGGGTTATTCACCAAATAGTCTTGATGATAGTCTTCAGCTACCCAGAAACGCCCGCGTGGTTCAAGGGTAGTAACCACCGGATTAGGCCAACGTTTAGATTTATCAACAATGCCAATCATTTCTTTAGCGATCGCTTTTTCTTCATCATTAGCAAAAAAAATAGCTGAGCGATACGAAGAACCGCAGTCGTTACCTTGTTGGTTAATCGTCGTTGGATTGTGAATCTGAAAGAAGAAGTCGAGCAATTTCTTGTAATTTGTTTGAGCTGGATCGTACGTGATCTCGACCGCTTCGGCATGATTGGAATGGTTATGGTAGGTCGGGTTGTCATTCTGGCCGCCAGTATAGCCGGCTTCAGTATCGACAACTCCCGGCTGCTTTCGAATTAGGTCTTCTAACCCCCAAAAACAACCTCCCGCTAGGACTGCTTTCTTATGTGTAGGCATCGTTATTTACCGTTAGTGAGTAACCTCTATGTAGTTTTGTGGTCAAGACAAATACCGTTGATACAGTAGCGATCGTGTCGACCAAAGTCTTGCTCGCCATCTTTTTTGCGGTCTGGTCCGTCTGGAAAAACATGTCCGAGGTGTGCTTTGCAGCCCGCACACTGTACTTCAGTGCGGCGCATACCGTGGCTGTCATCGCTGATAAGCTTGACTGCATCTTTACTTACCGGATCAGTGAATGACGGCCATCCTGTACCTGACTCAAACTTTGTGTCTCCACTAAAAAGTGCTGCATTGCATACTGCACAGCGAAACACACCTTCTTTGTCTGCATGCAATAAGTCACTGGAGCCTGATGGTTCCGTACCTCCTTGTCGAGCAACTCTGTATAGCTCAGGATTGTCTTTCTTTAGCTGTTCGTCTGTTTTCATACTCGTTGCCTTATGCTTATGAAAATTTAAGTATAGCAAAGCTGTCAAGCTCTTGAGACAGAGGCGAAGGGGTCAAAGAAGGCGGCGAATACTTATGGGTGCATTATTCCATTGTTAGCAGAGCGCTCCATCAAACTTCGCTCAAAATGCATGATTACGAGGCCAGCCCTTAAGTTTTTTCGGATACCTATATTTGATCAATTGCTCCCTTGCCAAATCCCTTGTTTTTGTCAGTAGCTGATATGGTTTATGGCGTCGCTTGATTGCCCTTGGCTCGATTCGTCCGGGGCGGTTGCCGACAGACTGCTCGGCCACCAGCGCCAGCCAAGTAGCCAAGTAGGGTGGGCACGATTTTGTGCCCACGCGGGCAGCTGGGTTGAAATGAATGTAATCGACATGACGGGCAAAATCATTTTCATCACGAATTTGGTGTTCCCAGAATCCGCGTGGGCACACCCTCCGGGTGCGAGAACCTCTACGAGGCAAAAACCTGCCCACCCTACATTATTAACAGCCCCCATGTTCTCTTAATTTCTTTCAATTTGCATGATGAACCTCTTATCTATATCCGGCAGTGGAGTAAATCCACCGCCGGGTGATGAGATCAGGTAGCCTGCACTACGATCCGGCGCGGCTGTGCATGCTCGGCTTTCGGAATGCGCAATTCCAGCACGCCATGTCGGAATCCTGCCGATACCTTGTTGCCATCCAGTTCCCGCGACAGGCCGAATACCCGGCGGTAACGCGACAGGTCGACTTCAGCGTGGATCGCCTCCATGTTCGGCGGGGAATTTATTTCCAGCTCGCCTTCCAGAATCAGATTGTCGCCTTCCACATGGATGGACAACTTTTCTTTTGGCACTCCAGGTAGATCGGCATACAGTGTGATGCCGGTCGCATCTTCAACTACGTTCACTGCAGGGCGCATGGCTGCACTCTCTTCACTCGCATTTTCACGCTTGATAACTTTCTCGCTCATGGTGTTCTCCTTTCTCATTGAACCGAAATCCGGCGCGATTGGGCAGCTTCCCTGCGCGCCACGCAGACGTGTAGCACGCCATCGCGATAACTGGCCGTTGTCGAATTCGGCTCGATGTCGTCCGGCAGCGATACGACACGTCGGAAACGCCCGGAGAAATGTTCGCCAATATGTATGGTCGCTCCCTCAGGTGCCACTATGTCTTTGCGCTCGCCACTGATGGTCAGCACGCCATTCTCGACTTGCACATCGAATTCCTCCGGTGTCATGCCGGGCGCAAAGGCATAGACCTCAACCGACTTCGGTGTTGTGCCAACGTTCATGGCCGGATAGCCTGGCGCTGCACCGCGAATGCTGGGGGAGCCGTCAAAATCACGCTGCAACCGCTCCAGTTCCGCGAACAGATCGCGGGGAAAAATACCTCGATAATGCATGATGTCTCCTTTCAACGGGTAAATGCTGGCAGGATTGCCATACCCCTCAATCTGTGGACACGAACATAAAATTTCAAGTGCTGGAAAGTGGAAAATCTGACAATTTATGGATCAGAGATATTCTGGAGAGGTTCATGCATTATCAGGACTATTGCAGATGCCGGCCGTATCGCTTGATGCCACGGCGGAAGAGCCAAGTAGATACCGTCTTTAAAGTCAAGCATTTTTCAGATAATTGTGTTGATATGGCTGTTGAGTTTTGAGTACGCCAAAGCACAAATGTACCAACTTACGCATTGCGGCACCGAGGGAAGACATCTTGGACTTGCCTCGAGCAACTAGGCGTTCATAAACAGCTTTGACGTGTGGGTTGCAGCGTGTCCCCACGACGGCAGCCATATATAACACGGCACGTATTCTGGCGGGACCGGCCTTGGACATACGCGCGCGACCCAGCACCGAACTACCCGACTTTCGTTCCACCGGAACGAGTCCCAGATAAGCCGCCAACTGTTCAGCCGAACCAAAATCATGGTTGTGCATCACAGAGAGTAAATTGCTCCCCACCTGTGGACCAACTGCTGGAATACTCTGGAGCAATGCCCTATCTTTCTGAAGATCCGCATGCTTGTCGATATGTGCGTCAATATCCTTTTGTATCTGATCTAACTGCTTGGCCAGAAATGCAATGCCCTCTTCAAGTGATTTATGAATCAGCGCTGGCGTGTCTGTGGCAACGGCTTTCTCCTGGCGATTACGCTCACGATGTAAATCTTGGACAAGCGCCTCACGGCGTACTAACAACGCTTGCAATACCCGTGCTTCCGGTGTAGGCGGCACCCAAGCTTTGGGTTTGAGTAATGCGCCATAACGAGCCAGCACAACGCTGTCCACGCCATCGGTCTTGGTGCGCACGGCCAGCCCACGGCCAAAATCTTTAACCTGCGCCGGATTGATGATGGAAACCATCACACCAGCATCCGCGAGCGCCATGGCAGCATGTTCGTGATAGATGCCGGTGGCTTCCATGACGATATGCAAAGCTTCCGGGGATACGTTTTGTTTGGCAACCCAAGCCAGCAAATCAATGATGCCTGACTGGGTGTTTTTCACTACTTTAGTCTTGCGCTTGCTACTGGCCTCATCCAGCAACAGGCAACAATCTAATTTGGCTTTTGCCACATCCATACCGAGATAGAACATGATGACCTCCTGTTTCAATGTTAGCCAACTTCGCCCACTTGCCTTGTGCATGCAGGGTTCACCCCTTGGATACCGTTCAGTGTCTATGCTGGCGAAAGGTGAAGCAGAGGGCTTGATCTACATGACAAGGTCGAGCCTTAAGGGTGGGCTCAAGCTTCCTCTGCTTCGTGTAATGGTAGCTAACCACCACGGGAAGAAAGATACAAGGGTGGGCACGTCTTTGTGTCCACGCGGGCAGCTGGGTTGAAATGTATGTAATCGACATGGCGGGCAAAATCATTTTCATCACGAATTTGGTGTTCCCAGAATCGCCGTTGCCAGATAGTCGATTCGCGATGTTTGAGTTTTGATGTAGTCACCCAGTCGGCACGACGATAATCTGCTCTGCAGGTCAAAGAAACCGCGCGCTTGATCATCATCCAACGGGTGGAAAAATCGGCATCACCGTCAGGTAATGTCCTCACGCAATGTAAATGATCAGGCAACAATACCCATGCATTAATGACGAAAGGACGCGCCACACGCACCGTTTCGATTGAGGTGCGCAATGCGTTACGAATCACTTCGTCACATAGAATCGACTGGCGCCGATAAGCGACCACCGTAAAGAAATAGCTTGAGCCTGCAGCCATTGCGCGGCGATAACGTGACATAGTGTCTACTCCAAAATGACGAATCCGCGTGGGCACAAAAACGTGCCCACCCTACATGGCTGTTTATTTTGCGAGCCACTTTAAGACCGGCTCTGCCGTCAGCACAGACAGAGCGATACAGGCCGAGCTGAGCCAGAAGAAACTATGCTCAAACATTGCCCAGACTCTACCCGGCATAAGGCGAAGTCCGTATGGCCCTTGCTTGCAAAGCCAAAGTTCGTCATACGTTTTGCATTCAGTGCTGGAGCTTGCGATGACCGCCCCGCAGACCCCAGCTAGAAACATAAAGATTACTGCAGCGAGCAGCAATTTCGGGCTGCCAACATATGGCGCTAGATTCCGGGTTTTGTTCTCCTCGGCAAGATAACCGACGGCGGCAGTCAGCGCTCCTGCTACAGACAGGTAAATACCAATGTGCCACTTCGTGTAGTCGTACAGTCGTTCGAGCCGCTTGTCGTCATTCATAATCTCGCTCTCAAAGTTGAAAAAGGCTAGTTTATAAGGTTACAGTTAAAGCAGTTATTTTGAAGCGCAATAAAACTGAGGGACGGCAAACTTCTGAGCAGTCAAGTAGGGTGGGCACGTCTTTGTGCCCACGCGGTCTGAGTCAATCAGACCCTAACACCCCATTTCTCATCGAATCAGAACAGTCATGCGCATATACCCCATCATGCACATAGCGGTGAAATGTCGAATGAGGCCAATCAATCGCACGTTGTACATGCCCGTGTTTAACCGGGTTGAAATGAATGTAATCGACATGACGGGCAAAATCATTTTCATCACGAATTTGGTGTTCCCAGAATCTCCGTTGCCAGATAGTCGATTCGCGATGTTTGAGTTTTGATGCAGTCACCCAGTCGGCACGACGATGCTCTTCTCTGCAGGCCAAAGAAACCGCTCGCTTGATCATCATCCAACGAGTGGAAAATCGGCATCACCGTCAGGTAATGTCCACACGCAATGTAAATGGTCAGGCAACAATACCCATGCATCGATGACGAAAGGACGCGCCACGCTCACCGTTTCGATTGAGGCACGTAGTGCGTTACGAATCGCTTCATCACATAAAATTGACTGCCGCCGGTAAGCGACCACCGTAAAGAAATAGCTTGAGCCTGCAGCCATTACGCGGCGATAACGTGTCATTGCTGTTTACTCCAAAATGACGAATCCGCGTGGGCACAAAAACGTGCCCACCCTACATGGCTCTACCCGTGCGTTCCAACCTAACCTTATTCGTTAGGCTCGATATTTGTTAATACTTTCAAATCAGTTCGCCAATCAGCGCCTTAACATGATTAGATACTTTGCCACTATTCTTGAGTTCGAATGGATCAAATGTCGCATAATCTTCTTTTATTAAATGACCACCGTGCTTAAGCATTTCTTGAAAGTCATCATTACCAAGTACGACATACGGTTCGAAACCTATTGACTGAAGAAGCCTCCAAATATCGCCAACATTCTCAGGCTCTGAATCGTTCAAAGCCTCAGAGATTCTGAATCTAGATATACTGTGAATCATGCCAACTAGATTAACAACGCCATTAAAAAACTTGGCTCTAAGATCAATATACATCTTATCTTCAAGGAAGTCGGGTATAACCGCTTCACCAATTATGAGTGGGAGCATTACTGTGCGTTGTTCTTTTTGCTCTCTGGACAAGGCCTTTTTATATTCTGTTTTTGTCCATACAGTTTTGTTGTAGTTTTCAGTAATCAATATTGCTATATATCGAGATTCATTCATGGCCTTAGAGATTTCATCTGTAAGGCTTTGTCCTACCTCAAGTTCCCAATCGTCTAACCATACATCTATAGAACAAAAATTGAGTACTTTAGCCAAATGAAGTGCCGCCTTTTTATCTTTAGAAGAATGACTGATAAAAATATCAGGCTTTGCGGTTCTTTTCGCTCCACGCTCAATCATCATCATTGTTCAATATCTCCTTTTATGTTTCTTGTGTTGAAAATTCAGTCACGTAGGGTGGGCACGTCTTTGTGCCCACGCGGTCTGCGTCAATCATATCCAAGCACCGCATTTCCCATCGAATCAGACCAGTCATGCGCATATATCCCATCACGCACAAAGCAATGAAATGTCGATTAAGACAATCAAACGTACGTTAAACATATCAGCGTTTCCCCAATTTGACGAGAGTGGATCTGTGCGTTATTTAACATCTAATTTAAGTCATCACTTAATGCTTCTTTGTACTCATCCAGAAAATGATAAAGCGAGCTATCTACAACTTTTACAGCACCATCTAACAAATGACAGCGCCCGCCTCCCGGTAAAATATTGCATAAATCAACTAGGCTATCCAGATCGGCTTTTGAGCCTTTTCCCGTATCTATCTCACCTAACAATTGAGACATATAGTACGTACCCGTTTTACAAGCGGGACATTGGCCACATGATTCTGCCGCAAAAAAATCAACATACTGCGCCACGCGTTTAACAATACCTGTACCACGTGATACCACAATCATTGCACCTGTACCCAGAGCTGAACGTCTTTCTGAAACAGATTTAAAATCCAAATTAACATCCAGATCTTTTTCAGTCAGAATGGTATTCGAGGGGCCGCCGGTAAATACTGCTTTCAGCTGCTTGCCTACCAACATACCCTGCCCATATTTAAATATAAGCTCCGTTAAAGGTGTGCCCATTGGTAATTCATAAACACCGGGTGAAAGCACATCACCACTCAAGCTATATATTTTCGTGCCATTCGCTTCGCCTATACCTAAATCTCGATACCATTGCACACCTTTACGCAAAATATGCGGGACGTTACATAAGGTTTCTATATTATTAATCAGGGTAGGGCAGCCATTAACACCTGAAGTAGTAGGACGCGGTTCTTTACCTCTTGGAAAAGGGAATTTGCCTTCGACTGATTCAATGGCGGCTGTTTCTTCTCCGGCAATATAGTGTCCGCTGCTGGCGACTATTGTGTATTTTAGATTTAAGCCCTGCTGTAAAGCATTATTGTGAATTTCAGAAGCTAGCCATTTTGCCAGGGCACTTTGCATAACTTCATGGCAGGTTTTGAGGTTAGGATTAATATAAAAAACAACATTATTTATACCGCAGGCTAACGCTGCAATTGTTGCGCCTTCAATCACCTGGAATGGCGTTTCTTCCAATAACACTCTATCTTTAAATGTACCTGGCTCATCTTCATTGCCATTACAAATTAAATATTTTTCCGTATTTGTCTGATCAGCAATGGCTTGCCATTTTATATGTGTCGGAAAGCCGCTTCCGCCAAGCCCGAGCAAACCTGCATCTTTAATATTAGAAATAATATCGGCAGGATGCTCCATGGCATTTTTTAAACCTTGCCCACCCCAGCCATTTTTCCAGAGTGAGTAGTCTGCACCCACTCTGTTATTTTTGTGCAACAGAACCTGATTAAGCACATTTTCCATCATTTACTCTTTTTATTCTTATGTAGCCCGGAATAGTCTGAATCTGTTTCAAACTTTGCATAAGCCGGAAATAAAATAGGACCTTTTGAGTCCATTGGCATATCGGCAAGCATCAACTCTCTGCGTAATCGACTTAAATGTTCAATAGAGATTTTTCTAAAGGGCTTTCTTGGAGAGTATTTTGCTGCATGAATGCCTGCTCTGCGACCGAAGCTTATAATTTCCAGTAGCGAATTACCCATTAAGCGGTTGCGTCCATGAATGCCGCCACTCACTTCACCGACACAATACAATCCTGGAATATTTGTTTGCCCATGCTTGTCAATGATAACGCCACCATTCTGATAATGAAGTGTTGGATAAATAAGCAAGGGTTGTGTACGCGGGTCTATACCGGACTTCTTGCCTATTTTAATTAATTTAGGAAATCGAGCGTTAAAAATACCCGGATTATTAAGCTCTAAACCAGGGGTATCAATCCAGATGCCTTTTATACCATTCCCTGCATCTACGCCCCGACCTTCTACACATTCACGCATGATTGCCGCAGCAACTTTATCTCTCGGTAGTAACTCATCAACAAAGCGTTCTCCCCGAGCATTTAATAAGTATGCACCGGCAGACCTCACCCCTTCGGTAATTAACGTGCCGGATAAATGCTGCGGATACGCCAGGCCAGATGGATGATACTGAAATGAATCAAGATCCCGCAGCTTCGCACCTAGCCTGTATGCTAACACCAGCCCATCACCCGTTGCGCCGAAGTGGTTTGAGGTAGGAAAACCATTCAAATGCAAACGACCTATGCCACCCGTGGCAATGATCACAGACTTGGCTTTTACCAGCTTATAACGATTGTCCTCTAAAGAGGACAGCACAGCGCCTGTACAATGGCCATCCTCATCGGACAACAACTCTACTGTAGGCACATAATCCAGCACCTCAATTTCTGTGCTGCGCACCGCCTCCTTTAGCACCCGCATCATTTCAAGGCCGGTGTAATCTTTGAAATAGACCACCCGGGGAGCCGTGGTTCCACCCGCCTTTCTGGTAAGCAAATCACCATATTCATCCAGATCAAACTGCATGCCTTGCTGGATAAGCCAACGAATAACATCAGGCGCACTCATGACCATTTCAGCGACGAGTTCTTTATCTACCGGCCTGTCTGCACTGCGCAAAGTGTCATCATAATGCTGCTGTGGCGTATCATCTTTCTCAATGGAAACTTGCACACCGCCCTCAGCCATCACGGTATTACTGTCGCCTAAACGTAATTTGGTTGCGATAAGTACACGGGCGCCGGACTCTGCAGCGGTTAGCGCGGCAGCACAGCCGGCACCGCCACCGCCAATGATCAATATGTCTGTTTCAATGACTTGCGCACCTGCAAGGTCGGCCTCATCAATACGTGCATCAGCCTGTAACATCTCGGCTAATTGAATATGGCAAATGTCGCCCTTGTTCGGGCCAATCTTAAGTTGAACGCACGCGTCTTTGAAATAATCCGGGTGATATTTTTCAAGCAACCCCTCATAGTTCACTTCAGGCAAAGGCCTTTCTGAGACGGCCTCATAGCTAGCAAATGCTTCCTGGTAAGAAATATTATTAGTCATATAAATTTTTTATCTCAGCATCAGATGACGACTTTAAGCTCACCCTTGCGTAATAGCTCAAGTCTATTTATTAAATTGGATGGACGTGTATGCAGGTGAGCAGTAACTCGACGAGAAAAAATGCCAACATGATTCGGGGCGATATTTTCAGGGCATGCACTTTGGCAAAGGTCACACAGCACACATTCTGTAAAAAGATCACCGGCTTCTCTGAAACGTCCCTTGGCGGCAAGAATCACGCCTCTTTCGACATTTATCCCTTTGGGGCAGGTTGTATTGCAGCCACCACAATGCCGACAATTTTCCGCTTCCGGGAAAATTGTATGGAAATTGTCCTGTACTTCCCATGAATTACGGATATCTTCTAGTTTGTAATGCTGTTGTGCAGGCGTTGGGAAAGCCAGGAAATTAACCTGCATGCCTTCTTCAATCAGCACCTGACAACCTAATTCAGTGCTAATGGTTTGAGAATTTTGCCTGCGCACCAATACCCTGCAGGTGCCGCAAACACCCTCAAGGCAACCCACGCTTTTTATCCTTGGATAGCCCGCATGCCATAACGCCTGAATGACTGATAAATACTCCGGAGCGCTTATAGCTTTACCATTAATGGTCGCATTTATTAAAGTTTCTGTAGTTTGGTTCATAATTTTGACTGGCTTATAGGCGAGAGTGTGTTCGTTTTGTTGGCGCTGGCTTCGGATTGACCAGTTGTGCCGGGTTAAAACTGACCAGATAGAAATTGTTGCATAGCGTACTACGCAGATGTAGATAAGTCGACAAAGACTGTAATTGGTTTTGATCTCCTGTTCGATTTTATATGGTTGCGATTTGATGGGCCGGTAACAGTGTTGTGCAACTCTAAAAGCCAATCTTCGGCACACGCAAAGTGATGCGAATCCGGGGGCAATCGGATTTAAAAAAGCGTAAACTGGCCATTGGTAAATCACAAGAATCATAATTCATGTATGAGCAGGAAAGTCGTTATTCGCAATACCACCCATGCAGATGTCATTCCGTTGATCGAGTTGCAAAAGCACGTCTATCCGACTATCCCGCCCTGGCGTGAGGATCTGCTGCTGAATCAGCTGGAAGTGTTTCCTCAGGGACAGTTCGTCGCCGAGATCAATGGTGAGTTGGTGGGCGCGTCGAGTTCGTTCGTGGTGCTGTGGGATGAATGGCAGGTGGAACATACCTGGAAAGAGATCACCGCCCGTGGCAGCTTCAACACCCACAATCCCGAAGGTCGCACGCTGTATGCCGCCGAAGTATTCGTACATCCGCATAAGCGCGGTGCGGGGATAGGGCATGCACTGTATCACGAGCGCCGGCGTCTGTGCCGTCGGCTCAACCTGAAACGCATCATGGCCTGCGGCCGCCTGCCGGGCTACCACCGTTATGCAGACCAGATGCCCGCCGAACTCTATGCGCAGAAGGTCGTGTGGGGCGATCTTCAGGATCCGGTGCTCAGCTTCCAGTTGCGCGAGGAATTCCAGTACTGCGGCATCGTTGTTGGCTACATACCGGAAGATCAGGAGAGCCACGGTTATGCCGCACTGATCGTGTGGCTCAACCCGCGTTACAATGCAAAGAAGCCCAGTCTCATCATGCAAGGAGAAGCGCCGTGAAAGTCCGTATCGCCGCTGTACAATATCTGCTCCGCTCAATCAAAGACTGGGACGGTTTTGAAAACCAGGTTCGCTTCATGCTCAAGGCAGCTGCAGAATACAAACCGAACTTTGTGATGCTGCCGGAGATTTTTACCAGCCAGTTGCTGTCATTCTTGGATACGGATAACGATATCAAGGCCGCTGTGCGGCGCATGCACGACTTCACCCCGCGCTATCAGGAACTGATGATCGAGATGGCCAAGAAATACGGGTTTTACCTGATCGCCGGCAGCCACCCCAACCTGCGCGCCGGCCTGCTCTACAACACCTCGTTCATGTTCTCGCCGCAGGGCGAGATGTTCATGCAGGACAAGATCCACCGCACCCGCTGGGAGCGCGAAAAGTGGGATACTTCGGCGGGAAGCAAGCTGCACCTTTTTCAGACTGAATATGGCGCGGTCAGTATCCTGATCTGCTATGACATTGAGTTTCCAGAATTGTCCAGGATGGTGTGCGAGGCGGGCGCGGATATCCTGTTTGTGCCGTCTTCCACAGACGACCGCCAGGGTTACTTGCGGGTGCGCTACTGCGCCCATGCGCGCGCCATCGAGAATCAGGTCTACGTCGCGATGACCAGCACCGTGGGTAACCTTGCGGTGGAAGGGCTGGGTATGCATTACGGCCAAGCTTGTATCATGACGCCGTCTGATTTTCCGTTTTCGCGCGATGGCATCGCCGCAGAAGGCGTTGCCAACATGGAGCAGGTGGTGGTTGCAGATGTCGATCTCGATGCGCTGATGCAAAACCGTATCAACGGCACGACCATCCCGCTCTACGACAAGATGCGCGAGGTGTATCAGGATCCTGTCAATATCGTTAAGACGCAGAGCAGCACAACGAAATCCTGATAGGCTGCTAGACCATTTAAATGGCGGTATTCCCGTCACGAGAGTTCCGTAGGCTCTGGAAAGGTTGCATTATGATCATCCAGTGCTGCAAATTTTGGGGTGACCTCAGGCTCTATGTATAATGGCGGCCTGAAAAGTATTTATTATCAAGCTGGAACCTCGATTAACTGATGAAATTCCCGTTTCTGGAAGAAAAGCAGATTCTTGAATGGAAGCGCCGGCTTGTATTCTGGAGCGGCGCAGTCAGCGTCGGCGTGGTTGCAATTTTTTTTGCTGTTGCCTGTGAGCAGGCAAATGCCCTGTTTCATAAATTGCTTGCGTACTCCCCCTATCTTCCGCTGATACTCACTCCACTGGGTCTCATGATGATCGTCTTTGTGACCCGAAAATTCTTCCCGGGATCCCAAGGTAGCGGTATTCCCCAGACCATTGCCTCTCTTGAAAAAAATGAAAGCTCCGAAATCCGTGATCGTATGCTTTCATTGCGCGTGGCTTTCGGGAAAATCATGCTCTGTATCGCTGGACTTTTTTTTGGCGCTTCCGTGGGACGCGAAGGTCCGACGGTACAAATCGGCGCAGCCATCATGCACAGTCTGGGCAACCTTGCACGCTTCCCCAGGCACGATCTTGAAAAGGGTTTGATACTTGCCGGCGGCGCAGCAGGTGTCGCAGCTGCTTTCAACACACCGCTGGCCGGCATCGTGTTTGCCATCGAAGAGATGAGCCGATCCTTTGAAGAGCACAACAGTTCAACGATCCTCATGACAGTAATCATTGCCGGTATCACTTCACTGGCGTTGCTGGGTAATTATTCCTACTTCGGCCACACCTCTGAAACACTGGTGCTCGGCAGGGAATGGAGTGTGGTCATATTCTGCGGCATCAGCGGCGGATTGCTGGGCGGAGGGTTCAGCCGCATCCTGATCGAAGTCAACAAGGGTTTGAAAGGCCGTATGGGCAAGTTGATGCGGGAAAAACCGGTCGCTTTTGCCGGTTGTTGTGGTGTTGCACTGGCACTGATAGGTCTGGCATCCGGTAATAGCACTTACGGAAGCGGATACATCGAAGCCAAATCACTTCTTGACGCCAACGCAGAATTACCGGAAAGCTACGGCTTGTTGAAAATGGTTGCCACCATCGTTTCCTACGTCAGCGGAATTCCGGGGGGGATCATGGCGCCAACGCTTTCTGCAGGGGCGGGATTCGGCGCCAACATTGCGCACTTCTTCACCTCGGTACCTACAGGTGCTGCCATCATCCTTGGAATGGTTGCTTACTTCGCCGGCGTAACCCAGGCACCCATTACCGCTTTCGTTATCGTCATCGAGATGACAGACAACCACGAGATGATCTTGCCGATGATGGCAGCTGCTTTCATAGCAAAAGTCTGCTCGAAATTGATCTGTCCCACACCGCTGTTCCATACGCTTGCCAAAAACTTTTTGCCCAAGACAGAGAGGAGGCTTATATCCTCCCCCTATCATGAATCTCGCAGGGCAACGGATTAAGCCAAGTAGAGATGGGCAAGTCTGCTTTAACCATTCATAGCCATTTTTTCTGAGGAATAAATTGTTTTTTCTCAGGATCTGGCAATGCAATTCAACGCTTGATTTGGGAAATTTTTGTACCTTCAATGCTTATGCTCGCCATGAGTCCCTGCATGTCAAATATGAAAGCGTAGGCGTCATCTTTTAATGTTGTTGTGGAGACATTCTTAGCGACTCCTTCATTCATCACAACTACAGACGGTCCTACACCCACTTCCCAGCCCTTCGATTTTTCTAGATAATTTATGGCCTTGTCGTTCATGAGAAACAAAACGTAACCATACGATTGTGCACCTGCCTGCAAACCCCACGATATTCCTACCGAATTATAATAACCTGCAACAGAGCCATTTTTCATTAAGACCCCTTCACCATAGCTCCCTCCAAATACAAGTCCGGCTTTGACAATGTTGGGGAACACTATTACGGCCTTAGCAATCTTTGAAAATTCTGCTGCAATAGAATTGGATTTGAGCAAACTTTGAAGTGCTTGAGTAGCCTCTCTGTTCAAGTCTTCCGCAGATTCAGCGGCATGGCTACTAACTGTAGTTAATGAGAACATTACGACAGTCATGAGAAAAAACCTGTGAAAAATTAGTTGGGCATTCATCATCATTAATTATCTCCTTAAAATTAATTTTATAAATATTAAATAGATACAGGCACGTAGGGCGGGTTGGCGTAGCGTAACCCGACATTCCCTCATTCATGCCCAATATCCTCAAAATCCATCTGCCCCTGCCCCCAGCCCGCCTCATAAACCCCAGATTCGACATATCGCGGGAAGCTGGAATGCGGCCACGCCAACGGCGATGCCACATACCCGTGTTTCACCGGATTGTAATGGATGTATTCCACATGGCGCTCGAAATCGGCTTCGTCTCGCAGCATATGTTCCCAATAACGATGCTGCCATAACGCCTGCTCTTGCCTTCTCGTCTGTACAGCGCTTGGTGCGGGACGTAGCGCCGGATCGCAATGCTTGGTGAACCATGTTTTAACCAGTCGCCAGCGAGTGGCAAAATCCGCGTCGCCGGGTGGCAATGTCCAAATGCAATGCAAGTGATCGGGCAAAACCACTATCGCATCAAGCACAAAAGGGCGAGTGGAGCGCACCGAGCGAAATGCACGTCGCAAGACATCCACAGCCTCCGCTGATGCAAACAACGGTCGCCGCTTCTCCGTCACCAATGTGAAGAAGAATGAACCACCAGAAACGAAAGCGCGCCGGTATCTCATTGCATGGTTTATCCTCGAATAACGTCAATTCGTACAAGTTAATCGTCGGGTTACGCTGCGCTAACCCGACTTAAGGGGCTTTTCCATCACGCACCGCAATTGCATTACGTGCGGCCTCAGGTAGATTTGAGTAGAGTGCCTCAATTTGCTTGGGGCGGCTGATTCGGTCCTCAACGATGAAATTGATCATCGCGAAAATTTGGTGGGCAATTTCAGGTGTGTCGTTCAGATCAATCTCACCTGGGTGCACAGCATTGTTGCCAACAATACGGCAGAAGTCTAATGCCTGTTGGACTTGTACAGGGAGACCCTTCTTCACGAGGCTAGCGATATCATCATTAATATTCTTACCAGATTCTCCAAGTATTGGCATTAGCTGCTGAACTGCTAGCCGCAGCAGCGCAGATGCTGCACGAGGAGAAGCAGAGACGATCGAACGCGCCTCTTGATATTCTGGAAGGCACTTCTGCGGCATATCGAGGTGTGGGGGCTGTACTGGTGCGTCTGAGGGCACGATCATCCGTTCGTCAAACCAGTACGACCATTTAGAGCAGTGACTGCATGCGCAAAATTTGAGGTGTTGCTCAGTATAGATACTCCTATGCTCCGTTTTGTAATATAAGTTGTGCCAATACTGTGCTGCATATACCCCGCAATGAATACAATGAAATTGAGCTTCTTGGAATTCAGGCGGATAGTATTTTTGCATGTTAAGTACCGCTCCTATGTGTTGTGACCTAACGTAAATTAGGTACCCCAAAAAATGCCACTAAAAATACCTATAGATGCATAAAGTGGTGCTTATGTCTGTTAATCAACTGCTTTAATTGAATGTAAAGCCTACACCACATCCGAATTTAGTTAGCAAATTCATCGTTTTATTCTTGTTGTACATCATCTTCGTCTTCCCAGTTCAAGTAACGAGGGCTATAAATACATCACATGACTTGCAACAAAATGAAACATTACTCTAAGTTCTGAATCTGCTCTCGCATCTGTTCTATCAAAAGCTTCATTTCCATCGATGCACGGGATACTTCTGCGTCGACGGACTTTGAGCCTAGCGTGTTTGCTTCGCGGTGAAGCTCCTGCATCAGAAAATCCAGCCGCTTGCCTACTGCCCCGCCTTTGACCAGTACTCGCTTCATTTCTACCAGATGCGTTTGCAGGCGTGACAATTCTTCATCCACGTCAATTTTGCTGGCAAACAGTGTAATTTCCTGCCGCACGCGTTCATCGTCTCCTGTTTGCAGCGCTATACGCAAACGCGCGACCAGTTTTTCTTCATACGCCGCAATTGCCGTTGGGATGCGCGGTGAGACCAGGGCGCATAAGGTTTCGATTTGCTCTATGCGCTGCAACAGAAACTCTTGTAATTTGTCACCTTCGCGTCCACGTGCTGCGGTGAATTCTTGCAGCACTTGTTGCAGTAGTTCAGGCACCAGGGTTTGCAGCGTGTCGGTAGGGAGAGCGGCGCTTAGTAGCGCGCCATTCCAACGCAATACATCGGCTACGCTCAAGCCCTTTGCTTCGGACAGGATGGATTGCACTTCGTCGTTCCATTTCGCCAGTTGTTGTACCAGGGGTTGATTGAGCTGCGCCGGATTCTGTTCGGATATCCGTGCGGAGAAGCCGATACGGCATTCCACCTTGCCGCGCGTCAGCTGCGCAGCAAGGATCTCACGCAATAGGGGTTCCAGCATGCGCAGTTCGTCTGGCATGCGTATCTGGAGGTCGAGGTAACGGTGGTTGACTGCACGCAGTTCTACTGCAAGCGATCCGCTGTCGAGTTCTGTTGCGGCAGTGGCAAAACCGGTCATGCTAAAAATCATTGGGACTCCAGATAATGTAGTGTGAGTGATTGCCCAATCCAGTTCCAACGTTAATCAAGGCCATGATTTATTTATGTCTGGCTACGTTTTTTTGGAAATATAGATTGAGCTGAAGTGTGTGCATTATATGATGATTGCATAGTGTAATTTTTGTTATATACCGTTTAAAACGCGTCTGTAGCAGTCGCGCGGGACTAATCCTGAAGACTGCGGTGGCGCAAGTTATAATGCGTGCCATTCTATTTTCAGGATTATTTTATGCGTCCCAGCCAGCGGCAATCTGATCAGCTTCGTTCCATTCTCATCACGCGTCATTACACCAAGCATGCCGAAGGTTCGGTGCTGATCGAATGCGGCGACACAAAAGTGATTTGCACCGCAAGCGTGGAGGAGCGTGTGCCGCCGCATAAAAAGGGCTCTGGTGAGGGATGGGTTACGGCGGAATATGGCATGTTGCCACGCTCAACCGGCAGCCGCATGGCGCGTGAAGCGGCCAAAGGCAAACAGTCTGGACGGACGCAGGAAATCCAGCGTTTGATAGGACGCAGTTTGCGTTCTGTAGTGGATTTGAAACTATTGGGCGAGCGCACCATCCAAGTGGACTGCGACGTGATTCAGGCCGATGGCGGCACGCGTACCGCCAGTATTACCGGTGCTTTTGTCGCCTTGCACGATGCCGTTAGTGGATTGGTCAAACAAGAGTTGATCAAAGAAAGCGCATTACGCGATTTCGTCGCTGCGATTTCGGTGGGCATGTATCAAGGTGTACCAGTGCTTGATCTTGATTACGCCGAAGATGCTGCATGTGATACCGATATGAATGTGGTGATGACCAGTGCGGGCCATTTTATAGAGGTGCAGGGTACGGCAGAAGGTCACGCTTTCAGCCGTGTTGAAATGGATGCCATGCTCGATTTAGCGCAGTCTGGCATCGCCAAATTAATTGAGATACAGCGCGCGGCGCTGGGGAAGTAGCTCACCATGCATAAGCTAGTTATCGCCTCCAACAATCCGGGCAAATTGCGCGAGTTGCAGTTAACGCTTGCGTCACTCCCCATAGAGATACTGACGCAGGCGCAACTGGGCATTGAAGAGGCTGAAGAACCTCACTGTACTTTCATTGAGAATGCGCTGGCCAAGGCGCGTCAGGTCAGCCGTATCAGTGGCCTGCCCGCACTGGCGGACGATTCTGGAATTTGCGTCGCGGCTTTGAGCGGCGCACCGGGAGTACAGTCTGCGCGTTATGCGGGCGATCCGAAATCGGATTCGCGCAACAATGAGAAATTGTTGCAAGCAATGAAAGACGTGGTTGACCGGCGTGCACATTATTATTGTGTGCTAGTGTTGGTGCGCCATGCTGACGATCCGCAGCCGCTGATTGCAGAAGGTGAATGGCATGGCGAAATTGCGCAACAAATGCTCGGCGAAGGAGGATTTGGTTACGACCCGCTGTTCTGGTTGCCGCAACTCAACAAAATGAGTGCGGAATTGAACCGCGACGAGAAAGCGGAGATTAGCCACCGTGCACAGGCACTGCATATTCTGCTACAAAAGCTGCAAATTGCGGAGCCTTGAGAGTGCTGGCGTTGCAAACCACTCTCAGGTATACCAACCGCGCGCAGTAGCAGGCGAAGTCGTTCGCGCTGACATTTCTAATGACAGTGACCTTGTCCGTGTTTTTCCAGATACTGCTGGTGGTCATCCTAGGCGTGGCCAGTGGTGCCAGTGCACACTTCCATATTAAGTTGGATTGACCGTATTGCCGCCAATATTTCCAACGCTCGTTCCAAGTACGCCTGGCGTCTGCCGAAATGCAGCTTCTCCATCCCGGAAACACCCTGCTGAAAAAGTTGCCTGTTCCATATTTTATGCTCTCAGTTGGTACAATCGCATCCATGAACATTCACCTTTCACACCCACTCAACTCCACGACGCAAGCGATCAGTTTTAAAGCTTTACCGCCGTTGTCTTTGTACATCCATATTCCGTGGTGTGTGCGCAAATGCCCTTATTGTGACTTTAATTCGCATGAGGTGCGCGAGTCTCTGCCGGAGCAGGAATATGTGACTGCGTTAGTGCGCGATCTGGAGCTGGCTCTGCCGCAAATTTGGGGACGCAAGGTTTACACCGTGTTCATCGGTGGCGGTACGCCCAGTCTGCTTTCTGCTCAGGCGATGGAGAAAATTCTCGCTACAGTACGCATGTTATTGCCACTGGATCTTGGCGCGGAAATTACGCTGGAAGCCAATCCGGGCACAGTGGAGGCAAACAAGTTTGCGGGTTTCCGTGATGCCGGAGTCAATCGGCTGTCGCTTGGTATACAGAGTTTCAACGATACTCACCTCAAGGCGCTGGGACGAATTCATGATGCATCTGAGGCGCGGCGGGCAGTAGAAATCGCACAGCAGCATTTTGACAACATTAATCTGGATTTAATGTACGGCTTGCCGCAGCAAACGCAGGCGGAAGCGGTGCAGGATGTGCATGCCGCGCTGGAGTTTTCACCGCAACATTTGTCCTGCTACAACCTCACTCTGGAACCCAATACACTTTTTCACCGTTATCCGCCACCTTTGCCAGACGATGATCTGTGTAGCGCCATGCAGCAGAATATTGAACAAATACTCAGTAAGCACGGTTATCAACATTACGAAACTTCGGCCTTTGCACAACCGAAAAAACAATCACGCCATAATCTGAATTACTGGCAGTTTGGTGATTATCTGGGCATAGGCGCGGGCGCGCACAGCAAGTTGAGTTTTCCGGATAAGGTGCTGCGACAGGTCCGTTATAAACAGCCGCAGGCGTATCTGAAACAGGTCGCGCAGGATTTGCCGGTGCAGTCCGAAGAGTCCGTGAAGCGCGAGGATTTGCCGTTTGAATTCATGATGAATGCGTTGCGCTTGAATCAAGGTTTTGCTGACACACTATTTGCCGAGCGTACCAGCTTGTCTTTGCTATTGATTCGTCGTGAACTGGAGCAGGCTGTGCAACGTGGCCTGCTGGAGCGTGATCTGCAACGTATCGCACCGACCGAGTTGGGGCGGCGATTTTTGAATGACTTGCTGCAGGTTTTTTTGCGTAAGTAAGGTTTTGTGGATTTGATTAGAGCTTCTTGAATACCATGTCCCAAACGCCATGTCCCAATCGCAGCCCACGCTGTTCGAACTTGGTAAGCGGGCGATAAGCCGGGCGCGGTGCATAATCAGCTGCGGTATTTTCCAGTGATGTTTCGCCGCTCAATACTGTGAGAACCTGTTCAGCGTAATCCTGCCAATCAGTGGCGACATGAACATACCCACCCGGTTTGATTTTCTTCACCAGTTGCGCCACAAATGGAGGTTGAATCAGGCGACGCTTGTTGTGGCGTGTCTTGTGCCAGGGATCGGGAAAAAAAATATGGACACCGTCCAGCACGTTATCGGCCAGCATGTCGCGCAGTACTTCAACTGCATCATGCTGAATGATGCGGATATTTTTCAAATCCAACTCTTCAATCAGTTTGAGCAAACAACCCACGCCCGGGGTGTGTACCTCAAGGGCAAGATAATCATTTTGCGGATGTGATTGGGCAATGGCGGCAGTAGTTTCTCCCATGCCGAAGCCGATCTCAAGGATTTTAGTCGCCGTTCTGCCGAAAATACTTTCCAAATCCAGCGATTGAGAATGGTAGGGGATGCCATAAACTGGCAGGAGCGCGTCGAGGCACCGCTGTTGCCCATTGGAGATGCGCCCTTGACGCAGCACATAGCTGCGAATGTGTGAGGAGCGCTGTGGTATCAACTTATTAATCCGCTGGTAGGTGAGCTGGGTGTAGCGCTATACAGTTTTTTTGGCATGCGTCCGGCCAGAAATGCCATGCGACCCGCCTCCACGGCCAGCTTCATGGCAGAGGCCATTAACACCGGCTGCTGTGCGGCGGCAATGGCGGTATTCATCAACACCCCATGGCAACCGAGCTCCATGGCGATGGCCGCGTCTGAAGCCGTGCCCACTCCCGCATCCACAATAACCGGCACCTGCACGCGATCCATGATGAGCTGCAAATTCCACGGATTGAGGATACCCATGCCGGAGCCGATCAGCGAAGCCAGCGGCATAATGGCGACACAGCCGATATCTTCCAGCTGCTTGGCGATGATGGGGTCATCCGAGGTATACACCATCACCTGAAAGCCATCTGCCACCAGCGTTCTTGCGGCGGCGAGGGTCTCTACAACATTCGGATAAAGCGATTGTGGATCACCCAGCACTTCCAGCTTGACCAGACTGTGCCCGTCCAGTAGCTCGCGTGCGAGTCGCAGCGTGCGCACGGCGTCGTCCGCGCTGTAGCACCCCGCCGTGTTGGGCAGCAGGGTATATTTTGATGGCGGTAAAATGTCCAGCAGATTTGGCTCGTTCGGGTTTTGCCCGATGTTGCTGCGACGGATGGCGATGGTGATAATTTCGGCGCCGCTGGCCTCCACCGCTGCCTGAGTCTCGGTGAAATCCTTGTATTTGCCGGTGCCGATTAAGAGGCGCGAGTTATAGCTTTTGCCCGCGATGAGCAATGTATCTTTGTTCATTAATGTGTTCCGTGTTTAACCACCACCGACTGCGACAACAATTTCAAGTTGGTCGCCATCTGCCAGCAGTTGTTGGTTGAATTGTCCGCGCGGCAAGATTTCACCGTTGAGCTCAAGCGCGATACGCTTGCCCGTCAGTTGCATCTGTTCGAGGAGCGTAGCGATGGTAATAGAATTATCGAATTGGCGAACTTTGCCGTTAATTGAGACTGAAATCACTTTCAAATTCTGGTCTGGTTAAGGTAACATCTATTTTACATGCGGGCGTCGTATAATGGTAATACCCTAGCTTCCCAAGCTAGCGCCGTGGGTTCGATTCCCATCGCCCGCTCCATCTCCCCTTAATATAATCCGCAGACGCCGATTATCGTCGGCATTCAGTTGAACAGGTAAGGAGAGCACCGACCTTAGTAATGTTTGGAGGTCAAAGTCTGCAAAAGCATCGCTGATTATGACGCACTAGCTACGATAACTGGCGTTTATCTTGACATAGTCATAAGAGAAATCGCAGGTCCATACTGTGGCAACAGCCGTGCCGCGATCTAGCATGACCCGAATGGTAATGTCGCTTTGTTGCATGATGCGCTGACCATCTTCTTCAATATAGCTGGTAGCGCGCCCACCATTTTCAGCCACTAGCACGTCGTCAAGATATAGCTTGAGACGATGCACGTCGAGATCCTGCACATCGGCGTAACCGATAGCAGCGAGAATGCGTCCAAGATTGGGATCAGAAGCGAAGAATGCAGTCTTGACCAAAGGAGAATGTGCCACAGCATAGGCAATTTTCTTGCACTCCGCCACGCTCTTTCCCCCTTCAATTTGGACAGTGATAAATTTAGTTGCACCCTCTCCATCACGCACGATGGCCTGCGCCAGCAATATGGCAACATCCGTGATTGCCGCCTGCAATTGCTCGAACGCCCTGCTTGTCACGTCAACGATAGCTTGTGCGCCGCTCATGCCGGTGGCGATTACAATCAGTGCGTCATTTGTGGAGGTATCGCCATCCACGGTGATGCAGTTGAATGAAGCATCACTGGCGTGAGTGGCTAACTGTTGCAACAGAGGCTGTGCCACCGCCGCATCCGTGGCAATATAGCCAAGCATGGTAGCCATGTTGGGATGGATCATGCCGGAGCCTTTAGCAATGCCGGTAATTGTGATCGTTACACCATCGAGCATAATTTGTTTGGACGCCGCCTTGGCAACGATGTCAGTGGTCATGATGGCCTGCGCGGCATTAAGCCAGTTATCCTCGCGTAGTTCAGTTACGCAGGTTGGCAGCCCAGATATCAACCGCGACAGTGGCAACGCCTCCATGATGACTCCGGTGGAGAACGGCAGCACCTGCTCTGCCTCGCAGTCCAGCAGATTGGCTACTTCGGCACAGGTGGCGCGAGCCGCAGCCAATCCCTGCTCACCGGTGCCAGCATTGGCGTTACCCGTGTTAACCACCAATGCGCGCACGTTTTTGTGCGCAACCAGATGTTCGCGTGCCACAATAACCGGCGCAGCGCAGAAGCGGTTTTGCGTGAATACACCGGCCACCGTGGCTTGCTCGGTTAGATGCATGAGCAGTAAGTCCTTGCGCCCGGGCTTTTTGATACTCGCTTCCGCCGTGCCCAGCAGCACGCCCTTGACAGGCAGGAGAGCACTTGAAACGGGAGATTGTAGATTAACTGGCATGCCTCTAGCCCATATGTTTCATAAATTTGTACGATGTGCGAATGCCATTAGCTACCAGGCAATGCATTTGAAGGCGCGGTGTGGATATTCATATAATGATCTGAACAGCATATTGTATAGAAACATCTAGAGGCCAGTAAGGAGGTGCTCTCCACAGTTAAAGCTTTAGGATTTGCGCTAGTAGCGACCACCTTGTTGGTAGATATAGTTGCTCATTTCTACGGATTGCATATTCATGCGCCTCACAATGCCATGCACATGACGCACGACACCGCGCATTACATAGTAAACGATGGCGGGGTTAGTGCTAAGAAACGATTCTAGTCGGGAGCGTTCTAGTAACAGCATTTTGCTGTTTGTTTTGGCCATCACGGTCGCACTGATCTGCGCGGCACTCCCACCAACAAACGTGATGATGCCAGCCAAGTCACCGGGCTGTAGCAGATGCAAGGTAGCTTTCTCACCGCCGAGAGTGGCCGTCGCCTCAACCTCACCAGTAGCAAGGATCATAAGTGTATTTCTGAGCGTGCTATTGCCAGGCTGGAGAAGATACTCACCCGCTTTGTATTCATGCACCGTAACAATACTTGCCAACGTTTCAATCTCGGCATCTCGCAACTCTTCAGTCAACGTGGAGTTGCGCAAGGTCTGCAAAATCAGGTCATCCATCGTCATCGTGCTCTCCCACCACCAATAATAACTACATCAAGTTAATTTGCCATGGCATTGCTTGTATTTTTTGCCAGAACCACAGGGGCATGGATCATTGCGCCCGGCTTTTTTGTCAGTGCGAACAAAAGGTTTTTGCTCTGCATCACCATCTTCCGTAGCCAATGCCTCATCGTAACCAGCATGATGATACTGCACATTTTCTGGAGCGTGGGGTGCTTCTACTGCTTCAATATCCTCTTCGTTGCGGATGCGCACGTTCATCAGTGTGCGCGTGACGTCACGCTTGATCGAGTCCAGCATACTGGAAAACAACTCAAATGCTTCACGCTTATACTCTTGCTTGGGGTTCTTCTGCGCATAACCACGCAGATGGATACCCTGACGCAGATGATCCAGTGCTGCCAAGTGCTCACGCCAGTGGGAATCAACGCTTTGCAGCATAATGATGCGCTCATATCCGTGCATCATTTCTGACTCAACTTGCTCCACCTTGGCTTGATATTGCTGCTGTGCAGCCTGTACCACATGGTCACGCAAAGCAGTTTCATCAAGCTGCTTATTTTGTTCTAGCCACTGTGTAAGTGGTAGCGATAATTGAAATTCAGCAGCCAATTCCTTCTCCAGCTCAGGGACTTCCCACTGCTCTTCCATACTTTGCGGCACGATGTATCCGCTAATGATGTTATGCATTACCCCTTCACGCATTGCATCGATAGTTTCGGAAATGTCCACACTCTCCAACAGCTCATTGCGTTGCTGGTAAATTACCTTACGTTGTTCATTGGCGACATCGTCGTATTCAAGAATCTGCTTGCGCATGTCGAAATTACGCGCTTCGACCTTGCGTTGTGCGTTCTCAATGGCGCGGGTGACCCAAGTATGCTCAATCGCTTCACCTTCGGGTAGTTTGAAACGGTTCATGATGGCTGCCACGCGGTCGGAGGCGAAAATACGCAACAGCGGGTCTTCCAGCGATAAATAAAAACGGCTGGAGCCGGGGTCGCCCTGACGGCCCGCACGGCCACGCAACTGGTTATCTACACGACGCGATTCGTGGCGCTCAGTGCCGATGATATGCAAACCACCGCTCTTCACAACCTGGTCATGTATCGGCTGCCATTCAGCACGCAATTGGGCGATACGTTGATCACGAGTGACATTATCCAAGCTCTCGTCCATGCGTAACAGTTCGATGGGCTTTTCCACATTACCGCCCAACACAATGTCAGTGCCGCGCCCAGCCATGTTAGTGGCAATCGTAATCATCTTTGGGCTTCCCGCTTGCGCTATGATCTCTGCTTCGCGCTCGTGCTGCTTGGCGTTTAAAACTTGGTGCGGCAGCTTTTCTTTATCGAGTAATTGCGACAGTAATTCCGATGTTTCAATCGAGGTTGTGCCGACTAGCACCGGCTGTTTACGTTGGTAGCAATCCTGAATATCTAAAATTGCTGCTCTATATTTTTCATCTGTCGTAAGATAAACCTTGTCCATCATATCCTTGCGAATAGTGGGCAGGTGCGGCGGAATAATAACGGTTTCAAGGCTGTAAATCTGCTGAAACTCAAACGCTTCGGTATCTGCTGTACCGGTCATACCGGCCAATTTGCCATATAGACGGAAGTAATTCTGGAAGGTAATGGAGGCTAGCGTTTGATTTTCCTTCTGGATAGCCACTCCTTCCTTGGCCTCTACCGCTTGGTGCAGGCCGTCGGACCAACGCCTTCCTGCCATCATGCGACCAGAGAATTCGTCTACAATGATCACTTCACCGTTCTGCACTACATAGTTCTGATCGCGAAGGAACAGCGCATGTGCTCGCAACGCAGCATACAGATGATGAATCAGCATGATGTTGGCCGGGTCATACAAGCTGCCACCAGCGGGCAATAGCCCTGCCTGACTAAGCAATTCCTCAGCATGTATATGGCCGCTTTCCGTCAATAAGATCTGACGGTTTTTTTCGTCAACACTATAATCGCCGGGGCTATCTTCTTCTTGCTGACGGACAAGCTGCGGCGCCAGCTTGTCCATACGGACATAGACGTCAACATTGTCTTCAGACTGGCCAGAAATGATCAGCGGGGTACGCGCCTCATCAATCAGAATGGAATCCACTTCATCCACGATGGCATAATTAAGCTTGCGCTGGAAGCGCTCACCAGCATGGGTGGCCATATTGTCGCGCAGGTAATCGAAGCCGAATTCGTTGTTGGTGCCGTAGGTGATATCTGCATTGTAAGCAGCAAGCTTGTCAGCATGATCCATCTGAGACAGAATTACTCCAACCGACAATCCAAGAAAGCGATATAGCCGCCCCATCCATTCAGCATCACGTGCCGCGAGATAATCGTTTACCGTCACCACATGCACGCCTTGACCTGAAAGCGCATTGAGATATGCGGGCAAAGTCGCCATCAAAGTTTTGCCCTCGCCAGTGCGCATTTCCGCAATCTTGCCATGGTGCAACGTCATGCCGCCGATCAGCTGCTCGTCGAAGTGGCGCATTTGTAATACGCGCTGCCCAGCTTCACGCACCACGGCGAATGCCTCTGGTAACAATGTGTTCAGAGCTTCGCCTTTGGCAATGCGCTGTTTGAAGGTTTCAGTTTTAAGGCGCAATGCCTCGTCTGAAAGCTTTCCCATCTCGGCCTCGAGAGTGTTAATTGCCTTCACTGTCTGACGATATTGTTTGAGAAGACGATCGTTACGGCTGCCAAAAACACTTTTCAATAAATTAGAAATCATTATTTAATTTTTTAGGTTTCAATTCTGAGAATTTTAATGCTGGATTTAAATTCCGAAATTTTAATTCATTTTCAACTACACTAAATAAAAAGGGTGAAGTGCCACACCTCACCCTGGTACAAAATCCAATGACTATCAATATCGCGACGTTCCAAAAAACGCTTGTGGCTATGTTTGGCATCGTTGGATGTTTGACTTCTAATGTTAGTATAAGCAAGCAAAAAAGCCCATATCTGTTGGCCTTGGCTACCTCCCGCCCGCATTGCTGTTATGAATTGCGACAGCAGACTAAAGATGTACACATAGAGAACCAAACATCATTGCCATAATCAGTCTTTGACATATTATCATATTGCTCTGGGTAATCCGAATGCACTCCTAATATCTAATATCAATTAAGAGCTGTGCCCAATTAAAAATGTTTATACATTGAAAAGCCCATTCGCTGGAAGCGAGGCAGTTTCTTGTTGAGTATAACGCACTGGCAATGGGAACAATCCTGCCCTAAAGACAGCACAGCTCTCTGATAGTGCATTGTTACCGAGCAGGCACTACGAGATTTTACAACACAACGGAAACTAGAATAATATCAACGTTTACATTTTTGAATTAGCCGGATTTTAGTGTCAAATCGATTAAGTTCATATTTCAACGCCAGCCAAGAGTTGCGTCAACTATCGCACAAGGTAGATCAGCTGCTCATATTACAGCGGCACTATGAGCAAATCGCGCCACCTGCCCTGGTACGCGCTAGCCATGTGATGCAAATTGACCAGCACACTCTCCTGGTCGCTGCTGATAACGGCACGGTGGCGGCCAAATTGCGTCAGCTTGCCCCAGGACTTACCCAGCTATTGCAAGATAGGGGGTATGAGATTACTGGAATTCAGTTTAGGGTGCAAGTTGCCTTGCCGATCACCACGCGACCTCCTCGCCCCAACTCGCTCAGTAGCATTGGACGGCAACAGCTGGTTGATTTCACCGTAAAATTGCAGGACTCACCTCTGAAAACAGCGTTGCAGCGCTTGGCAAAAAACGAGAAATAATGGCAGGCAATCTTAGCTCGGACAGTTAGAAATTATTGGAGCTTATATTTTCACCCAGCAGTCCCAACACGGACTCAAATCGAAAAGCTATGGCACAATGCGAAATGGGAGTGGGTAGACTTCAGAGCCCGACGATGTCGAAGGTAATCGAAATTGACACGGCCTGAATTCTTAACTTTCGACGAGCGGAATCTCGATAAGGTGCATGGCAATCATATTATCGACTTACCAAATGAGCACGCCCAACATATCAACCCTGCTACGATTGAGAGATGTCGCCCTCAATATTTCTTGCAGGTTTTATCATTTAAATAAATTAAGATCTCACTTCTATTAAAGGCCTGCCGGGTTTATCCTCATCGCTCTGACCAGGACCAGTTATAGAGGGGCTGATAGCATGGTGGTTGCTTCCCTAAGACGAGAGACTACTGTTTACCTTTTAATTTCTGCTTACGAGCGGTTTCTGTGGAGTATGGTGGGATGAGTCGCTTATTTCTTGTAGTTGTTATCTTCATAGCCATCTACTTGTTACTTAAGTATTACCGCAAGCAGTTGCCAAAAGAAGATGTCCCTGGTGAAGATGCATCCAAGCAAAGAGAAAATATGGTGCGTTGCGCGCACTGCGGTGTGCATCTCCCCAAAGGTGAGAGCATAATGCTTGATCATAAGCACTATTGCAGTGAGGCGCATCGCCGCGAACATATAGACGAACCTGAATAACTCCTAACTACCAGATGAATTTTGATGTGGGATAACCTGCCCCTCTCTACGTGGCATTTATTACGCGCGGGATCTAATTCTGCGTCTGCGCCAGCACCGGAAGCCATGTGGCGCTCAATTTACTTCTTTAACCTATATCGACTGACCTTGAGTGGACTATTTGTGTTCCTAGTGAGCACGTTTAGTGAAGCTCTGTCATTAGGTTCACACTCGCCATCGTTGTTCTTGTACACCAGTATTACATACTGCGTACTGACCTTAGCGTCACTTCTAAGCATCAAGTTACGTCAGCCACGATTTGGCTTGCAATTGGCATTGCAGGTAGCAGTTGATATTGTATGTATAACAATTTTGTCGCATGCCAGCGGGGGCGTACAAAGCGGCTTGGGAGTGTTGCTACTAGTATCGTTGACCGCTACAGGATTGATTAGCCGTGGCAAGATCACTCTCTTCTTCGCGGCCCTTGCCAGTATTGCGGTGTTATTGCAGCATTCCTACGCAGTGCTTACCCAAGATGCAGCGGTAGCCCAATATATGCAGGCCGGATTGTTGAGTACCGCTTATTTCGCCGTTGCTTGGTTAGCACATACCATGGCCAAGTATGCCATTGCCAGTGAAAATCTGGCCGCTATGCGCGGTGTAGATCTGGCCAATATGGCGGAAATTAACAGGCTGGTGATTCAAGACATGCCTGACGGCGTGCTCGTGGTGAATGAGAGCGGGATGGTCAGGCAATACAATCCTAGCGTAGAGCGTTTGTTAGGGTACAAGTTTTCAGATACTGACAGTGCCACGCTGGAAAGTTGCGAGCCTATGCTGGCGGATCGGTTCTCCGTTTGGCGGCAGCACCAGAGGCGTGGACATGAAGTGTTGCGTTTGCCGATCACCAACCATCAGGTGCGTGTGCGTTTCCTGCCTGTACAGCGCGAGGGATTCAGGGGCGCGATAATTTTTCTTGAGGATATTCAACGTGTTCAGGCTCAAGCTCAGCAGATCAAGCTTGCCGCACTGGGCCGGCTGACCGCTAACATTGCCCATGAGGTGCGCAACCCATTGTCGGCTATCAGTTACGCAACTGAATTGCTGCAAGAAGAAAAGCACGATCCGGCGCAGACTCGGTTATTTCAGATCATTATGGACAATGCTGCAAGGTTGAATCACATCGTGGAAGATGTGTTGCAATTGAACCAGCGCGACAGAGTACAAAGCGAAGAATATAATTTAGCCGAAAAATTACCTCCCTATATTGAGGGGCTTAGTCATACCCAGGGCGTGTCGCAGGAGATATTTGTAATTGAGGTTGCATCGGCCTGCGTAATCAGCTTCGATCGTGGTCATCTAGATCAAGTATTGTGGAATTTATGCCGCAATGCTCTGCGTTATTGCAGCAAACAGGTAGGCAGTGTGCAACTGTCTGCATGGAACTCCAGTGAGGGCAAGGCGGTATTGGAAATTTTTAACGATGGACCTCCAGTTGCCCCCGAGGCCGTTCATAAATTGTTCGAGCCTTTCTTCACCCTGACTGCGGGCGGCACAGGTTTAGGCCTGTATCTCGCACGCGAACTGTGTGAAGCTAATGGTGCGACGCTTGAATATAGGCAGCCGGCAAAGGACGGTGCGTGTTTCCGCATTGTATTTGGAGAGCAAAATGAACGTTGATATGCCGACCAATACTGCGCGCGTCTTGGTGGTGGATGACGAGCCAGACATATTGGAGCTGATCGAGTTGGCGTTACTACGCATGGGATTGCAGGTCGATCGCGCAAGCAACGTGCAAGAAGCCTTGCAACAACTAAATAATAAATCCTATCAACTGTGCCTGACAGATATGCGCCTGCCGGACGGAGAAGGGTTGGAGGTGGTGCAGCATATTTCAGCCCGCAACATGCATGTGCCCGTTGCAGTGATTACCGCGCATGGCAATATGGAAAATGCGATTTTTGCACTAAAGGCGGGTGCTTTTGACTACTTGGCCAAGCCAGTTGCATTGACCCAGTTGCGCGCCTTGGTCAATGCTGTGTTGAAGCTGCCGCCACCATCCGCAACCGTGCGGAAAGGCGTGCGAATTTTGCTGGGGCACTCCCCGGCAATGGAGAAGGTGCGCGACCTGATCGACCGGGTTGCGCGTAGCCAGGCGCCGGTGCATATCAGTGGCGAATCCGGGAGCGGAAAAGAATTGGCTGCGCGGCTGATCGTTGAAAAAAGCGCTCGGCGAGACCAACCTTTCATCGCGGTAAACTGCGGTGCAATCCCGGAAGCGCTCATGGAAAGCGAATTTTTCGGTTATCGCAAGGGCGCATTCACTGGTGCGGAGAAAGATCGTGAGGGTTTATTTCAAGCTGCCAATGACGGCACTTTATTCCTTGACGAGGTGGCCGATTTGCCTCTCTCCATGCAGGTAAAGCTCCTGCGGGTAATCCAGGAAAAAAAAGTACGTAAGGTGGGCGCTACACAGGAAGAGTCGGTGGATGTGCGTATCATCAGCGCCACCCATACTGCGTTGGCAGAGCAGGTACAGCAGGGGAAATTCCGTCAGGATCTGTATTATCGACTGAACGTTATTACCCTGCTTATGCCACCGTTGCGCGCAATGCGCGATGACATCGTCGAGGTCGCCAGCCAGTTTTTAGTTCGCTTGAGTGGTGATGCAAAGGTCGAGTTTGCGGCGACAGCTTTAAAGGCACTTCAACAATATGATTTTCCAGGTAATGTGCGCGAGCTGGAAAACATAATCGAGCGGGCGCTTGCACTGTGTTCGGACGACATAATCATGCCAGCCGATTTGCAGCTAGCGCCCATTGATATTGAGGGAGTCACCGTCAAACCAAGTGTGGCTGGCAAATACCCGCTTACCGATTATCTGGATAGCGTTGAACGCGCAGCGATTCTGGAAGCGTTACAACAGACCAATTTTAATCGCACAGCTGCGGCCAAGGTGTTGGGAGTGACTTTTCGCGCCTTGCGCTATCGTATGGATCGGTTGGACATCACTGACAAGGATGAGTAAACAGTGAAAGTTGGCACAAATGGATGGGTCAGCGGTATGCGCCGTCTTGCTTCGCCAAATTGTGATTCCCGTCCAGCTGGTACTGCCATAGATTTATTGGTTATTCACAATATCAGCTTGCCACCGGGTGAATTCGGTGGCCTGGCGGTTGCGCAGTTATTTACCAACACGCTTGATACGGATGCGCACCCATTTTATGCTCAACTCAACGGCGTGAGAGTTTCTGCCCATTTTTTAATACAACGTACGGGCGAGATTATCCAATTCGTGCCTTGCGGCAAGCGTGCTTGGCATGCGGGTGCATCAGCGTGGCATGGACGCACGGCCTGCAATGACTTTTCCATAGGCGTAGAACTAGAAGGCACGGACTTCCTGCCATTCAGCGATCAGCAGTATGCTGCATTGATACGGCTGACACGAGTGCTCAAACGTGCCTATCCAGTTCGTGCCACCGTAGGACATTCAGACATTGCGCCGGGACGCAAGACTGATCCTGGGTATGAATTCGACTGGTCGCGTTATCTTGCAAAAGATTACTTGAAAGTGAGCAGAAAATTGGACATGTAGGTCTATTTGCGTCGATAGAAAATATATTGTGCTGTGTTTACTTGTTGTAATTTTTCGTTGTATAAAATAGATTGATTTAGCAGAAAAAAATTGAATTATTTTGCTGGTGCACTAAAACTGTTTTTACTATAGCTACTCCCATATACGATACTGAACCACTACATATAGTGGTTTTTTTATTTTGACCTGATTTAATATAAAGTGATAATTCTTGTAGTTCAAGCAACAATTATTATGTTACGATAATCAAAAGTTACTCATAATTTAAGACTCAATATAAGATCTACATGACCTCCTCTCTAGTATCGGTAAAAGTTGTTTCCGTCGAAGGCACGTCTTCTTCCAGCCTCCCTTTTGACCAACATAAGGTTATACGCCGCAATGGTTCTGTAGTTGCTTTTGAGGCAACTAAGATTGCGGTTGCTTTGACCAAGGCGTTTATTGCCGTAAACGGCGAGGCATCCGCGCGCGTGCGCGAGCTGGTTAACCAATTGACCGACACCGTGGTTAATGCGCTGTTGCGCCGCCACCCGCATGGCGGGACGCTGCATATCGAAGATATTCAGGACCAGGTCGAACTGGCTTTGATGCGCTCCGGGGAACACGATGTGGCTCGCGCCTACGTGCTTTACCGCGAGGAACGCACACGTGAACGGGCCAAGGAAAAGATCGCGCCAGCACATGTTCTTCAAGTTAACGACAAGGGCGTGCTTCTCCCACTAGATGAAGCAGTGCTTGCGGCACGTATCACGGCAGCTTGTGAGGGGCTAGGCAACGCGGTAAGTGCTGACCCAATTCTAAAGCTGACACTACGTGATCTTTATGATGGCGTACCAGTTGAAGAGGTACGCAAGAGTGCCATTCTGGCCGCCCGCGCAATGATCGAACATGATCCAGCCTATAGCTTTGTTACCGCCCGTCTGTTGCTGAACAACATCTGCTGTGATGTTGTCGGTGAAGACGCCAACATGGCAACGCGTTATGCCGAATATTTTCCCTCGTTCATCAAGCGCGGCATCGAGGCAGAGCTACTTGACCGTGACATGGCGAACTTTGACCTGCCTCGATTGGCTAATGAACTCACTGCAAGCCGTGACTTGCAGTTCAGTTATCTTGGCTTGCAAACCCTATATGACCGTTACTTCCTGCACATAAACGAAAACCGTATTGAGCTGCCACAGGCATTTTTTATGCGCGTAGCTATGGGGCTGGCGCTCAGGGAGAGTGATCGCGATGCACGCGCTATCGAGTTTTATCATCTGCTGTCCAGCTTTGAGTTTATGAGTTCGACACCGACCTTGTTCAACTCCGGGGCGATTCGTTCGCAACTTTCTTCCTGCTACCTTACTACCGTGCCGGATGATCTTGCCGGAATTTTTGAAGCGGTAAAGGAAAACGCCCTTCTGGCCAAATACTCTGGTGGTCTTGGCAACGACTGGACGCCCGTGCGTTCCATGGGCGCTCACATCAAGGGCACCAACGGCAAATCGCAAGGCGTAGTGCCGTTCCTGAAAGTTGCCAATGACACCGCCGTGGCAGTCAACCAAGGGGGCAAAAGAAAGGGCGCGGTATGCGCGTATCTGGAAACATGGCATCTGGACATTGAGGAGTTTCTTGAGCTGCGCAAGAATACTGGCGATGATCGCCGTCGTACGCATGATATGAACACCGCCAACTGGATACCCGACCTGTTCATGAAACGCGTTATGGAAGACGGGCAATGGACACTGTTTTCGCCGTCAATCTGCCCTGACCTGCACGACAAATTCGGCACAGAATTCGAGCGTGCCTACATGATTTATGAAGCCAAGGCAGCGAATGGCGAGATTACCCTGTTCAAGAAAATTTCGGCTGCCAACCTGTGGCGCAAGATGCTGACCATGTTGTTTGAGACCGGCCACCCATGGATTACTTTCAAAGACCCATGCAACATACGTTCGCCGCAACAACACATCGGCACGGTGCATAGTTCTAATTTATGCACCGAAATTACGCTAAACACCTCCGAATCCGAAATCGCGGTATGCAACCTTGGCTCAGTCAACCTCAAAGCGCATCTCAATACATCCGGTCAGCTTGATCATGAAAAACTTAAGCGCACCATTACCACCGCCATGCGTATGCTGGACAACGTAATCGACATCAACTACTACGCTGTTGAAAAGGCACGCAACTCCAACCTCAGGCACCGTCCTGTTGGGCTAGGTATCATGGGGTTTCAGGATTGCCTGCATGAACTGCGGATTCCCTATGCCTCGAAAAAGGCAGTCGAATTTGCCGACAGCTCCATGGAAGCAGTGTGCTATTACGCTTATTCTGCATCCACAGAGCTGGCCGAAGAACGAGGCCGCTACGAAAGCTATAATGGCAGCCTGTGGGATCAGGGCATATTGCCGCAGGATACGCTGGAGCTTCTGCGTCAGTCACGTGGAGGGCATGTAGAGGTAGATATGTCCACCAGCATGGACTGGGACAAGCTGCGTGCGCGCATCAGGCAGTACGGCATGCGTAACTCAAACTGCGTGGCCATAGCGCCCACTGCGACTATATCGAATATTATCGGCGTATCAGCCTGCATTGAACCTACTTACCAGAACTTGTTTGTAAAATCGAACCTGTCCGGTGAATTTACTGTTATTAACGAATATCTGGTGAAGGATCTCAAACGACTTGGACTGTGGGATGAGGTGATGATAGCTGACCTAAAATATTTCGATGGAAGCCTTGCCAAAATTGATCGCATTCCAGCCGAATTGCGTAGCCTGTACGCGACCGCATTTGAAGTTGAGCCCCAATGGGTAATAGAAGCGGCGGCACGGCGTCAGAAATGGATTGATCAATCACAATCACTCAATATCTACATGGCTGGCGTATCGGGGCGCAAGCTCGACGAAACCTACAAGCTGGCATGGCTGCGTGGCCTGAAAACTACTTATTATTTACGCACCATGGGCGCGACTTCGACGGAGAAATCCACTTCGCGCGCTGGTGAACTGAATGCGGTGCAGATGTGCGCAATTGACGATCCAGAATGTGAGAGCTGCCAATGAATGACTATACTATCGCATCCAGTTCGACTGGACGGATACGAGTGGAAGATAAACGCATCATCAACTGCAATGCAGACGTTAATCAGCTCGTGCCATTCAAGTACAAATGGGCTTGGGAGAAGTACATCTCTGCCTGTGCCAACCATTGGATGCCGCAAGAGGTCAACATGTCCGCCGACATCGCGCTATGGAAGAACCCCAACGGCCTGACCGATGATGAGCGCCTCATGGTCAAGCGCAATCTTGGGTTTTTCACCACAGCGGACAGCCTCGCGGCCAACAATATCGTACTTGGCACTTACCGTCACATCACCAACCCTGAATGCCGCCAGTACCTGCTGCGCCAAGCGTTCGAGGAGGCAATCCACACGCATGCCTACCAATACATCGTTGAAAGCCTAGGATTGGATGAGGGCGAAATTTTTAACATGTATCATGAGGTTTCCAGCATACGTGAAAAAGATGAATTTTTGCTGCCCTTTATCGACACTCTGACCAATCCGGACTTCAAGACTGGCACACCGGAAACGGATAGACAATTATTACGCAGTCTGATTGTGTTCGCCTGCATCATGGAAGGACTTTTTTTCTATGTCGGTTTCGTGCAAATTTTAGCGCTTGGACGTCAAAATAAAATGACCGGTGCCGCCGAACAGTACCAGTACATCATGCGTGACGAATCCATGCACCTCAATTTCGGTGTGGACGTAATCAATCAGATCAAGCTGGAAAATCCCCACCTGTGGACACTTGAGTTCCGCGCGGAAATTTGCAGCCTCATGCAGAAAGGCGTGGAGCTGGAATACCGTTATGCTGAGGACACTATGCCACGTGGTGTGCTCGGCATGAACGCATCAATGTTCAAAGAATACCTGCGCTTTATCGCCAACCGACGTTGTCAGCAAATCGGGCTGGATGTGCTATATCCAGGAGCTAGTAACCCGTTCCCGTGGATGGCGGAAATAATTGATCTCAAGAAAGAGAAAAATTTCTTCGAAACGCGCGTTACCGAATATCAAACCGGGGGCGCGCTATCTTGGGATTAATAGGCTTCGGTCATTCTGCATTGATATGCACTAGAGAAGGTAGTGGTTGTTAATGTTGTATTTCTTTGAACTTTGATTACCGAAGGAGGTTGAAATGGCAGCAGTAAAGAAAGCTAAACCCGCAGCTACAACAGCAGTAAAGAAAGCTAAACCCGCAGCTAAAACAGCAGTAAAGAAAGCTAAACCCGCAGCTAAAACAGCAATCGCTGCCAAGAAGCCTGCAGCTAAAACAGCAGTCGCTGCCAAGAAGCCTGCAGC
>NZ_CAKMLL010000067.1 GCF_927797785.1 Candidatus Nitrotoga sp. BS | reverse complement strand
TGAGACAGGCACCATTGTTATTAGTTCCATTAATTACGGTTCACTACACTAGTAGATATTTATTACTGACCGTCATTTCCGCCCTGAACACCAAGGTGACCGCCTGTTCCAAGCCCACCTTTGACCTCTTGTGCTTTGTAAGAACGCACGGCTTTCACCAGATTATTGTAGGAGTCGGTGAATGCGGCAACGATCACTTTGCCTTCTGCCGTCTTGGAATAGCCTCCGCCTACCCCGCCAAGCGCACTGCCGAACAAGCCGCCCAGGAATCCAAAGTCCACATTGCGCGAACTACCCTCAGCTGCAGCTAGCTGAACGCCAGAACGGTTATCCACCAAGGTCAACATGGTACTGGATTCTTTTGCAGACATACTGCCGCCCAGTAGAGCACCAACCGACCCAAAGAGGCCGCCAATAGCAGCACCCGCACCTCCGGCATTATTGTTGCTGAAAGTGATGGAAGGGCTCATTGAGTAGTCAGCCGCTACCATTTGTCCCTTTTTGAAATTCGAGCTCTTGCGTAATTCTCCCGACTGCTCCAATGCACGCTCTCCCATCATATTTGCCATCGCACGCCCTCGCTCTACAACTACAAAACAGTTGGACTGTTGAACAAGCATCTTAAGGACGGGAGTAGTAGATCCCAGTTTCATTTGCCCAGTTAAAATGCCATACCATGGGGAGTTGGTGTCCTCGACGACTGCCAAGGTACCCAAAGATTCTGTACAATGTTCAAGACTGCTGTTGGCATTCTGTGTTGTTGAGCCACCCGCAGAACCTGTGGCAGTCGTTTTCGCTTTCTGAGATCCCATTTCCATGTTGGCACAACCCGCCAAGAAAACAGAAACAACCGCTACCGTGGCTGTACGGCATAAATTGAAAGAAACAGTCTTCATAATTTACCTCCCCTTAATTATTTATATTATCGAACTCGGATGCAGCTAACCAGACTTTCAAACTAAAAATTATACTACAGCTTCACAGCATACGACGTACCTTGGAATTGTAGCAACTCCGGCGAAAGTCAGCCCCTTTCCCATGTCGTGCCGGGGGAAGCTGGAAAGCCTTCTCATGCCATGCGATCCGGAAAATATCATGGTAATGGCGACGACGAGGCCGCGTAGTGTGCTCTCTCTCCAGAACACTATCCAGTGTATGCAATCCAGAGTCAGGACGCCCCTCCTACAGGGAAATTACTCCGTTAGCGAGTATTCTCAAATATCAAGGCCCGACTTGATGCTGGAACAAGGTGAAATGCTGATCAGGCATGATGTGATTCTCTTTCTGCATCCTTTTCTGCAAGGAATTGGTCTTTATTGCCGACGATAATCATGATTAGCACGCCTGAATAAACGAAAGTAGAAAGCATGATCACCCCAATCACCATCGCCTTGAACATTTCAAGATGTTCAAATGATGTCGGAATCATGGTGAGCATCACAATGGAAAGTCCACCCTTGATCCCGGCAAATGTGAGCACGCCCCACCAGCGAAAATTGATATTGACCATCTTGTTGGTTTTGTTGGCGATCAAGGCAAACAGCGACATCATCACGCCGCGAATAAGCGTGGTAGCCAGAAACATCACTAGAATCTCCACTTTGTATTTCCATAGCAGATTGAGATCGATCATTTCCGCCATGGCTATAAATAAAATCGTATTTGCCACTATTGCCAGTAACTGAACATCTTCCTTGGTACGCAGGTGCCGATCACGCTCCTCAACGGTAGCCTTGATTTGGTGAAATACATTTCCTAGAACGCCTGATGAAGCATTGCGATTCTGACCTTCAAGTTTAAGCTCAGCCTCAACACGGTCGAGCTGGTTATTGTCCTCAGTAATAGCTTGAGTCATCAAATGATTAACCGTAATAGTGGCAAAAATACAGGACAAAATCCCCGATAGATGCATATGAGAGTGTGCGCCTAGAAAATTTAGCAGAACAAAAAAATGCTCAGACAATTCGAAGGCGCCATACCCTGTGATGATCAATACCATCATTTCGGCGATGCGGTTCTTCGTTGTTTTCATGACAGACAGGCCCACAAAGCCGACCATCATTCCGACCGCTACCGATCCAAGAATCACTTCACTGCTGACCTCAGCCACATAGAGAGCGGTGATCTCCCCCCCGCCTAAAGCGAACAAACCAACAAAGACAAACACGATCAGCGCAGTCGCATCGTTAAGCAGGCTCTCACCTTCCGCGAGGATTTTTAAACGGTGGGGCAATTCAAATTTAGAGAAAATGCTGACTACGGAAACTGGATCGGTTGCCAGTACCATGGCAAACAGCACAATGACCGCCGCACTGGAGAGGGCGTAATCAGCAAATAGCCAGCTGGAAATAGACAGTGCTGTCACCACCGACAAGGATACCGATACCACAGCCAAATAGAGTAGGCTTAAGCCATGTTCCTTAAGATCGGCCACCTTGATTTCCAGTGAATCTGAAATCAGCAGGATTGGTAACAGAAAAATTACCAGCATAGCAAAATGCTCGGCATCACCCGTTAATACGGGTGCTTGTTGAAAACCATAATGGACTACAAATGAGAGGGCGATTAAACCCAGCGGTGATGGGATCCTGAGCTTTTCTTCTAGTTGTAAAGCCAGGAATAAAATTCCCGCGATCATCAATAAAGTTGCAATCATTTGGCTTATCTTTCCTCAGCATTGTACATTCAGCCGATATATTTGCATCACCCGAACGGTGGCACAATTGAAGCTAAAATGATGCAAGCACTTGCTTCAGATCGTGCCAAGCTTTCACGTTAAAATTTGAGTTATCCACCAAATTTAACGTTAATACCCGTGAAGAATAGGATATCGTTTTTCTTGAGTGGGGCTGATACAAAACCGTCATAACGATCTTGCAACGTCAAACTCAAGCTCAATGTTTTATTCAAGGCCACCAGCAGACTAGCGTTAAATGTGGCGCGGTTTCCGTTGTTGTTTACACTACTGTTGATCACCAAGCGTTGCGAGAAGGTGGTGATTTCACTAAGTTTGTGGGTCGATTCCTCACCTAACAGTAACTCTGATGAATTCAGGCTGGTTTTTAACTCGTTATTGATAAATATGCCCGAACCGCTGTATTTGTCGGACTTATAACTAGCTCCGCCAAAAATGTCGAATTGATGATCATCCGTCTTTATTAGATGGTAACCCAGACCACCGCTGACCACACTGCGCAAGGCCAAGAGTTTAATTTGGTCATGGTTTAAATTAAGCCCGCCAAAACCGAATACATGCGACGAAATATTGTGATCATAGCGAGTGCTGGCAGCCCACTGATTGGCTGACGTAGTGGTAATTCCATTGCTCTCAGAACGACTGCCAAGAAGCTGACTAAATAATGTCAACTTGTCATCCGATGTAACGCGCGCCGCATCAGCTGTAAGATTAATGCTGCTGCTGCGAGTATTGCCGGAAGAAATTGACAAGGCTGCCCCACCACTTCCTCGCCATTTACCATCTGGTTTAGCATCTTCTGCCTGCGCGGTTCCGCAAGTTACCAGTGTGCTCAGAAATAGTAATGATGTACAAACTCTCATAAGTTGTCTCCGTTTTTTTAGATTAAGCGATACATTCATAAAGTATGTCCTAAGGGCTTATCACGTCGCGTGACCAACTGGAATTCTGGAACATTGCCTTGTTTATCCTGCCCAGCGAAAAGCGTCAAATCCAGATGAGGATAGGGAACCTGAATGCCCCGCGCATCGAACGCGTTTTTCATTAGCCGCAAAAACTCGCGTCGGACTCCCCATTGTTCCAGCGGCGCTGTTTTGAAACGACAGCGCAGGATGATCGCCGAATCCGCCCATTTATCCACCCCTGCGATTTCGATGTCATCGAGTATTTTTGCGCTGAACACGTCCGAAGCACGCAATTGCCCAGAGACCTCCCGCATGATTTCGTAGACTTCATCGATGCTTTCGTTGTAAGCGATGCTCAGATCGATCACAGCATTAGCATAACCGCGCGATTTATTGGTAACGGTAGTAATCAGCCCGTTCGGAATGAAGTGGACGTTCCCTTCATAGTCGCGCAGGCGGACATGGCGCAGGGTGACGTCTTCCACCAAGCCGCCCTTGTCGCATATTTCGACCACATCGCCCTTGTGGATCTGGTCCTCCAGCAATAAGAAAAAGCCGTTGAAATAATCCTTGATCAGGCTTTGCGCACCAAAGCCGACTGCAAGTCCTACCACCCCGGCAGCACCGAGGATAGGCGCGATGGAAATACCCAGCTCGCTTAACGTCAGCATGCCCGCGACCAGAGAGATCACCACGGTGGATGTGTAGCGAAACACGCTCGAAAGCGTTTCAATGCGGCGCGTTTCTTCGGCTGAGTCGGCGCGCGAGTTCATGTAAGTACGGAACGCGCGGATCAACTTGCGGCTTATTGCCATTAGAAACCACGCCAGCATCAAGATAACAATGACGCGCAACAATTCTTTGGGAAGATGCAGGTATGTTGATAAAGTATCACTATTCATGGCGTGCTCTCCGATTGTTAAAAGTAAAATTCCTATCGCATACGTGCTGTCGTAAGTGTCTGTATAAAATACGGGAAAGAAAAATTTAATCTGAACGGAAATTTTTTCTTTGTTCTCTGGCAGCCTGTCTGACTTGAAGTATCTAAGCAAAGATTTAGCTGGGTGAGGACAGATTTTGCCGGTTATGCCAAACACTAGTCATTACTATTGACCAAAAAACGGGGGGATCTGCATCAGCTAGGCGGATTGCCAGCCGATCCCCTTTAAGTCGGACAGGTCGCTAGGTTTTAGATAGGCTGGATTCCGTGACGAGCATAACCGACAAATGTACGTGATTCGTCATCAGCACACAAGCGTGAACGGTGAGGGAATGTCTGTCAACTGCCTCTTACAGACAACGTAGATAAATCTGGTAGTCGGCATCCGCCGCAAAAATGAGATCGCAGATATTACCGCGTTGAATAAGTGCAAGGGTTTGTCGGGAAGATATAAGCGGGGAAGGCGAGCCATGGGGTAGCTAGATTATGTGGGGAACATATCAGGTGTATGGGGCTCTAAAAATTGAATTTGTTCCCATTTACTTGCATTGATCGTGAAGTAGTCGAGACGTTCTTTCTTGAATTTTTCAATTGAAACCATTGATCGCCTAAATCGCCCGAAAACGGGGCGGCAAAGCAGCAACAAGCGGGACTTTGGCAGAACAAATTTCGGTGTGGTGTGTGTGACCGTCTCGGCTAAAGTATCTCGCTTAGGGCTTGTTGTATCTTGTCTATTGGAAGAGCAGGGTGGCTTTAACAGGTAATTGCGGCAAGGCCTTACGATTTAAGTGCAACATAAAGTATCAACCCAAATATTAACTCTAAAAAATCAGACCCAAATGAAAATCTATGCTACTAGCGAACTGAAGTTCAAACTTGATCCGAAGGAACTAAAGCTTTTATTCAAAATAAATCCATATCTTCATGCTGCTTCCGTACTATTCAATTGGCTGATAATCCTTGCCGTTACCTATCTTTGCATCCTGTTTCCCTCTCCTTGGTTGTATATTCTAACCTTGATCATCATTGGCGCCAGGATGCATGCCTTAACCGTTTTAATGCACGATGCTGCCCACTTTCGTTTTTTAAAAAACAGAATATGGAATGACCTCATCGTTAATCTATATTTGATGTACCCGATTTTTACTTCAATTGAAAAATATCGTAGAAATCATTTAGCCCATCATCAGAAATTAAATACCGATGAAGACCCCGACTGGGCGGCAAAGCAAGGTAAACGATCATTTACCTTTCCGAAGAGCAAAACGGAATTCGTGCTGAGGCTAGCCTCCTACCTGGTTCTGTATCAGGGCATCATGGATGTAGCATGGTTACTGAAACGGCTTGAAGGAAATGACGAAAAAAATTCTGGTAAATCAGAGTCACGCTCACTAAAAATAGTTTTTTATGTTCTGTTATTTGGTGCCATAACCTTTTTAGGAGTATGGCAGTACTACCTGTTATTTTGGATTGTGCCCTTCTTGTCGACCTTCTTTATGTTTCAATATATCAGAAGCGTAGCCGAGCACTTTGGTGGTTTGACTTACGACAACGTGCTCACCTCTACTCGGACAGTAAAAGCCTCATTCATTGAACATTTTTTTATTGCTCCTCATAATGTGGGCTACCATTTGGAACACCATCTTTATCCGGGGGTACCTTTCTACAATCTTCCGAAGCTGCATAACTTATTAATGGCGCAAACCGATTACAGCGCAAAGGCACATATTACAAAAGGATATACCTTGGGATTGCTGGAGGAGTTGAGCAAGTAAGCATTCTAAGGGGAGGGCTTCTTTCCATAGGCGTCATTAACGCTGTGTTGAATTCCTTGCTTACGACTGCTGATTGCACCAACTTCTGTTAGGTACACTCAGATTGGCTTCGCGTTGCACCAATTTCAGTGCCGACGTTGGCCTGGAGGCAGAATCCAAGTCACTGCTGCGGGATGATTATCGGATTCGCTTGCTAATCTTGTTCAGTGCAAATACTCACTAAAGTTCAAAATGTGAAGTCGAGCTAACATCGTGATATAGTTTGCACCCAAAAAAACCATACCGATTTACATAGGTGTCGCATCACATCAATCAACATACAAATCAAGGGGAAAACATAGTGGCAGTTAAAACTCGACTTCATCGCAGCGAATTGGCCGTTCCAGGCAGCAATCTACGTATGCTTGAAAAAGCGCCAACGGCAGGTGCTGATGTGGTCTTTCTGGACTTGGAAGACGCTGTTGCTCCTGATGATAAAGAGCAGGCGCGCAAAAATGTCATAGCGGCACTAAACGATATGGACTGGTCTGCATGTTCTGTTTCGGTGCGAATCAACGGGCTCGATACACATTGGTGTTACCGCGATATCGTAGATGTGATGGAAGCCGCCGGAGATAAGCTCGATACCATTCTGATTCCAAAGGTTAATCGGCCGGACGATGTTTATTTTGTCGCAACTCTGATGGAACAAATCGAGGCGGCAAAGAAATTCAAGCCAGTCAATATCCATGTGCTTATTGAGACAGCGCTCGGCATGGCCAATATCGAACAAATCGCTCAAGCCTGTCCGAGCCGTATGGAGGCAATGGTTTTTGGTGTGGCCGACTATGCTGCTTCTACTCAGGCACGTACGACCAATATGGGTGGTGCCAATCCTAATTGCTCCATACTGACCGACCCCGATGAAGCTGGAAAGCGGGTGCGTCATTGGGGTGATCAATGGCATTACGCGATCTCAAGATTGGTAGTCGCTTGCCGTGCTTATGGTTTGAGACCGATTGATGGACCATTTGGAGACTTTAACGATCCGGAAGGATTTATGGCGGTTGCGGGCGGTGTGGCCGCACTAGGGGTTGAAGGAAAATGGGCCATCCATCCGTCACAAATTGCGTTAGCCAACGAAATGTTCACCCCCAGCGAAGCAGAGGTTAGCCGTGCCAGAAGCATTCTGGAAAACATGGAACAGGCCGCGCGCGAAGGCAAGGGGGCGGTTTCGCTTAATGGACGCCTTATCGATGCGGCATCTATCAGGCAGGCGCAGGTTTTGGTTGCCAAGGCAGATCAGATACAGGCGTCCAAGCCTGGAGTTAAGTGAGTAAGGTGCTATGAATATTCATGAATATCAAACTAAAGATTTGCTTAAACACTATGGCGTTCCTGTACCACCGGGGCGCGTCGTCCACACTGACGCACAAGCGGCCACTGTTGCGGAAGAAATAGGGGGGGCGCGTTGGGTTGTCAAGGCGCAGATACATTCCGGGGGCCGTGGCAAAGCAGGTGGTGTCCGAGTAGGCAGCAGCATTGACGAAGTAAGAGTAATTGCCAATGAAATAATTGGCAGCGTTTTGGTTACACATCAAACCGGAGCTGAAGGCAGGCTTGTCCGTCGTGTCCTGGTTGAACAAGCTAGCAATATTGTGCGCGAGTACTACATTGGGCTGGTCATTGATCGTGCTACGCGACGAATCACTTTGGTTGCCTCCGCTGAAGGGGGGGTCGAGATAGAGGTGGTTGCGCAGCAAACACCGGAACGAATCATCAGGGAAATCATTGATCCGGCGGTGGGATTGCTCGATTTTCAATGCCGTAAGGTTGCCTATAAAGTCGGTCTGAAAGGCACTTTGTTGCCGCAAGCAGTAAAGGTCATGAAGGGTCTTTATCGTTGCATGCGAGACAATGATGCCATCATGGCTGAAATTAATCCGCTGGCAATTGTAGACAGTGGTCAACTGTTGGCACTGGACGCAAAAATGTCTTTTGATGACAATGCATTGTACCGCAGACCGACAGTTTCCGAACTCCGAGATTTTGACGAGGAAGATCCAAAGGAGGTGGAGGCTACCGGACATGGCCTGAATTACATTGCACTGGACGGTGATGTTGGTTGTATCGTCAATGGTGCTGGCTTGGCTATGGCAACCATGGATGCCATTACTCTGCATGGCGGAAGACCGGCTAATTTCCTGGATGTGGGAGGCGGAGCCACACCGGAAAAAGTTGCCAATGCTTTTCACATCGTGTTGCAGGACCCTGCCGTTAAACTTATCCTCATCAATATTTTTGCCGGGATCAACCGTTGTGACTGGATCGCCACAGGAATTATTCAAGCCATGCGTGACCAGAATATAAAAATGCCTATCATCGTCCGGCTGGCGGGTACGAATGTTGAAGAAGGAAGGGCTATACTCAACGCCTCCCAATTCCCATTTATTATCGCCAGTGATCTTAATGATGCTGCCGCAATAGCGGTTACTGAAGTAAACAATATTGTAAAAAAAGTGGCACCGCTAGAAAAGGAACCTTCATGAGTGTGTTTTTAAACAAAGATTCGCGTGTAATCTTTCAGGGGTTTACCGGACAGCATGCCACCTTTCACGCCGAAGAAGCAATGAAAATTGGTACTAATGTGACCGGAGGTGTGACGCCAGGCAAGGGCGGAACGCAACACTTGGGTTTGCCTGTATTTGATACCGTTGAGGAAGCAGTGCGGGAAACAGGCGCAGACGTTTCCGGTATTTTTGCTCCTCCTCCCTTCGCTGCCGATGCGATCATGGAAGCGATTGATGCGGGAATTAAAACGATTGTTGTCATCGCGGATGGCATACCTGTTCAGGATATGGTGCGTGTGGAGCGCTACCGGCTGGGCACCAACTCAATTATCATCGGCCCGAATACACCCGGCATTATTACGCCAGGCGTGGGCAAGGTTGGCATCATGCCTTCTCATATCTACAGCCCGGGAAGAGTCGGAATTGTTTCGCGCTCTGGCACGCTGAACTATGAGGCTGTCGCCCAGATGAGTGATCTCGGCCTTGGCCAATCATCATCGATCGGTATCGGAGGTGATCCAGTCAATGGGACTGACTTCGCGACTGTATTAAAGGCATTTGAAGATGATCCAGACACCGATGCTGTACTCATGATTGGTGAAATCGGAGGTCCGCAGGAAGTCGATGCGGCCCGCTGGGCAAAGAAAAACATGCGCAAACCGCTAATCTGCTATGTTGCAGGCTTATCGGCTCCTCCTGGGCGGCGCATGGGGCATGCCGGCGCGATTATCAGCAGCGAATCCGATACCGCGACTGCTAAAATTGACACGATAGAAGCACTGGGGATGTTCGTTGTACGTAATCCGGCTGACATAGGCGCTACGGTATTACGCGCTATAAAATAGTAATCAAAGAACCTCTGAAAATTCCGTTGTTCCCACCTCTCGACGAGATGAAGTCAGGCTTATGTTCGGACAGGTGGGAATCCAATGGATTGAATCCAATCCATTTTTGAATGGCTGGATTTCGGCACAAGCATCACTTTGCTAGTCGATAATTTATCTTCATAAAAACAGACAATGTTTTCTGCATTGTTTACTCGTCTCCGCCTTGTTCCACTATCGAATTGAAATTGGAATAAAATAGCGACTTTCACAAATCACGCCGGTTTTGTCACATGCTCACATTTCAGCAAATCATCCTGACGCTACAGCAATTCTGGGACAAGCAGGGTTGCGCTCTGTTGCAACCCTACGATATCGAAATGGGCGCAGGCACTTTTCACACCGCCACCTTTTTGCGTGCGATCGGCCCGGAGCCTTGGCGCGCAGCTTATGTGCAGCCTTCACGTCGACCCAAAGACGGACGTTACGGTGAAAACCCGAACCGATTACAGCATTATTACCAGTATCAAGTTGTGCTCAAACCTTCGCCCGACAACATCCAGGAACTCTATCTGGACAGTCTGCGCGCGCTGGGCATTAATACCAGTGAGCACGACATTCGCTTTGTGGAAGATGATTGGGAATCCCCCACCCTGGGCGCGTGGGGCTTGGGCTGGGAAGTTTGGCTGGATGGCATGGAGGTCACGCAGTTCACTTATTTCCAGGAAGTTGGCTCGCTACCCTGCCGCCCGGTACTGGGCGAAATCACTTACGGGCTGGAGCGTCTGGCGATGTATTTGCAGGACGTGGAAAACGTATATGACCTGGTGTGGGCCAAAAATGGTGACAACATCGTGACGTATGGCGATGTGTACCACCAGAACGAGGTAGAACAATCCAAATACAACTTCGAACATGCTAACGTCGAGATGCTGTTCCGGCACTTCGAAGAATATGAAGCAGAGGCCAAGCGCCTGATCGCTGTCGAACTGGTATTGCCCGGTTACGAGATGGTGATGAAGTGCTCGCATTGTTTCAACATGCTGGATGCGCGCGGTGCTATTTCAGTGACCGAACGCGCGGCTTATATAGGCCGCGTGCGAACCTTGTCCAGGCTGGTGGCTCAGGCATACTACGACTCGCGCGAGTCACTTGGCTTTCCGATGTGCAAGACTGGGGAGACCAAGCAATGAAACAGACTTTATTGATTGAGCTGCTTACCGAAGAGCTGCCGCCCAAGGCGCTGGAGCGTCTTTCCACAGTTTTCGCCAACGAGGTATTTACAGAGCTGCATGAGCAGAAACTGGCGAATGAAGATAGCATTTGCACGCCGTTCGCTACGCCGCGTCGGTTGGCCATGACCATTACAAACGTAGAATCGCAGCAGGCTGATCGTGTGATAGAACGCAAAGGCCCCGCAGTAGCTGCCGGGTTGGATGCCGAAGGTCAACCCAGCAAAGCGCTGGAAGGTTTTATGCGCGGTGCGGGCGTAACGTTTGATGAATTGCTGCGTAACAATGACGGCAAAACAGAATATTTCGTCGCACGGTTAGAGAAAAAAGGCCAGCACCTGGATGACTATTTGGCTGACGTCATAACTCAAGCTTTAAAGAAACTGCCCGTCCCCAAATTGATGCGCTGGGGCGATTCCGATCACCAGTTTGTGCGTCCCGTACATGCTTTGATTATGCTGCATGGGGATCGCATCGTGCCCGGCGAAGTATTAGGAATACAGAGTGGCCGGTTAACGAGCGGACATCGCTTCCTGCACACAGGTGAGATACAGGTTGCATCCGCAGATAGCTATGAAGAGACCATGACTAACTGCAAGGTTATCGCCTCTATTGAAAAGCGCCGCACTCGAATTGATGAACAACTCAAAGCCAAAGCGCATGCACTCAATGCGCGCATTAATCCTTCCGATGGCCTGCTGGATGAAGTCACGGCGCTGGTGGAATGGCCGGCAATTTATATTGGCGAGTTTGAAGAGGAATACCTTGAGGTGCCGCAGGAGTGCCTGATACTGACCATGCAGCAGAACCAGAAATATTTTCCATTATTGGACAGCGACGGCAAGCTGCTCAATAAGTTTCTGCTTGTTTCCAACATGCAGGTGGATAATCCAAAACATATTATTGATGGCAACCAACGCGTGGTCCGTCCGCGTCTGGCCGATGCGCGTTTCTTCTTTAACCAGGATCGCAAACAGACGCTGGAATCACGCGTCGCCCGGCTGGGCAACGTGGTCTATCACAACAAGCTCGGCACACAATTGCAGCGCGTCGAGCGTATCACTACCCTGGCCGGTGCCATCGCGCACCAGCTTAATGCTGAGAAATCTGTCGCTGAACTGGCGGCACGTCTAGCCAAGGCCGATTTGACCACCGACATGGTCGGCGAATTTCCGGAACTGCAAGGCATTATGGGACGCTATTATGCGCTGCATGATGGCGAAACTCAGGTAGTGGCAGGTGCGATCGCGGCGCACTACCACCCGCGTTTTGCCGGTGACACGCTGCCGCAGGGCGCGGTGGCTTGTGCGGTGGCTCTGGCTGACAAACTGGATACACTGGTTGGCATTTATGGTATCGGCCTGATCCCCACTGGCGACAAGGATCCATTTGGCTTACGCCGCCACGCGCTGGGTGTGTTGCGCATTCTAATCGAGACCCCGCTGGCGTTGCCGCTAGATATACTATTGCAATTGAGCAAAGATAGTTTCACCGCTGAAAAAATGAGCGACAGAGTCGTGGGCGATGTGCATGCTTTCATGCTCGAGCGACTGCGCGGTTACTTGCGCGAGCGCGATTTCTCTCCCGATGAAATTGAAGCCGTTGTGTGTCAAAACCCGACGCGTATCGATCTCGTGATTCCACGCCTGGAAGCAGTGTGCGCCTTCCGCAAACTGCCGGAAGCGACGGCACTGGCGGCCGCCAACAAGCGTATTCAGAATATTCTGAAGAAAACTATCAAGGTAGAAGCCGTAATACAGGCTGAACTATTGCAGGAAAATGCGGAGCGTAGCCTGTATGAAGCAGTACAACGCCTCACACCGCTGGTGGAAGCCGGAATGCAAAAACAGGATTACACCGCTGTTCTCACTTCGCTGGCCTCGGTGCGCTCAGTAGTAGATGAGTTTTTCGACAAGGTGATGGTCATGGCCGAAGATCCTGCTGTGCGGAATACTCGTCTGGCCTTGCTTAAGCGACTGGGTGATCTGATGAATCAGGTCGCTGATATCTCCAGGCTAGCAGCTTAAAATGGGGAGGTGCCAATGAAGCTCATCATCCTTGACCGCGACGGCGTAATTAATTACGGCTCTCCGCAGTTTATCAAGCACCCGAATGAATGGAAGCCTCTGCCCGGCAGTCTCGAGGCGATTGCTCGCTTGGTGCAAGCGGACTATCGTGTGGTTGTGGTGACCAATCAATCAGGTATAGGGCGCGGTCTGTTCAATATGCTCACACTGAATGCCATTCACGATAAGATGCACAAAATGGTGGTGCAAGCAGCAGGGCGAATTGATGCAATCTTTTATTGTCCACACGCGGAGAAAGTCGACTGCGCTTGCCGCAAACCTAAAACTGGCATGCTGGAAGCAATTGCTACACGCTATAACGTGAGCCTGGAAGGAGTGCCTATGGTAGGTGATGCGTTACGCGATCTGAAATCTGCCGCCAAGATGAACGCGCAGCCGATACTGGTACTTACCGGCAAGGGAACAAAGACCCAGGCCAAAGGCGGCTTGCCACAAGGCACGCTGATTTATCGTGATCTGGCAGAAGTCGCTTCCGCTCTAATTTAATGACATCTCTAAAAAGTCTGCACTTTATATTTCTGCCCGTTCGGGAACGACGATATTTTTAGGGTTTCCCTGATATGGTATTCATACGCTCGCTGATTTTTCTGCTGCTGCAAATCGTCATTACGCCGCTGTTTACGCTAATTGCGATATTCACCTTTCCATTTCATCCCATTACACGCTATCGCATCATCTCCGGCTGGGCGCTTATCATGCTATGGCTGTTGCGTGTGGTATGCGGCATCCGCATGGCAGTGCGCGGCGCCGACAACATCCCCGATAAACCTTGCCTTGTGCTGTGCAAGCATCAATCTGCATGGGAAACCATCGCGCTACAAAAGGTATTTCCGCCACAAGTATGGGTAATCAAACGCGAACTGCTGTGGCTTCCTTTTTTCGGTTGGGGTCTGGCGATGACCAGCCCCGTTGCCATTAAACGCAGCGAAGGGCGCGAAGCAATCAAGCAGTTGCTGCGCCAGGGTAAAGAACGCCTGGCACTTGGCTTCTGCGTGGTTATTTTCCCCGAAGGCACACGCATACCTTTTGGTCAGCGCGGCAAATACAAGATCGGCGGAGCACTTCTGGGTGCATCCAGCGGCGTGCCTATCGTGCCTGTGGCACACAATGCCGGCAAACTGTGGGGGCGCGAATCCTTCTTCAAATATCCGGGCGTTATCACCATGAGCATAGGCACACCCATTGATCCCGCCGGTCTCAAAGCCGAAGAAATCAATCAACGCGTGGAAGAATGGATCGAAACCGAAGTCACGCGGCTGCCCTGATGCTTGAAAAGTTACGCCGATTTATTACTCCGCTGGCCGTCGAACAACGCACAGTCGATCTGGTTGGCACCCGGATTGCTTATACCCTCAAACGGTCTAGTCGACGCCGTAGCATCGGCCTGCGCATCGACAATCATGGACTGACGGTCAGCATGCCACTGCGTGCCTCGGAAAAATGGCTGCACGATGTATTGCAGGACAAAGCGCATTGGGTGGTAACAAAACTTGAGAACTGGCAAGCGAAGCAGCCTATCTCGTCACAATGGCGGGATGGCCAACCCATCACTTTCATCGGTGAGGCTTTAACTCTGCGTGTGGCCGTCGGCTTGTTTGCTGCGCCACCACAACTGCATAGTGCGCAATTGACCGTACATGTCACAGATGATGCCAATGAAGCATTGATAGAACAGACTGTTAAACAGTGGTATCAACACGAGGCAAAAAAACTTTTCAAAGAACGCGTGGCACACTATGCCCCCCTGATGAACGTAACGCCGCGCATGCTGAAGCTTTCCTCCGCACGCACGCAATGGGGCAGCTGCACCACCCAGGGCGATGTGCGCCTCAACTGGCAACTCATTAAAATGCCGCTGCATTTGATTGATTACGTCGTAGTACATGAACTCGCCCATCTTATCGAGATGAACCACTCTGCTGCATTTTGGCAGGTGGTTGCACTTGCCTGCCCCGATTATGCCAAGCGACGCCGTGAGTTAAAACAGTGGCAGATTTCGCCGTCTTAGCAGGTTGAAAACTAGTGGGTCGTTCCAGCAAAACCATTCCCGTTCGCGGTCAGCTAAACGCAGGATGCTTATCGGCGCGTCCGCACCAGCGCGCTAGACAAGCCGCCGTCAAAGATGTACAGTAACGCGTACATATTTGGAGGCTTGTTATGGATGCGATTACCTATACCACCGTTCGTGCAAATCTCGCGAGTGCCATGGACCGTGTTTGCGACGATCACGAACCCTTGATCATTACCCGCAATGGAGAGCAATCCGTCGTGATGCTTTCGCTCGAAGACTACAAGTCGCTGGAGGAAACCGCCTATCTCTCGTGCACCCCCGCCAATGCCAGGCGCCTTCTCGCTACCATCGCGCAACTAAATGATGGTAAAGGCGTTGAACGGAAGTTGGTGAAGTGAGGCTAATCATCGCTGATGAAGCATGGGAAGACTATCTATATCGGCAGAAACAAGCAAAGCGCATGGTCGAGCGAATCAACAAGCTGTTACTTGAGACACAGCGCGAGCCCTTCGCGGGAGTCGGCAAACCTGAACAATTGAAGCATGCCCTTTCAGGGTTCTGGTCACGCCGAATTACGGATGAGCATCGCATGGTGTATCGCATAGAGGATGATGCATTGATGATCGCTCAGTTGCGTTTCCACTACTGAGACGCCCAATCGGGATAGGAAGAAGCTTCAAGAACAAGGGTTAAATGCAGGTTAAATCGAGTCTGACCTTGAGGTCTCTCGTTGGAAGAATTGACAGCAACCCATCATGTTGGCATCATGTCCAACATGAAAGCAACCCTGATTGCACGAACACGAATCGTCTATTCAACTCAAGCTTTCGCTGAGTTGATTCTTTGGCGAGTTCCCAAGCCTGTATCAGGCTCAGACCACGAGTTCAAGTACCGGCTTGCCTACGTTGTTAACACGATTTGCGTGGTGCGTTATGACAACGAGGTTGGAAAGGGTGATCACCGGCATTTCGGCGCGAAAGAAAGTAGCTACAAATTCAGCACGACAGAGCGCTTGATGGCCGATTTTCAAAAAGATATTGCGAGGTGGAACGATGAAAACAGTAATTCTTGAGATTCGCTCGCCCGAGGAATCAATGGCGAATTTTGTTCAATCCTGGAAGGCTGGAAAACCAGAACGGGTTGCACGAATCGCGTTTGCAACGCCAGAGCTGCTGTGGCAAGTTCTCACAACCAAGCGCTGGGAACTGCTAAAGATTTTGTGTGGCGCAGGACCAATCTCCATTCGAGAAGCCGCTCGCCGTGTTGGCCGCGACGTAAAGGCTGTCCACTCCGACATTACCGCCCTGCTAAGTGCGGGCATTCTTGATCGCACCGAAAGCGGCGGCATCATCTTTCCATTTGAGGCGGTCAAGGTTGAATTTTTGCTGGAGGCAGCTTAGCGTAAAATGGGGTCATAAAATGGGGTCAGATTCGATTTATTCTTTAAGTTAAATCGAATCTGACCCCATTTCAGTTTTTGTGACCCCATTTCAGTTTTTGTGACCCCATTTCAGTTTTTGCTGGCCTACAATTTGATTCGCCTGGTCATAGCGCAGTCGGCGTTGGTGGCCGATGTACTGCCACGGGCGCTAAGCTTCAAACACACCCTCCAGCTTTGGTTGGCTTGGAGCGGGATGTCAGCGCGAGAGGATGACGAGGATAACCTCAAAAAATTACTGGCGCTGGTGGCCGAGCAGTCTGTCGGCAACCGCCCCGGACGAATCGAGCCAAGGGCAATTAAACGACGCCCCAAACCATATCCGCTACTGACAAAAACAAGGGATTTGGCAAGGGAGCAAGTGATGAAATATGGGCATCCGAAAAAGCTTAAGTAAGTGCCATTCGGGTCAGATTCGATTTATTCTTTTAGTTAAATCGAATCTGACCCCATTTCAGTTCGACCCCATTTCAGTTCGACCCCATTTCAGTTCGACCCCATTTCAGTTCGGGTTCTGGTCACGCCGAATTACGGATGAGCATCGCATGGTGTATCGCATAGAGGGTGATGCATTGATGATCGCTCAGTTGCGTTTCCACTACTGAGACGATCAATCGGGATAGAAAGAAGCTTCAAGAATAAATGGGTTAAATGGCATGGTTAAATGCATTTAACCGGTTTCGGGAAATGCCTCAAGGTTTTGCAAGAAGTTATCAACGCCATGGTCCCGACAGGAAAAATACTTTGCAAGAAGCATTTTCGAGTCCGTCTTTGCAATCCGCTGCTTCATCTTCTTGACACGCTCAGCCCATGGTCCATCCAATAAGACGTAGTCGCAGCAATTGACTGGCATAACGGCATGCATTAAGTCGATAATGTCATTGTCGGAAATTGAGGCTGCGGAGTCTAGAAGAAAGCCTCGTATCAACTCTGCAAGGATGACAATAGTACGCGGACGATCATCGTTCGGTTGAACAGATCGTGCCTTGACAAGGTACTCGGGGTCTTTCCGAACGGCTTCGATTTCACTCTTGATCAGACAAACAACTTCGCTAGTTACCTCGGCGATTCTAGCCCGGTTCTCATGCGCAAGCATGATAAAGCCTCGCATTGTGAAGCCAAGGGGTGCATCTTGCTCACGTTCAGCGAAGAATTTGAGCTGCGGAAGATCTGCGGATGGCCAGAAGCGCTTCGTATTGTTTGGCTCGGAGCGCTCCTGTTCAAGCACCTTATGCAACGCAAAGTCCGTCAGGAAAATATTCGGCAACAGCCGTTCGATGAAGTTCTCAGCATCAGCAGCATGGCGAGCATCATCGATGGAAGCAAACTCACCGAAAGAAATATTCGAGAGCAATAAAGTTCCGCCTTTTGATCGCAGCGCTTTCACCAAGCGATCTTGGAGTATTGGGTCGTCTGAGAACATTCGAATCGCCCAGTGATCAAGGTAAACCGTTGGCGAAATGAAAGATTGCCTGACGTGCGTTCCAGAGGGCGAACGAAAAAAAGTGATTGGCATGCCTATGAGCTCTAACGAGGTGAGTTAAATTTCTCTGCTTCAAATTGAGGGGCAGCCCACCTCTGGGCTGTTCCTCTCGAATGAAGGGTGGGGGAATTTAGTGAATAAGCAGGTCATACTCTTTGCCTGAATTATCTTGACAATATCCAATACCAGAGCCATTGCTGTAGTTAAAGTCACAACGTAGAGAGTTGTTGCCAGAGGTGGCCAGCACCCTGCCGCTACCTGAACCTGGTACATATGTTGATGAATACCCATTGCCATAAGCTGTTGCACTTCTGTAGCCGCCATAAGCTGTAGCGGTGGTAGAGCTTGTAGTGCTGATGATTTTCATACCGTCATAGACGTATGTACCTTTGAATGTTTGTCCATTGAGGTTGATGGTGATTTGCTTGCCCATTTCTTGAGCGTTCCCAACACCGTTACCGCTGTTGTCTCTTGAAATAAGTTCTAGTTGATGAGCGCAACCGTTTAGAAAAACAATTACTACTAATGCTGAAATAATTTTTTTCATAAAGCTCCCTTTTGATTGCCTAACGAATAGCGTTTATCTGCCGCCCTCCCCAAACTTGTTAAACCAGCGGTCTTATTGGCGGTGGATAAACCTCGTTGGACTGAACCATAGGAGAACGGAACCTATGGGGATTGTAAGGTTTTGAAGTGTGGCGTCAACCTAATGTCGTAAACGATCCAGCGGAGGGGTCAGTTCTCTTAAGAAAAAATTTTAACATATTGATTTATTTTGTTTTAATTCTGCGCTTGCATTTAAGACCAGTTTCATTCCCATTTTTTCAGCTTTTTGAGCTAGATGAT
>NZ_CAKMLL010000066.1 GCF_927797785.1 Candidatus Nitrotoga sp. BS | reverse complement strand
CGTACGGTTTGATGAGGGAGGGCAGGCGAGAACCTGCTCTCTACTCTACCCGTGTTATACAATTTTTAGCTGATGCACTAAAGAATAGCCAATACCCCGGCTACATTTGTAATGAGTTTCTCAACTTTACTTATTGCTTTAGCCGCCTGGTTAATGACTGCGGCCACTTTGTCGATGTCCTGCTTAGCCTTATTGGCTTTGGCAGTAAGTGACTTAAGTGCGTCGATGGCATCCGCAAATTCGGTGGTCGTTGCATCGAGTGTCGCAACGATAACTCTGTCAAGTCTCTGATAAAGTTCTCTTATTTTAATCCGTATTTCGAATTTTAGATTTTCATCGTTACAGGTTTCAAGTAGCTTATTCAGCTCATTGATCGCATCAACAAGATTGCCGCGAATGGTTTCATTTGACATTTGAAGCTCCTAAATTTATAGATATGGATAAAAGTGGCTATTGTTTGTCGTCGCAACTTAGAACACCTTCCTTATTTTTTGTGATCTTTTTGCAGCTAAGGAGAACTGTTTGAAAATCGTCATAATGCTTTTCTAGGTCTTTTAGCCGCCCAATCGTTAATGTGATGGTCGAACTATTAAATCTTCCTGCTTTAAGCTCTTTCGCAAGAGTTGCGTGAGCATCTTTTACTGCAAGAATCGCCTTCTGTGATTGTTGTACCAATAGCTTTGAGTTAAATACTTCTTGTTGCAAAGAATATAACCGCTTTATCTCTGCACGCCTTTTGTCAAGTGGTACGGTGGCTTTGGCCCTAGAATGGTAATCATCGAGTTCTTCAGATAATATGCCTTGTCTAGATGTTGCTATGGCAACTTCGATGCCAGATGTTCTGAGCTGCTCGTTAATGGTGTCACAAAGAAGACTCACGTTGGCATCTGCTTCAGTAACTATTCCCTTAATTGCCTCACCACGTTTCTCTTCGACGATAGTGCTGCCAATAGCGGCAATCAAAGTTGAAAAATTCGCGAGCTTATTCGTATCGAAGAGATTGTCTTGAGTGTCTTTCAGCGTTTTGTATTGGCCATTAATACCCGAAATGGAGCCATAAAGGTTGGCCGCAGCCAAATCTATGTCAGCTCTGCTACCTGCGTTTGCAAGGTCACTTAATGCCTTTGAGTATTGCCCTAATGCTTTGTTAGCATTGTACATTGCTAAATTTTTTCTCTGTTCCGGCTTTATTGGTGTATCAATTATTTTAAGGATGTCACTTGTTAATTTATTGGCGTTATCTCCGCTATATGTGGCTGCATATGATGTAAATTGCCGATCAAGTGTAGTGTTGTTATATTCGTCTAATACAGAGTCAACTTTGCCGATAATGGCATTAGTTGAGTCACCAAAGGCGGAAATTTGTGTCGTTGGTGTGGTGGTGCAGCCTGAAACGATTAATGCCACTGCTAGATATGGCGCTCTCATTTGATTCTCCTATATGGAAACGATGACAGAGTATTTAGTAGAAAAACTGCGACTTGCAGCTAACGTTCAAGTTCATTGGCGCAGCTTCCCCTGCAACGCAGGGTTAGCGCTCGGCTTGCTGTTCAACTGTCCTTTTAAATCTTTAGATAACTTGGTATTCCCTTCAATACCATTCGTCGATACTTGAGGTGCCACTGCGGAACTTCCACCACAAGAGGAGCTAGTGCCACACTGCTTTCCTGGTTTAATGACCACAGGTTTCTTCTTTCCGCCTAAATCAAAGCAGATAGGCTCTGTACTATTGGGTTGGTCAATGCACTCAACCTCACTCTTAACCAGTGAAGACTGACAAATGACAAATAGGCATGCGCCCGAGAATAGCCATCTATTCATTTCAGGGTTCCTTGGTTTATTTTCTGAAAGAATCCAATGAAGCAATCCTTAAATTTATCCTCACCAAGTAGCTTGCATTGGCTGAATGCATTAATTGATTTTGTATGATCCTCATCTGAGCCTACATAAACGTATTCTGGAATCGGAACTGTAGCGTAGTCATTTTTTAGCACACCGCCAGCAGTTGCCATTAGTGCGCCAGCGAGAAAAGCTACTACTCCAGTCGAACCACTTTTGAAGTCGAACTTCATGCCGGATACTTCGGCCGTGCCAGATGCACCTCCGTCATTGAAGCCTAAGAGGATAAGCATCATTCCAACGCTCGACACAGCAAAACCAATCTGCATTATTGTTACTTTCATTATTTGTTTATTGATCATGGTTTTTTGGTTCGCATTTTCAGTGTAGAGAAGCGAAAACAATGCGTAATCGTTCCCGTTTGACAACGACTTTTTCACGGTCGAAAGTGTGTGGACTAGATCATCAGATGTTTTTGTGTTGTTGATGTTGGTACTCAGAGATGCGAGACCCACATAGGCTTGCGCCAAAATCACCAATGGAACAATTACACCAAACAATAAGATTGCTGCATTACGAGCGATGATTATCGGATTCATTGCTTACTTCTTTGAGAGCGTTAACGTAAATGTGGATATCATATAGATCCGGTCATTAAATAGTTTTAATTTTTGGTTATTATGTATGTCATAGTTGTATGAAAAATATAGACGCAAGATCCCTTAAAGATGAGGCACCGCATGACCGCCGCAGGCAGGTCATCCGACTACATATGCGTGGCGGCAACTCTGAATTGGATTAAATGCTTTATCTAGCATTTTACACGGTGCATCCCAGAGTTTTGGGAACTCAACCGAGCTTGTCCACCACCAAACGGGTTAGTCAACCACCCGTCTCTACGCGGGATGAGTATGGAGTGATATTAAGCTTACTACTTATAACCCCCCGCAAAGTCGCACTGACGTCACGCTTAGGAACCGAAGGGATCAGAGTAACTGATCTTTCCAACACCAACCAGAAGCCAAATTCTACCCACCCCCACCCCAAAACAAAATAAGCAATCCCTTAGTTTTACCTAAGGAATCCCTTATAAAAAAAGACAAACCATATAAAAACTCAAATAATCCGACACCCAATCGCCAATCGAACAAGCTGGACGATATTATCCAGTCCTAATTTCTTCATGATATGCGAATGATGGACACTGACGGTTTTGACGCTGATGGAAGTGATTTGTGCGATTTGGAGGGAGGAATTGCCTTCGGCGATGAGTTTGAATATTTGGAATTCTCGCTTGGTAAGGCTATTTAATGGATTTTCGGAGGTGTCTTGGCGTATCAGGCTGACCGCCAGGTGTGATGTCAGCTCAGGTTCAACAACGATTTTTCCTTGATTGACTAAACGCACGGCTTGAATCATTAGTTCTACGCCGCATTGCTTAGTAATGTACCCAGATGCACCCGCTTTTAACACACGCTGAACCATGGTTTCATTATTGTGCATAGAGAACACCAGAATCCGCGCAGCAGGGTTGTTGGCTTTGATGCGACGCATGGTCTCAAAGCCATCAATGCCAACCATATTGAGATCCAGAATCACGACATCGGGTTGATGTTGCCGGTAAAGTAGGTAACCGGATTCGCCATCGCTGGCTTCTGCGATGATGTGAATGTCTTGAGTGCTTTCGAGCAGACGACGATAACCGGCCCGCACAACGGGATGGTCATCTATCAGCATGACGCTGATTGATTTGCTGGCCTTATCAGTGGTCATTGAACCGCCTCCCCATGCTTTTGTTGGTGTTGTTCAGTGGTAGCCTAACGTGAATCTGCGTGCCCTGAAGGGGTTTGCTATGCGTCGTAAATTCACCACCCGCTGCAATGGTTCGTTCGCGCATTCCCAATAAACCAAATCCTTTGGATGATTGTTCAAGGTCATAACCTTTGCCGTTGTCTGCTACGTGCAGCAATAGAAAATCATCGACAAAGGTCACCCCGGCCTCGCGGCTTAGTATGACTTGCGCCTGGGTGGCCTGAGCGTGGCTGCAAATATTGTTGAGTGCTTCTTGAACGACGCGAAATAGGGTGGTATTAATTGGTTCGCCCAGGTTATCCAGACTACCCGTTAATTTGAGATCAAGCGTGATATGGGCATGATGGGCAGACCAATTTTTTTTTAATTCATACAACGCATCGGCTAGCCCCAGTGTATCGAGTAACGCTGGACGTAATTGAAGTAGTATTTCGTGAATCACTTGGTGAATTTTTTTGGTACATTCACTTATGGCCTTAGCACTGGTATGTATGGCCAGGTCTTCATGAGCAAGAATGGCGATTGTTTCGGCTTCTGCATAAATAGCGGTGAGCCATTGCCCCAGTTCATCATGCAATTCACACGCCAACAGACGGCGTTCGTCTTCGTGTCTCTTAAAGAGATTTTGCGTCAGCCGGCGGCTGTCAAGTAATAATTCGTGATGAAGGTTTGTCGGCTCGGCAAGATAATCCGTTTGACTGACCGCTGAATTTTTTGTGGTTTTATTAGGTGTTAGGTGGTCTACGGTGGCGTTATGATGTTGCTTGGTTAAACATTCATGCGACTGCTCTAATTTTAGTTGCGTATCTCTGAGTACTTGATCTTGCTTTTCCAAATCAAATTGGCAGGCCTGTAGCTCCGTAACCGACTCAATTTTTCTGCAAATTTCAGTATCATCGAACTTTTTACCGTTATGACCATTTTTCATGTCATTCCCCTTCGGCAATTGTAGAACTTATTTTTATTTTTAATAACCGCAATTTGATACCTACACATTAAACGTTACACTTAATTTAAATCTAAGTCTACAAAAAAATCAATTGGTTAGTCAGCCTTATTATTTCCTGGTGTCTTTTCATTTCCAGGTGTAGATGATGACGTGTGTGTCCCAGCGCACCGGCCTATTAAGCCGGTGTATGTGCGTCTGTTCGTGGCGCTGGTTGATAAAGCAAAGGAGCTGCAATCATGAGTGAAATCACTGTTCCACATATCGAGTCGCCGTAACCGTTTGAAGCGTATGCGCACGTAGTCGAGCCGCTGACGGAAGAGGATGGAGGAGGCTTTCTGATTACTTTTCCTGATTTTCCGGGTTGCATGTCCGATGGAGAAACCGAGGCAGAAGCCAATATCAATGCGCGCGATGCATTTTCTGTCTGGATGTCGGCGCGCGCCCACATAGGTAAGCCAATCCCCAAACCCACTCGCCCGTTTGCGCTTGATGCGATAGTGCTTTTGTCCTATCACTTGCACATTGCCGTCTGACGACGCAGATTTCCCCACTCGCTGGCAGCTGGTTAAAACATGGTTCACCAAGCATTGCGATCCAGCGCTACGTCCCATACCAAGCTCAACATACGAGAAGGCAAGAGCACGCGTTAGGGCAGCTTCGTTACTGGGAAAACTTGTTGCGAGACGAAGCCAATTCCGAGCGTTATGTGGAATATATCCACTACAATCCGGTGAAGCACGATTATGCGGCATCGCCGTTGGCGTGGTCGCATTCCAGCTTCCTGCGATATGTTGGGCTGGGGTTTATGATCGAGCTGGGGGCAGAGGCAGATGAATTTTAAAGATATTGGGCATTAATGTGGGGGTGTCGGGTTACGCTACGCTAACCCGACCTCCGAATTGACGGGATTTTTGAGGCTTTTTAACTTGGACGTTTGGTAAATAGCGTGCTCTCGTTGCTTAACCGAGGTATGAATATCAGCACCGCCCCTTCGAAAATTCTCTCTATCGGTTAGAATCCTTCGAAATTGAATTTATGAAACATCCGAGCTGGGAAAGTGAAATTATTCTGTGAGTATTGAAACTGCCAAAGAATTAAACAGCGATTGTCATTCGGCCATTGTGGATCGCGGTGCGCTGGAACGAACCTTGCAAGAGCAGGGCGAGGATTGGCATCAGGATATCAATAAGCGTTGCCCCCACTTGTTTGCTGCTGTGCCTATGTTTATCTCCAGCGGAGAAATGAATCAGATGTACGCAGTGATCGAGGCTGTGGAGCAAGTGGTGGCGTTACCTGCCTGGCGCGATGCTGTATTACTACACACACCTGTCATCGCTCGCTATGCACCCTGTGCCAAAGGTGTGTTCTTCGGTTACGACTTTCATCTAAATGCAGAAGGTGCGCATCTCATTGAAATAAATACGAATGCGGGTGGTGCGCTGTTCAATGCTTTAGAGCTTTACAGTCAGCGTGACGTAATTGCGCCGGGCAAGCCTGTGGCGATTGACAATTTGGAGCAGGTTTTTCTTGATATGTTTTGTAATGAATGGCGCCTGGAACGGGGTGATGCGCCGCTGCAAACCATCGCCATCGTGGATGAGCAGCCATGCAAACAATATTTTTATCCAGAGTTTGTGCTAATGCAGCACCTGTGTGAACGCGCAGGCATTGCAGCGTTCATCGCAGACCCGGCTGAACTGGAGGCGCGAACGGATGGCCTCTATATCCATGAACGCAAGATCGATCTGGTTTACAACCGCCTGACCGATTTTTCCTTGCAACAACATAGTGCCATAAGCGCTGCTTACCAGAGTAATCAGGTAGTACTCACGCCGCACCCTCATGCATATGCTTTATATGCTGATAAACGCAATCTTGCCCTTTTCACTGCACCCGACAGTCTGCGCGCAATGGGTGTAGCAGAGACGACTATCGCCACTCTAAGCATGGGCATACCACAGACCAAACCAGTGGACGCGCAAACGCAAGAACAGTGGCGGCAGCAGCGCAAGCAGTGGTTTTTTAAACCTGCCACCGGTTATGGCGGCAAGGGTACCTATCGTGGCGCCAATATTACGAAGCGCGTGTTCGCTGAAATAATGCTGGGCGGCTATATTGCACAGCGCATGGCGCCTCCCGGTGAACGCATGATATGCCTGGACGGTGCGGAGCCGGTTGCGCTTAAATCGGATGTGCGCTGTTATGTATATGACGGTCAGGTGCAGCTTATCGCCGCACGGCTGTATCAAGGGCAAACCACCAATTTCCGAACAGCTGGCGGCGGTTTCGCGCCAGTCCGTGTTGTAGATTAGAATGCGCGCATGACACTCTATGCTTTTATCGCAGTTGGCCTTGGCGCTGCCATCGGCGCATGGCTGCGCTGGGGGCTGGGACTATGGCTTAATCCCGCGCTGCCAGAAGTGGCGCTGGGTACGCTTTGCGCAAATCTGATCGGTGGTTATCTCATTGGCATTGCCGTGGCATTTTTTCTGCAGCAACCCGCACTGTCGCCCGAATGGCGCTTGTTCATTATTACCGGCTTTCTCGGCGGTTTAACCACTTTTTCTACATTCTCTGCTGAAACAGTCACTTTGCTGGCACGCGGGCAATATGCCTGGAGTGTGGCAATTATTGCCGCTCATCTCGGCGGCTCACTGCTAATGACCGTGCTGGGTATGCAGACCTTTAAGTGGTTGCATCAATAAGTGGCGACAAGCATTTTGAGTACGCCAAAGCACAAATGCACCAGCTTGCGCATTGCGGCATCGAGGGAGGATATCTTGGACTTGTCTCGGGCAAGCAGGTGTTCATAAATAGCTTTCACGATTATCTGAAAAATGCTTGACGGAAAGACGGTATCTACCGAGCTAAAGACCACGTCCCATTCTGATTCTCACCCCTGGATTCGTCTTCTACTTCTGCCCAGGTGCCACTCAACTTTGATTCGCCATCAGAACTGAGCGAGCCGGTTCTTTGCGGCCCCTGATCCATATCCAACGTGATGTTTACCAGTGAGAGACCGGAGATGGCGTCTGCCTTCTTGTTCGCTCCCTCAAGGCGAGTACTTAATGTCAATATGCAGGAACCCCGGCTCATAGTCTTTGAAGGTTTTTAGGGGTGCCGTTTCCCCATCGATTTGCGGCTGAAGGCTTTCAGATTGGATACCTCATGACGGCGTAGACAACGATCCAGGCCCTATCTGGAAACCTCCGTATTGATGAATTCACGGGTGATTGCCAGCAGATCATCCAGAGGTAACAGAAGCATGCGGCGCAGCTCGACGACAAGCAATTCCTGAGCCGACGTCAGTGTTGTATTAAGTGTGTGCGGGCGGTGAGAACGATCCTGAGAGCTTTCGCGACCTTTCCATTCGCGCACGGTAGCAACAGTGATGTTGTATAAGCAGGCCAATGCTGTGACACTTGCAGGTGAGGTATTGATTTCGGACCGCGTTCGAGGGGTTGTTCGGGCGCATGGATGGTCTTGACTCATGACTTCACCTCTCATTTTTAATGACTCAATATGGTCTCGCATCAATTGACGCGCTCTAAACAGTGGCCAGCTGCGGACGGGGATATGATCACACGGGACAGGAAGGATCTGATAGTGTTGCCGAAGGGTCGGCTGCGTGAAAAAAGATGAAGGCTGTATAATCCGTCTACGTACCCCCGCCTTTACGAAGCATTTTCATCTATTTTGCCCTCACCCTGTGTCGGTACGTACGAATCATTAGTCCAGCGATTTGTCGTTCACGAAAGATGTCGGGTCAGAGATCGCAGCATCTCGATGTATTTAACTTTCGGCCCATTATTTTTCCGGTAAATAAAATTTTACGACGTCAGTGTTAGGTGTCAGGTAGCTGATAAGTTTGTTACAGCGACTGAGATTAGCTAAGTAAAAAGGGGTGAGTTTATGTTCCAAAATCCGGGCAAATCTTCTTTGTTACTAGTCGGCTAGCGTTTGAAGGGATTGTTGTCGTTTAGCTCATCCACATACTGGGCGATATTTCCTGTCTCACGCTTTAAGAAGTCTTCCACTGCTCGTGAAAATTGTGGATGAGCCAGCCAATGCGCCGACCAAGTTGTGATAGGTAGAAATCCTCTGGCAAATTTATGCTCTCCTTGGGCACCGCCTTCAAAGATAGCGATTTTATGTTCGATGCAAAATTCAATTGCCTGATAGTAACAGGTTTCAAAGTGCAGACCGGAATGGTACTCCAGCGTACCCCATGAGCGTCCGTAAAGAACATCACGGTTGAATAAATTAAGTGCGCTGGCAATCTGTTTCCCGTTGTGTAAGGCGATGATCAGCAGAATGTTTTCAGGCATGGTCGCGCCTATGCGTCTAAAAAAATTAAGGTTCAATGACGGCGGCGAGTTGTACTGACTATGGGTACGGGTATAACACTGGAAGAAAAAATCCCAATGTGCTTCAGAGATATCTTCACCACGGATGCGCTTGAAGCAAATATCGGCCTCCTTAACTTTGCGACGTTCATGTTTGATTTTTTTGCGTTTGTCTTGACGCAGGCTGGACAGATAAGCATCGAAATCAGCATATCCAGGATTTTGCCAGTGAAACTGTACTCCGCGACGCAACATCATTCCTTCCTGTTGCATTTCTAATGCTTGATTTTCGTCTGGGAAGAGGCAATGCAGGGAGGAGACGTCTGAGTCCTGAGCCATTTGCAGAGCGGAACGAATGAGTTGTGTGCGTACTTCGGGCGTTGCCGCGAGAAGCCGTGCCCCGGTAATAGGCGTAAACGGTATGGCACATAATAATTTGGGGTAATAGTTCAGCCCGTGTTGCTGATAAGCCTCGGCCCATGCCCAATCAAAAACAAATTCGCCGTAGGAGTGGTGCTTGCGATAAATCGGCATGGCGCCAGCAAGAAGATTGTCTTGCCAGACCGTTAGAAATTGTACCTCCCAACCAGTACGTGGGGTGGTGCAGCCACTTTCTTGTAGCGCCCGTAAGAAGGCATAGGAAAGAAACGGATTATTTCCCGCGAGGGCGTTCCATTCCGTCTCGGGAATATCTGCTATGGATTCGATAATTTTTATGCTCATGGTGCTGCAAGGGTGTTGGGGGTGCGTTGCCATACCAGGGTTCGGTTGTTGCTGGGCATGGTCACATCCTTCAGTAGAAAAAGGCCATGCGTTTCGGCGAGCCGATTGATTGCTTCAAAATCCCGCACACCGCTGTTCCAGTCGCGTGATTTTAGCCATATATCGAAACGTGCATTGCTTTCAGAGGTAAACTTTCCCTCGTAGTTAAAGGGTCCATATAGGCACAGAATGCCACCTGCACTTAAAACACGTGCTATGCCTGCAAACATTCGTTCTACTTCTTGCCACGAAATGATATGCACCGTGTTGGCATTAAATACAGTATCTACTGTTTCAACAGGCCATTGGTCATCGTTCACGTCGATGACCACAGGTGAAAGTACATTGGGCAGTTTAGCCTCGTCAAGCCAGGCCAGGATGCCCGTATGGTTTCGCGCTAATTCACTGGTCTGCCAAGTCAAATGAGGGAGCGCACGTCCGAAACAGATGGCGTGTTGGCCGGTTCCACTCGCTATTTCCAATACATGCTGTTGATTGACAAGTATTTCTTGTAAAACTTTCAGTATAGGAATCTGGTTTTGTTCACATGATGCTGAGTAGGATTTCATAGGTGAGAGGTGGTATAGGTATGTGATATGTTTTAATTCAGTAGGTTAAATAACAGGTTCAGCCGAGGGATTCACCAAGGTTTGACCTATGCGAAGGCCGGAGTAAATCTCCGAGTCTTGACCAAAAGACGAAGAAGATTCACAAATGTGAGAGTACCAGAGCCTCGCACATACGAGATGGGATTGTAAACAGGCGGGACTTGACACTTAATGACGTTTTACTTGAATACTTAGCTGTAACAATTATTATTGATCGCGATCATCAGGGCAGCAAACTAGCTGGCCACACTCAGAATGAGACCGGTCGAAGCCTTATGAGAATTTGCTGCGATGATTGAGCGCCATTGGGATGGAATCGCGGCAATTACAAGCCAAAGATTGAAAGTTTCATTCGGCTTTTCGAGGGACTCAACAACAAGATACGAGTCATCCAGTGCCGTGCATACGGCCTGCGCGATGAAATATATCTGCGACTTAAATACTCAAGTCCATGCTCTCGAGGATCTAAAAATACGAAGTTTACCCAATCGATTTCGCGAAGAGAAAATAAAGGCCAGCTCTAAGCCGACCTTTATTTTTAAGAGGATATGATCATTCATTGCTACTGAACGTATTTTACTACCTCCCCATGGGATAATGCTCTTGATTGTTCATGCCTGGATTTCCCAATTGATTGAACGGTCCATTAGGCCCAGACTGAACGATGTTGCTTTGATTGGCAACATGAGAGTAATGGTAATGTGCAGGTGGCTGGGTCTGAATATCAAATCCAGTATTGTTTGGTTGAACCCGACCATCCGCGCCCCCCCCCTGGTTACCCCTGCCACCAGATGGGCCATAGGATATCCCAGTGTTGGTATATATACCAGAGGCAGTAATACCGGTCATGTTATCAGCATTCGCCAAGGAAGCACCCAATGCAAAACAGGACATAATTGTGATATTTATAAGACTCTTTTTCATGAAAAGCTCCTAAATATTAAGTTGAAAGGATAGTTATATAGGATCAAGGTTGACTTGACTGGCGTATAGTACCAGTTAACCAGAGGGTGTAAATAGTTTTGTGTGAACTGAGCAATTTACGCTACCTTAATTAATTTTTCTTGATCCCTCAGTCAAAACCTGCCGGGTTGCCCTACCGTTTGAATCAATGCTGAATTTCCTTCGGTATTCGTGCTGTTTGACACAGATAGCTGAGACATTTTTTTGCCTCCGTAAATGCCACTGCAAGTCTCTCCCAACCGAATTTGTGCAAGCTGTATCGAGTAATGTATTTTTTAGCCCATCTACCTCCAGAGGCGCAAAGTGCTGCACCAGCAAATGCATCTGTTCCGGCGGTCGCTTTGACGCACACCAACGCCACGAACATCATGACGCACAATGACAATCCGACTCACATTTTCACCTTAGCTATGCCTCGTATTGAAAAGATGCTCGGAGCAAAAATGATAGGCTATCGATCTATTGTCGTTATCGCGTACAAACTGTTACGCAGCATTGACTTCATGCTTAGCCGAGGCGAACACTACTGGATTCCGCCGCTGACTATGAAGCGCTTTCCTCTCAACGCAACTCCCCACACCGGATCAACACCCGATTCGTTTCGGTTATATTTCAAAACCGGTGTGGTCAGCAGACTTTAAAATTCGATGGCTTTTGATAGCCAGCCTTTTACTCGCAAGATAAATCGTGGGCTTCACGTTAAGTTGAGTATAAGTTACTTCAAGCTTTGATTTGATTGACCGATAATAGTTTTTGCGATGAGTTAAATACGCGTGCAATTCGGTAAGTATAATTTGCCGGGGTCATTAAAAACTGAAACTTGGCGTGATTCATCTGAATAACGATCCATTAAATTAAACCACCATTCAGTGCTTTACTTCTAAATTGAATCTACAACTTAGTGTTTTACTTCTAAACTAAAGCTACAGCGTGAAATTCGTAAATATGACAAATGTGAACTCCTACAAATTTATCGGGTTGCAACGGCTGGTGAATACCTTGGGCTATTCCCTGTCTAAAACCACTAGTTGCTTGGCAAGGCGAGGAGGCCGCTTTTCATGAGGAAGTTATTCCCGCCATCATTATTTGTGCAGGTGGTCTTCATGGTGTCAACGGATGTCACCCAGCGGATGCTGTTGGTGAAAATGGTCAGCTCGGGCAATGAAGCCACTGTTGTTATGTTGACACCGTTTAAAGCCATTCTGACGTGAGCCATGATTCTTTGGCAACTCAGATAAAGGAAAATATGCTTGGAAGATTTGTGTCTTCGGTCATGCGCTTATTTCGCAAAGATAGTGCTCTGATAGAGGCTGCGACCATTCAAAAACATCTTGGAGTGCTTGGCCTACCTGCTGATGTTGGTCTGTGCGGTGCCGGCTTGGCAAGTGTGCTGTTGGTGCGGGACGAGACGCTAGGGCAGTGTTGCGCACTTTTGTCGGCACGTAATTTCCGACAGGCAGGGTCACTGGCGATACTGGCTGCGGGTGAATCAGGTCAGAAATTTATGAACCAGTTCGCTCTCGGTCTTGATAGTCCCGAAGAATATAGTCGCGGCTCACTTGTTTTTTTCCGTATTACCGAGGATTGTGCCGAGATCATGGAGCGACTGGGCGCGAATCGCTTCTTTGACGAGATTGATGCTTGCGGTGTGACGGAACAATACGCTGTGTTGCTTCAGAAGGGTCAGGCGATTTTCGATTGGACGAACCACGACCTACTAATCAAGCAGTGGCAAGCTTGGAAGGCATGGGCTGCAAATCATCATGCGCCTGTTCTCCTGATTATCGAGGATATTAACGGAGCTCATGGTTTATTGCCATTACTGCGAATTTTACCGGAACTGGTGCCTAACCTCGCTGTGCTGGACGCCGATTGCGGCGGTGGTTTGTTAACGTTCGAGCGGTGGGTAGGGCAGGATATAAACGTACATCGGCAATTCGGCCTGAAATTGTCTACAAGGGATAAGTTTTTACATTCAGATGGATCTGAGAGGGATGCTCAGGAGCAGGTGATTCTTCATGCGCCTGACCAGGGGCGAGTCATAGCGACAGCCGCTACTGTCGCTGAGGCAAGGGGAGTGCCCGCAGAATGGGTTGTGGTTAGTAATCTCTCTGACATGGAAGGGGCCTGTAATAATGCGGTGGCCGCTACCATTCTGTTGCATGCGGATGGCGACCTAGAGTTTGAAGCGCTTTCGCGCTTTGTCCATCGCATGCGCCTATCGCATCCCCGTTCCCTGAAAATAATCGTGCGAGAGACTAACGATAAGCTTCGTTACAGCAACGAGCTGGTGCTTCTTCGTCTAGGGGTCAACTTGATTGTGTACAAAGAAATCCCATTTTCTCGTGTACTGCAGGTTATCAATGAAATGTCTTCTCAAATATTCAGTCGCCTGGTTGAAAATGATTATCTTCTTGCTGCGCAGGCTGCTGAACCGAACCGGGTTGCCGGCTACCTTTCACCATCCAACTTTTGCCGCGAAGTGGCGGCAATGGTCAAACGTTCTGAGCGCATCCATCTAAGTCACAGCCTGGTTCGTCTTCCAATTCTTTCTCGGGTAGCTCAGCTGGATGCTCTACAGGCTTGCAAAGCTCGAAGATTTGGCGATATTTTTACTGCCGATCAAAGTAGTGTTTATTTATTTTTGTTCGCTTGCCGGGAGCCAGACGTTAATTCGACGCTCGATCGGCTTTTTTCCCTGCCTGTAACAGAACTATTTTCTTCTCATATTATTGAGCCGACACCGGAGTTGATCTCGGAAGCCATTGGTCAGCTCCGGCTCGATAACGAAAGCTCGCCCATGTCCGATTACTCTGCAATGCTGCAAGTTGATTTGCCGATTCCGGGTAACAACGTCGAGCGTTCAATCGCATCAATTGCCCTTCTGGAGGAGGCGGTGCAGATTCCGCTGCCTTTTTCGGCTGAGATCACAGAGCATAAGTTGACATGCCCCGTGGTTAAGCACCGGACTTTGCGACCTTTTCCCTTGCCTCGGCATGCACCGACTGGCATGCTTTCTACTTTGACCAAATAAATTTTGTGATAATGCTTGAAAATTTCATGTTGTCTCTTCTTTCAGGCGTACTGATAGCTGTACTTGCCTATTATTTTTTGAAGTACCGGTTGCTACGACACCTGTTTTTGCGCCGGCATCTGCGTTGCATAGTGCCCTATAAGCCTGGTCACACCGAACGAACGCCTGGCGCAGTGGAATAACCCATGTTCAAGATTGCCATTGTTTCAGCCGCAGGCGGGGTAGGTCGATCCACCCTGACGGCCAGCCTGGCCACTTTGCTTTCCCAGCGTAAAATTGCGGTTCTGACTGTGGACTTCGATCCCCAGAACTCATTGTCCACTCTGCTCGGTAGTGATGAAGTAAGTCTAGGCGGGTTGCTGCCCGACTTCCTGACAGGGAAAGAGTTTGGCATGAGTGCGCTTGTTAATTCAAACGAAGTTGCTTGTTTGCCATTTGGACGGTCTAACGAAGTTAGTCTTGTCACTTTCGAACAACACCTGCGTACAGAACCAGAGTGGCTCAAGCAATGTATCGTTCAGATTAATTATCCGCCAGGAGCTTTTCTATTAATGGATACGCCCCGCCTGCCTTCTCCCTATGCACGCCAGGCCATGGTTGCAGCAGACTTGGTGATTGCTGTGCTGGCGCCAGATGCTCGCTCCCTGGCGCTGCTGCCAGCGGTGGAAGCAGCGCTAACCCGGTGCAATCCAGGATGTCAGCTCATCTATGTAATGAACGGTCTGGATAGTACCCGAGCACTTCAAAGCGATTTATTGGCACAATTCCGATCGGCTCTACAGATGCGTTTATCACCTTATCCCATACATCGGGATGAGGCGATTCCACGCGCAGTCGCAAATTGGGCTAACTTGCAGAGCTTGAGCCCAGATTCTTTAGTCGCCCATGATTTGAATGGTTTGCTCAGCTGGTTGCTTGCTGGGCCTGCAAGCAACCTTGACGGAAGGGCAAAAATTTGATGCGCCACTTTCTGCTTTGGGTCACTCGTCGTTTAGGTGTGTTTCGGCCGAACCAATCAAGCCTGTGGCTGAAGCGGTTCTGGTTGCCAAAGGCAGGTGAGTTGGCTGAACCTGCTCGTCTGGAGCTTGGATCGCGCCCCGATCCACTGGCCTGGCTGGCTAAAGAGCTGGGGGTGATTGACAGGTATAGCGTCTGGCAGTGGGTGTTGTATCTATTTATTTACCCTCCAGATAATGTCACACACACTAAAATTGCATCCAAGAGCACTTTTCTTGCCTTGCCGATTCAAATTATTGGTCTGCTATTTTCAATGCTGGTGCGGATTGCACTGGCAGGAGTTCAGGCCTTGCGCTGGTTTTGGCAGCGGCTACTTTCTTTTTTGCCGGCTGTGAACAATGAGGCGGTTGGTCGCCGCTTGGAGGGTTGGCTGGAGACGCCTACTTTCCGCAAGCCTTGGTTAATCTGGTTGCTGGTTTTGTGCTCAATATTTTTTTTCTGGCTGGTGGTTACTACCCCCTTCACCTGGTTGGGACAGCTTTTATTTCTTGTTTGCTTGTGGGGAGCTGCGCTGTTTATGCGGCGCATTCCCGGTAATCTGCCCGCTTTGATATTGATTACCCTTTCAGTGCTTGCTTCCTGCCGTTATGGCTGGTGGCGATTGACTCAGACCATCCCGCTGGATTCCGGCTGGGAGACCTTTCTTGCCATCAGTTTGCTCCTCGCGGAGATATACACCTGGATAGTTTTGCTGCTTGGTTATGTTCAGAATGCCTGGCCTCTCAAACGGCAAACCTTGAGTTTACCAGCGGACACATCTCTGTGGCCGACTGTTGATGTTTTCATTCCCACCTATAACGAGCCGCTTAAAGTCCTGGAACCGACGGTTCTTGCCGCCAAGGGGATAGATTGGCCCAGTGACAAACTCAATATTTATATTCTGGACGATGGGCGACGGGATGAATTTCGTCGCTTTGCCGAGGAAGCAGGGGTAGGCTACATAATTCGACCTGATAATCTTCACGCTAAAGCGGGTAATCTGAACCATGCATTAAAATTGACCCACGGTGAATATGTGGCCATTTTTGATTGCGATCACTTGCCTACCAGCTCCTTTCTGCAATTGACAATGGGCTGGTTTTTCAAGGACAAGCGTTGCGCTATGCTACAGACGCCCCACCACTTTTTTTCCCCTGACACCTTCGAGCGCAATCTTGGCACTTTCCGGCGAGTTCCCAATGAGGGCGCATTGTTCTATGGTCTCGTTCAGGATGGCAACGACTTCTGGAACGCCACCTTTTTTTGCGGCTCCTGTGCGGTGTTGCGTCGAGGGCCACTCGAAGAGGTAGGAGGGGTTGCCGTGGAAACGGTGACTGAAGACGCCCACACCGCACTGAAACTCCACCGGCTTGGCTATACCACTGCCTATATAAATATTCCCCTGGCAGCAGGATTAGCTACCGAAAGCCTTTCTAGCCATATCGGGCAGCGCATCCGCTGGGCACGGGGCATGGCGCAGATTTTTAGAATCGACAATCCATTCATAGGTAAGGGATTGAGCTTCTTTCAACGCATTTGTTATGGCAACGCGATGCTACATTTTTTCTATGGTATTCCGCGCCTGATCTTTCTGACAGCGCCTTTGACCTATCTTTATTTTGAAGTTCACATAATAAGTGCGGCAGCCGCCATGCTTGCCCTTTACGTGCTGCCTCACATGCTGCAGGCTAATCTGGCTAATTCACACATTCAAGGGCCACACCGGCACTCGTTCTGGGCTGAGGTGTATGAGTCAGTTTTGGCTTGGTACATCATTTTGCCCACCGCCGTCGCCGTCTTCAATCCGGGAGCCGGAAAGTTTAATGTCACGGCTAAAGGGGGTCTGATTGAAAAATCTTTCTTCGACTGGACCATTTCTAAACCGTATATCGTGCTAGCTACTCTTAATATTGTCGGCTTGTCCATCGGACTGGGACGGCTTTTCTTCTGGAATACTTTTGAGACGGGAACAGTGTTGCTCAACCTGAGCTGGACAATTTATAACCTTTTGATATTAGGTGCAGCTATTGGCGTTGCCACTGAAGCCAGGCAAGTGCGGGTTTCCCATCGGGTATCTGCTAATTTGCTGGTTGCACTGCATTTTAAAGATGGGAGTACAAAGATGTGCCGCACCGAAGATTATTCCATGACTGGTCTCGGCTTGATGCTCGACCAGGAATTGAAATTGCCGGTAAAAGAGCGGGTTTGGGTTTCGCTTTGGAACGACGAGGTGGAATTCGCTTTTCCTGCACGGGTAATTGCGAGTCACGGCAATAAGCTTGGAGTTCAGTTCGACAATCTGAGCATAGAACAAGAAGCCAATTTTGTTCAGTGTACTTTTGCCCGACCAGATGCTTGGAGCAATTGGTCGGACGAGCAAGATGTGGATCACCCGCTAAACAGCCTGAAAGAAATTGCCATCTTCGGATTCAAAGGTTACCGAAGTCTGTGGCGTAACCTTGGCAAAGGTTTTGCAAGGCAGCATCAGTCGCTGCGGGGCTGGCTTGGGAGACAAATGATTTGATAGTTTTAGACAGCATAAGTCTCAGAAGCTGATAGCACTCATGGGTTACTGGAGTATTTATTTTATTGCCAAACTGGGCCTGTTTTACAGCGGGTTTATTGGCTTTCACTGGCTGCCTAACTTGGCCTTTGCCATTACACTTGCGTTGCCGCTGGTGGCTACACGGTATCGCCTGATACGCTCGGTGCTGGCGATCCCTGTAGGGTTAGCCCTGCTTTATCATGATTCCTGGCTTCCACCAATTTCACGCATTCTTGCCCAGAAGGACGCTTTGACAGGGTTCGATACTGAGTATCTTTTGGAGCTTCTGGGTCGCTTTGTGAATCTCTGGGTACTTGCTGTCCTGGGGTTGTTGCTGGTAGTTTATCTACTGCTGCGTCGTCGCCTGCGTTTTGCTACTTTGGCTTTTCTTGGTATTTTGAGCGTGCCCATTGTTGGTCTGCAGGGCACCAATGTCGTCCAGCTTGTTTCTTCCCGTCCGGCGCTAGAGGACGGGAACGTCGCAATTTCGCAGATTAAGCAAGAGCCGACGGCACAGTTGGAAGCCTTTTACGCCACTGAACAAGGCAAGCGAGTGAGCTTTCCATCTATTGCAGATTCTGCTACGCCATTTGACGTGGTGTTTCTGCATGTCTGTTCTCTGTCATGGGACGATATGGACTATGTAGGAGAGAATAACTCGACTCTGTTAAATCATTTCGATGTAGTGTTTCGACGTTTTAATACTGCCGCCAGCTACAGCGGTCCAGCTGTTCTACGCCTGTTTCGCAGTAATTGCGGTCAGCTTTCGCACCGCAAGCTATATGAAGCGGGTGCGTCCCAATGCAACCTTTTCCGTAATTTTGAGGCCGCTGGTTTTGAAGTGCGAGGTCTGCTTAATCATGATGGGCACTTCGACCAGTTCGCAGGTATGGTACAAGAGCCATCTGGTCTCGGGGTAAAGCTGGATGACAATCGCTTCGCTCCCGTAGTGATGCACAGTTTTGACGGCACCCCTATTTATGAGGATTTCCCTCTACTTTCAGAGTGGTGGGCGCGCCAGGTACCATCAGTCCGGCCTCGAGTCTTGTATTACAACACCATTGCCTTGCATGATGGAAACCGTATTGCTGGGGTTAAGTCGCGTTCTAGTCTGGAAACTTTCAAGCCGCGTCTAGATAAATTGATGTCGGATTTTGATCGCTTCATTACCTTTCTAGAGAATAGGGGGAGGCCGGTGGTGGTAATTCTGGTGCCAGAACACGGTGCTGCTTTGCGGGGAGACAAGGTGCAGATCCCCGGTATGCGTGAAATTCCCAATCCTAAGATCACCCTGGTGCCTGCCGCCATCAAGTTGGTAGGCTTCAAGGGGAAGCCTGATAATGCTCCACGCCAACCCTTGCAGGTAGACAAGCCGGTTAGTTACTTGGCGGTTAGCACGCTTCTTGCCGACTTTATCGCGGATAGCCCCTTTGCCGGGACTGGCGGCAAACCTCTGGTGGATCGGGTAAAAAATCTGCCGGGTACACCCTTTGTCAGCGAAAACGAAGATGTCGTCGTAATGGGGCGTGAAAATACTTACCTGATACGCTCGGAGGGTACCTGGGTCGATTATCAGCCTGGACCGTAATCAGAAACGTGAATAAGGCTGGACACCTGACGGCGGGAAGCGCACTGGCTCTGAACGAGCCTTAAACAGGTAACGCAGGTATACGAAAGTTAAGTTTGGTGTATAGAAAGCTGTGCGATCCATGTTGTAGTGCCCACCAATGGCGATGTTAGGCGTAAGCAAATATTCAGCTGCCAACCTCAAGGAAAAACCTTTTCCGCCGCCGGGCCCCCCAGAGTAAAATCCAGGATCGCCGCCATCGCCTCCACTGACAGCAGCGCTTTGCAAAGCACTGTTTGTAGGATAGAAAGGCATACGTTTCTCGTTGGTCCAGGCAAAAGAGGTTGAACCTCGCATCAAATAGGAAAGCTTCCCGGAGCGACCTGCCAACTCTACCGGTAGGTTCAGCGAAGTGTAGCTTTGCGGGCTATAGTAACCGCCATGACCAAAAGTGTAGAATGATAGGTTTTCCTTATAGCGCCAGTGGGTCAGGGTTAGTCCAAGATTGACCCACATGTTTTCCCGGTGCAGCACATCCTTGTCCACACCGGTTCGCAGGGCGATACGATTGTTATCGAGTACATTGTTACCTCTTAATAGGCCAGATTCGGCGCTAACGAAGGTATGGAACTGACTAAAATTTCTGGCGATCCGACCGCCAACCCCAGTATAGACCACCCCACCCCAGATTTCACCTGAAGCTGGGTCTCGCGCGCCAGAGTAGGTAAGCAGACTATTGGTTTGCGCGCGACGGAAGATTTCAAGGGCGTAGTCCACCTTTTCTGCTTCCCAGCTTTTGCGAATGCCACCGACCATATTTTGGACTGGAAAGCCGATACCAACCACGCCCACATCCCAACGCAAAGCATCACCCTCGTAACCCACGCCTACCGAGGTGCCATCTGTCTTCTGTGCCATTGGAAGCGGAATTGAAGATGACCTTACGCCCAGCTTGCCGAAGAGGGGTGCATCGCCTGCGGCAAGCTCGCCAGCATCAATTGTGATCCGATCCAAATGGACAAAACCATGCCCGTCATAGCCCACAGGCCACCACCCGACTATTGGTGTCTCCGTTCCGCGATAGGTGGATGTGCCGCTTGAGGAATTCCTGTCGAGTTTTTCAAACCCTATTTCAATACGGGGATCCCGTCTGGCTTCAATGCGGGAAATTTCCTCCTCTGCTCTGGTAGGTCTGCGAAATGAAGCTGCTCTCTTTAGCTCTGGTGCAGAAGAGATGGGGGTGTTGTCGGTGCTCGAGTTTGTGAAGTCTTTGGTTAAGGGCAGGCCATGCAAGTTGGATTCAGCTACAGATTTAGGTTTGTCAGCTACACCTGCATTTTGAGCTGCATCTGGAGATTCTAGAAGATAGTTATGTTGCAGCGCCAGGCTGATCAGCGGGCGATCATGATCCAGATCGAGGAGAGGCACTGAGTTAGTGGTCGTTGAAGTTGTCGTTACCGCGCCCGGAGCGCGCTTTTCAAGGGCCAGCGCTTGGCGGAAATAGGCCAGGGCAGCATGGTATCTTCGGTCATTGTGTTCGATACGACCTGCTTGGATCAGAATATCCGGATTTCCAGGGTTGCTGGCAAGCAGTTGTTCAACTATCTTTCTAGCTCGAGCAATATTTCCAAGGCGAACTTCCAACCGAGAAATGGACAATCTGGTATCTACATTATTCTCAAGTACATGCGGTAGTAGCTGATCAATCGCCTCTTGAGCAGCTTGCTTTTTCCCTGCTTGGGCGAAAGCCTGTGCGAGGTTTAGACGAGACTCCAGGTCGTTCGGATGTTTGTTCAGTATAGCCTGCAAGATCAGCATGGCGGCTTTCGAGTCATTAGCCTCCAGCAGCAGGCGAGCTTGGGCTTTCAGTGTGGAAATCTCGCCTGCTCGGCCTGATAAAAGAACCCGGGCGGCAAGGGTACGAGCCTGTACTTCTTCTCCACGCTGTAACAGATGCTCGATTTGCCTGGAAGCAAGGTCAGTTTCGATTTTGAGAATTGTCTCTCTTTGTCCGTCATTCCAGTCGGGTCGTTGCTGTAATTCAGGCAGGAACACGCTCAGCGTGTCATCCTGTTTTGCGCGATTGAGCAACGAGCCGTAATAGAGCTGGTTGTCAGCCGGTGCGGTTTTTGCGTCGAACAGGTGTCGCTTCATCAGGGCGAGGCCGCGAGCCGGTTGGTCGAGGCTAAACCAGCCTTCCGACACTTGTTCGATTGCACTCGGCTTGTCCGCGGCACGTTGTTCGGCAAGGAGCAGCATCTGGATCGCTGTTTCCTCCTTGCCGTCTGCTTGAAGCTTTACGGCTTGACGGATGCGTAAATTTATCCAATTGCGCGATTCCAGTTCGTTCATGGCCTGGGAACGTTCCGATAGAGGGATGCGGGCCAAGCGCTGGAGCGCCCCTATTTCCCGATCTTGAGAAGCCAGCACCAAAGCATAGGCATAGTTCATACCTGGGGCGTCTGGGGTTAGTGCAGCGCCTTCAGCCATTACTCGACGACTAAGGGTCTGCAAGCCCAGACTTTCATACAGGTTTGCCAGGTCATAGCGAATCCAGGCATCCTGTGGAGCGAGTAGTACAGCTGTTTCCAACGCCTGTAGGGCGTGACTGAGGCGGCGAGCGTTGATGAATGCCTCTGCTTCATCCCGCAACAGGCTGGCTTGGGTCTCATTGAATCGGTTGGCTTCTTTGGGATTGTTCTGGCGAAATTCGGCGATCAACGCTTGGGCTTCATCACGTCGCTCGCTACGGGAGAGAAGCGTAAGCAGGCCTCGCATAGCCGAAGTATTGCCCGCATCCTTTTTGAGTGCTTCACGGTAGAGGGTTTCGGCACTGGCCAGATTCTGACCCTGGGCAAGAATATTACCCAGCAAGGCAAGCCCGTCGGCATTGTTCGGTTCAATACTCAGCGCTTGCCGTGCAAGCTGTAGCGCTTCAGCCAGTTTTCCGGCTTCGAGTAGCTTATCAGCCTGTTTTATTTGCCCCCAGAAACTTGCAGTGCGGATCAGGCCTTGCCATTGTTTGCTGCCCGGCTCAGCCTTTGCCGCACGCTCAAACCAGCTCTTCGCTTCTTCGTGATGCCCTTGGCGTAAGCGAAGCAAACCGATGCTACCCAGTACTTGGGGATCCTTGGGGCGTCTTGATAGCGATTTTTGCAACTCACGCTGAGCATCTTCCAGCTGCCCGTGTTTAAGAAAAGCGATCCCAGTCTGACGGGACCGCACTGCAGGGTCGTTAGCAATGCGTATCGCTTGTTCACGTAATTGCTGTAGTTCTGCCAGATACTCAATGGCATTCTGGTCACTCGGAAATTCTTTCAGATAGCGGCTGACCCACGGTAAGGTTGATGGTTCTGCCGCGAGACGGTTTATGGCAGCCCACCAGTATTCGCGCAGTTTTTGCCGGTTAACGTCGGGCGCAGCAGCCAGGGATTCATAACCTTGCAGTATTTTCTGTCTGTTGCCCTGATTATTTTGCAGCTTTAACCAGGCAAGGCGGTAGCGCGCTTCTCCTGTTTCCCGGTAGAGCTTGTCGAGGGCAGACTTTGCTGTTTGCTGATCTTTGGCAGTGTTACTGACGAGTTGGTAATATTCGAGTCCTAGTTCACCAGGAGGGGGAGCTTCCGGAAACAAACGACGCATGATTTTGGCTGCTTCCTTGGTGTTGCCGGCTCTGGCCATTAGGCGTGCGCTTGCCAGATCTTGTTTTTCAGTGGTGTTAACTCGATACAGGCTGCGCAGTCCAAGGGTGCTGGAGTGGTTAGGATATCGTTGTTCCAAACGACGTAAATATTCACCGGCAAGCTTTATATTTCCTGTACGTAGTTCAATGCTTCCCAGCATGAACAGCACTTCCGGATTACTTTCGATCGCCAGTAACTTTTTCAGCATAACGCGTGCCAGATCCGAGCGATCCTTAGCTTCCCACATGCGGGCGCTGAGCAGCAGATCGGCAGTCGTGCTATTTTCAGGATTGGCAAGGGCTGGAGTACTCAACAACCCGCCCAGGCTCAGTGCTAAGGCAAGCGGGATGAGGCGGAGTTGCATGATGTTTGCCAAGATGGCAGCAGGCTGCCATTTTTCGTGAATTGGTAGCGCCCTTCCATCCAGCCATGGGCAAAGAGGGAAAGTGCCTGTTCATAGTAGGCATCCGAACGCAGGGGGCGAGCCGTCAAACGATCGCGTTGTCCCTGCAGGGTGGCACTGTCTCCCCGGGCAGCCAGGAAAGGGAGCATTGCGGCGGAAAATCCTGATGGCCCTGGGCCAGTGGCTTCACCAGTGGCTATATTGACAGACTCTGGCGGGTAGCCGTGGCGCGCAATAAAGTCAGCCATGGGGGTAAATGCTGCAAGAAGTCGTGGTCGGGAAGGCGCATCGGACGCAAGCATTCCGGCCCAGAGGTAAACCCGTATTGCGTTATAGCCACCCGCGCCTTTTTCTTCTCCCGCACTATCCATTCTGAATCCCTTGCTGTCTTCATAGACAGTCCAATCAGGCGAGAATCCTTGTGGAGCGGATTCCAAAATGATTCGCTGGGAGGATTCCGAAATCTGCCGCCAAGTGCGATCTGGACTCCGGCTGCTCAGCCAGTCCATAAGCTGCATGGGCATATAGCTTGGATTAAGGCGCCAAGTCTTTCCCCCCGTCTGGAAGCCGTGCGGTGCAGGTAGCATGGTGGGACCTAAACCTGGCAGGTCTGCGGTTTCTTCGCGCAAGATACGGCTGGCCAGCAGTGATGAAAGCGCAACGAAGCGGCGGTCGCCCCAGAGCCGGCCCGCTTCTCCCAACGCATAGACCACCCACAGATCGGCATCCGATGCCGGATTGTTGTCCAGCACTCCCCAGCTGCCATCATCTCTTCGACCCCATAGCCAAGCTGGTAGATGGCTAGTCAGGTCGCCATTTGCCAGATTGTTTTCAGTCCATTGCAGGATTAAGTCAAAGGTCTTACGATCGTTTGCCACCAAGGAGAAGAACAGTGCATAAGCCTGTCCTTCTGACACAGTCTGTTTGCGGGGGGTGTTGCCATCCACTACCCGCCCGCCCTTGCTGATGAAACCCGTCTTGAAATTTTTCCAAGCAGGCCAGTTTGTTTGACATGTGGGTTTGACTGTTACTGCCTCAGCAGCGCCCAAACATACGCAGAGCACAGCGAAAATTTGGCACCCTAGGCACAGTAATACGCCTGCCTTACATCCGGCACTCATAAATAAGTAGTTAATTTTCAGGTGGTTATTCCTTGTATTAGCCAATTCGTTTAGCAGCCAGACTACGCAGTACACCAAAGGCAAGCAGGGCAAAGAAAAGGCCAATTGCAATGCCGATAGCAGTCAGGAGCAGAGGGTGGTGATTCAGGTGGAACCATATCCAGCGCCACCAAGGTAATTCGCCAACGTAATATACATCATGCACGCGGAAGCTTTCGACACCTTCCCCACGTATCAAAGCGATGTCACCGCGGATATACTGAACTTTCCCGCCGTCACTCAGGGCATCAAGAGCTGAGATCATAGCTGTGGGAGTGCTGGAAGTAACGGCCACGACACTATGTGACGGACTGAGTGGTGATTCAAAGCCGATGATAGCGGCTAAAGGTCCGGAGCCAAGAAGTATGGTGCCTTCTCCAGATTTGGATGTTTTTTTCTCACTCAGTCCGAACCATTCATAAGCCATATCCAGGGCTTTGCCCAAAGGTGTAAAGGAGCGGCTTCCTTCTTCTAGCAGGGCTGGAAGAGATTTGCCCCAGCTGACGAGAAGATCTTTGTTGGCACCGCTGGCAATCACCAGAAGGTCTAGATCTTTTGCATCTTGTACAGATTTTGTTTGTATGAGCTTGAAGTGCAAAGCGGGAACGCCTGTGGAACGGCCCATGTGACCCAGAACAGTGAACATAGCTTCCATGTCAAATGTGTTCGGTTGATCGGGGATGATGATCGCGGTCTCGGCGAGGTCGGCGTACTTGGTGAACGGGAATCCACTATTAGCGAAAAATGCCAGATTTGGCATCGCTGCGTAGTGGTAGAAGTGACTCAGATCCAAAGTTGAATCCGGGTCGATAGCAGCGCGCATGCTTCCTTGTGGTGAAGATTTGCAGCGACCATTGTCACTGGACGGAATGGAATATGTAAATTTTAGCTGGTTATTGCTGCCCAAGTGGAAAGCTGGGATTACCACTTCGCTTTGTTCCCGTAAGGAACCATCATCCAGAAGAGGTAGTATCAGTCGATTTTTTTCTCGGCTTCCTGAGCTGGAGAGTAGGGGTATGGACTCGATAAATTGGTCGTTTATTTCGACTCTCAGGCTGGCATCACCTTGCTCTGCTGGTGGCGTGTAACGGTATTTAAGGTCAATCGGCACTCCCTTTACTTCCCAGGTAAACAGGTCTGCTGGCAAGCGGGCGTTAATGATGATTGGTTCGAGGGGTTGCCCCTGGCGCTGCAAGTCGACGGGGCTACTGACGAGTTGGCCCAATGGTATGGGTCGGCCTGACTGCAGCCAGTTGGGTGCATCGTATGCGACACGGCGTGGTGGATATGCCAGAGTCTTGACGGCAATTGAAGTGCCAGTCATGACAGCTTTGCCTAGAGCCAAGGCGTCGGCGGCTAGCTGCAGATCTGCAGTATTACGGCCAAGGATGAGTAGTAACTTGCCTGTTGGATTTTCCGGGTGTGGCATCAGGGCGATAGTCGGTGTGTCCACTTTGGGGTATTTGGCAAGGAATTCTGGTCGTTCGTCATTGGTCGCGAAAACCACACCATAACGTTCGGGTAGACGATTCAGGTAGGCCGGAAAGCGGGCACCGCGATAGCTAGCCAAAGCACCAAACCAAGAGGCGAGACTGCCCGCTGCCCGCAGAGAATTCAGGGATGGCTTGGTGGAGAATACGAAAGGCAGGGTAAGCAAACGGTTGTCACGTTTATCGAAGAAAGGGGCTGGCAGCAAAGCAAGGTCGTTGCGTAGAGCGACTGATTGCAGATTGAGATCAATCGTGCTCATGTTACTAATGTTGGCCCATAGGCTTGAGTGAAGAGGAAATTCGCAATCATTGGTGTAATGGCCAATGAACTGCAGGTGCAGTTTGTTAAAATCAATAAAAAATCGGGGATCAAGATCAAGATCAAGCTTCTGTGGCCCAATCAGGCTTTCCTTGGTAACTGGTAGCGTGGCCAATACTTCATCGTTCAGGTATACCTTGAGGTGAGAGAGATTTGGTAGCAATGCGGGGGATAGCGTGTAGTGTAGGTGCAGCTTGGCCTTGGTGACGACCTCGTCCAGCCGGACGTCCACTGAAAGATAAGCATTGCCTTCCACGCCCTTCAACTCGATTGGGCGGGAGGCACCAATATCCTTCATGGTTAGTACTGATTGGCGGCTATGAATTGTCGCTTCTTCTGCCTTTGGCACAAGAAGCGATGCATCTATTTGTGCAGCCCATGAAGCAGACAAAAAACTTAAACAAAGTGCTGCGAATAATATTAAGAATTTGTTGAGGTTGGTAATCACAGCCACTTTCATTTTTTTAGTTTCGTCTGAGTTTAATTAATTGACAGGAAATTTGATTTTTTTGGCTTCGCAATTCATTATTTATCTGCTGAATTATCAGATAAGTGGAAGCGAAATGATAAGTTGATTATAACGGGAAAACTCCTCCAGCTCAGTCTTTAGGGTACCTCGAAATTCTCGTTATTCTCGCGCAGGCGGGAATCTAATATATTGATATTACTGGACTCCCGCCTACACAGGAGCGACGAAATAGGCGTTTTTCGAGGTACCCTTTACTTAGTAGGGTATTCAGCTAACTTGAACAATTACGCCGTAGGGGTGATTTATGAATCATCCCTATCATGCCTATACCTTGAAGCGTGCTACTTCTGTTTTCAATCCATTAGCTAGCGCTTCCAAACGAGAAATATCCACGTTATTCGAGCGCATTGCCACGTTGTTTTCTTCAGACATTTGCGCGATCCTCTCTACGTTACGCGCGATCTCGGCACTGGCAAGACTTTGCTCGTTGACCGATGACGCGATGTCGTTTACGCCGCTGCTGGAATGCATTACTGCCTCGCCTGCCTCGCTCAATACAGTAGACACGCGCTCAGCCTGCTGCTGTGTTGCCTGCAAGGAACGCAAGCCAGTTTGCACCACTGCCTCAACTGACGTGGATTTCTTGTTCATTGAATTGGTCACTTGATCGATTTCGCTGGCTGACTTGGCGGATTTTTCTGCCAGTTTGCGCACTTCGTCTGCCACCACCGCGAATCCACGCCCCAGCTCGCCGGCTCGCGCCGCTTCGATTGCCGCGTTCAGCGCCAGCAGATTAGTCTGTTCGGCGATTTCTTTGACCTGCTGCGTCATACTTGTGATCACGCGCGTGCTCTCGACGAACTCGTTCACCGCCCCCGCGATCTGAGTGACAGCTTTCTCGACATTCCCGATCTCGCCTATCATCGAGATCACATTCTTGTTGCCCTCTTGGGTCTGCTGCAGGCTCTTTTCGGACAATTTGCGCACATCCTCGGTATTGGCCGCCACCAAATTAATACTCACGGTGATCTCTTCTACTGCGGCCGCAGTAGAAGCTGTCGCTTCGCTCTGCACCTGCGATCCCTTGGAAATTTGCGTAGCAGAGACGGATAGCTTTTCCACCGTGCCGATCACCGTATTGGCGCTGTCGATGACCTGCCGGACAATTTTGGCAAAACCTTCAATCAACAGATTAAAGGCAACGGTTGCCTGACCGATCTCGTCCTTGCCATACACTTTGGCGCGCGCACACAGATCACCGTCCACGGTCATCTTCACCATCACGCCGCACAGTTCGTTGACTGCACGGTTGATGCCGCGGATGATCGAGTATCCCAGCACGCAGCCCAATACTGCGCTCAGCAAGAGCAAGGCGATGGTCATCGCGCGTATCGTTACCTCGAGTGATTTCGATGCCACGAATTCTTGTTTGGCAACATCAATCTGCAATTGCATCAGCCGCCCAGCATCTTCGATGGCCTTAGTATGGAGCGGGTCGATAACTTCCTTGGCGAGCTTGCCGCTTAGATCAAAGTCACCGGTGCGCAGTAACGCCATCACTGGCCTCAACCCTTCGGCCACAAAGTGTTTCCTATTCTCGGCAAATTTGTCGGCCAGGATTTTTTCTTCCGGTGTAAGATAAGTGAGCATGTACTCATCCCAAATTTTGCTTATTGACGAGATATTTTGTTCTATTCTCTCAAGCTGTTCCGAAATCTCACGTTGACTGTGTCTCGACAATGATTTCTCCACAATCAGCCGGTTTTCGTATAACAAGAACTCAATCTTGGCTATCTGCTCCATTGGAATCAACCTGTCCTTATAAACGGTCTCCAAGCCATTACCTGATCTGTTTATGCCGAACAGACCCATCGCACCGACTCCCAGCAGCATTGTCAGCAGCAATGCCAACAACAACCATAACCTTGTACCTATCTTCATATCGTTTAACATTATTTGAACTTTCAGCTTGTTTTGTAGTTAAGTTAAGGCGCTCGTAAAACTGTATTTTTCAACAGTACCGCATACCACTTTTGCTCTTACTGCATCTAGCTAACATACCTTAGCTTCTAGTGACGTCATTAATGTGGTTGTAGCTAGTAAGCCAGTTAGTCGCATCATCCATCGTCTAACATCTGGCTTTACATGGCGTATTCACCATGTATTTTTGGATTCACGGCTACAGTACTGGCGGCCACGGTCAAAATATAAACGATTAGTCTCGGCATTGACCTTATTCTTCACTATCGGATCTGCTTCTTTAGGTGAGACGGGACATTTGCCAAGCATGAAATTGTTATCGGCCGGCATTACATTAAGTTGAGATTTTGTATTGCACCAACATTCAATCTTTGTTAAGGTTGGAAGCATCATGCAATTTTCACGCGCCATTTTCCCGCTGTTGCTTATCTTGCTGCTGTTCTTTGCTCAGCAAGGTGGCGCTATGCATGCTCTACATCATGCTCTTGCTAAACAAGATCAGCCGTATGACAAGCACGCACCACAATCATCGGCGTGTGGACACTGCGCTGCTTACACACAGCTGGGCGGTGTACTTGGCAGTTCTCCCCATTCATTCGTAGCGATCACCATTCCGAGCGGAACGGTACGGTTTAACACCACTACATTCCGTTCAAACCAACCCCTTCAAGCCATTGCGCGCGGCCCGCCCAGCCTTCTCCAAGAAGTTGCATAAGACCCCCCCGTTTAGCGCGGGGTTATTTCATTCGTTTTTGGAGAGTTGCTATGTTTATGCACGTCATATTCTGGGCGGCGCTATTCACCTATGGCGCAACTAGGAAATCAGTTTATTTAATACCTTTTTTATTCTTGGCTTTCGCGGCATCCGCTAACGTACACGCGGCTGGTTCCATCTTGAGTATTACTTGCAACGATGAGGATGTGGGCGCCGAAGTGTTTATCAACGGCCAATTCAAGGGGAAATGCCCATTGGATATAAAAGTTCTCCCTGGCAATTTGAGGCTGAAAGTTCAAAAGAAAGTTGATGCTTTTAGTGCTCGTGAATTTGAGCATGAAATCCGAGTGGGTAGCGGCGTGGAAAAACATGTCAAAGTTCTATTAGGTGATGCGCAGCTTAATGCCGAAGGCAAACAGCTTCAATTCAGGCGGCTAAGCTTGGAGCAAGCTGAGCTGAAGAAGTTAGGGACGGAAAGCAAGCCAGAAATTGTGTCGATTCCACCCACTAGCTTTGCCATTGCCAGCCCTGTCATTCCGTCGCCTGTTTTCGTAAATTCCTCGGCTGCAACCACTTCTCCCGTCATTGTGCCGTCGCAGGTTGTAGTTACAGAGCGAGCCGCAAATGAAGCTATTCTTTTGCCGCCGGTTGTCGTTACAGCTAACCCGTTGGGAAGCGCCCTGTTTGATCTGGTATCCCCAGTCTCTGTGCTAAGCGGAAAAGAGTTATCGTTCCGACAAGAGAGCACGTTAGGTGAAACGCTTTCCAAACTTCCCGGTATAAGTTCCACCTACTTTGGGCCGAACGCGAGTCGTCCCATTATTCGAGGCCTCGATGGTGATCGTGTTCGGATAATGCAAAATGGCATTGGTATGCTTGATGTTTCGGCCTTGAGCTTTGATCATGCTACGGCCGTAGATCCACTAGTGGTAGATCGGATCGAAGTGGTGCGCGGCCCTGCCGCCCTGATGTATGGCGGTGCCGCAGTTGGAGGTGTCGTGAACACGCTCGACAACCGCATTCCGCAATTTCCAATCAATGGCTACACGGGCCGCGTTGAACCACGGATAGGCGGAGCCGCAAATGAACGCAGTGGTGCAGCCGTGCTCGAAGCCGGCAATGGCCTGGTCGCACTCCACGCAGACGTCGCTTCACGTCGAACTGACGACCTCCGTATTCCCGGTTTTGCGCGATCAGATCGACAGCGTGCTCTGGATGATCCCGCAGTTGAACAAACCCGGGGACGCCTGATTAACAGCTCATCGGAGAGCGATAGCGCCGCATTAGGTGCCGCCCTCACCTTGGACAAGGGGTATCTCGGTCTTTCATACAGCGACTTACAATCAAACTACGGCACAGTAGCGGAACCGGACGTGCGCGTTGACATGAACAGTAAACGGATAGGTGTGGCGGGAGAGATCCGTGAGCTGGGCACGATCGTTCAAGAAGTGAAATTCAAATATAACCATACGGACTACCTGCACAATGAGTTGGAGGATGGTGAAATTGCAACGACATTCAAAAACAAAGGATATGAAACACGGATAGACGCAACCCACGCCAAGCTGGGACCACTCACCGGTGCCTTTGGCGTACAGCTTTCAAATACTGATTTTGTGGCACTCGGCGAAGAAGCCTTTGTACCGAAAGTGAATACTAATTCCAAAGCACTTTACATTTATGAAGAAGCCAAATTTGGTGACATCAAGCTTACTGCAGGAGGGCGTAACGAACATACCACGGTAGATTCAGCCGGAAATAGCCCCACATCAACCCGCTTTGGTGCACCCCAGGAGCGCAAGTTTTCAGCCAATAGTGGTGCTTTGGGTGCACTCTATACCTTCGATCAGAATGTTAGCCTTGCTGCAAATCTTTCGCACACCGAACGTGTGCCGACGTATGCCGAGCTATTCGCAAACGGAAGGCATGTAGCAACGGGACAGTTTGAAGTGGGTGACACAACGCTTTCGAAGGAGAAATCGAACGGTGCTGATTTGCAACTGCGCTGGCGCTCGGGTCCTCATTCGGCAAGTATCAGTGGTTTCTACACACGTTTCCAGAACTACATTGCGTTGATCAATAGTGGTCAGGAGCAGGAAGAACTTCCGGAAGCTTTATTTCGCGCGGTGAAGGCTGAATTCCATGGCTTTGAGGCTGAAGGGAAATTCCGGATATATGAGAAAAAAGGTAATCTCAATCTCAATTTGCGCGGTGACTATGTGCGGGCGAAGAATAGCGACACGGGGGAGCCATTGCCCCGTATTACTCCAATGCGGCTTGGCGCCGGTCTTGACTACCAGCTTGGTAAGTTCAGTGCAATGCTCGACGTCGCCCATTCTTTCAAGCAGGATCGAGTTGCAGCAAACGAATTACCTACCAGCAGCTATACGCTGACCAACGTCATGTTGAACTACCGCTTTAAGACACAATCTGTTAACTGGGATGCGTACATCAAGGGCAACAATCTTTTCAACCAAGAAGCACGAGCACATACATCGATCCTGAAGGAACTCGCCCCACTGCCGGGACGCGGCTTTCTTATGGGGGTACGTGCCAATTTTTGAGCCACCTTATTACAATTGATCAACACAATATATAAATATTAATTTGAAAGAGGCCTAAAAATGTCATTGCTAAATATCTATAACAGCATTGCAGCACTATTATTTCTAACCATATTATTTACTGTTGAGGCGAGTGCAGATGCACTTTCATTGTCCGGAACGACTGCAGGGCAGCTGGCTGAATTGAGAGAGCATGCAGAAGCGGGTGATCCGAATGCGCAGTTCAACTTAGGATACTTGAATGATACTGGAAGGAATGGCGGCATCATCCTGCTACGGGACACCAGAAAAGCGGCAGAATGGTATGAAAAAGCCGCCCTTCAGGGACATGCCAAGGCGCAGTCTAATCTTGGGCAAGCGTACATCAATGGGTATGGTGTGCCTAAAAATTATGTTATTGGTGTGGATTGGCTACAGAAGGCAGCGGATCAGGGTGATGCAGACGCGCATTTGACGCTTGGCTCGCTATACGCTGAGAGTAAGGGGATACCTGATGATCCTGCCAAGGCATTACAATGGTGGCAGCATGCAGCTGATCGCGATTTCGCCAATGCACAGTTTACGCTTGGGCAGATCTACTACAAAGGAGAAATCGTGCCGAGGGATCTTTCTATAGTCGTTGCATTGTGGACAAGGGCATCAATGCAGGGATACCATCCCGCCCAATCCAATCTTGGGACAATGTACTATTCTGGAGAAGGCGTACCAAAAGATCTAGACAGAGCAGTGGGACTATGGGAAAAAGCGGCTAAATTTGGATATATCGATGCACAGTACAACCTCGCTTTGGCTTACTACTTGGGCAGCGGCGTGAAAAAAAATGAACTGCTGGCCTATGCGTGGTCGAATCTTGCTGCCGAGTATGGTGACAGTGCAATTGCAAAGAGTCTACGTGATTCAATTACTTTGACTAAATCTCAACAAGAGCTGGCGAGCAAAATGTTCATGAATTGGCAGCTTGGCCAAGTTTATCGCTTATAGCATCGCATTGTTTATTGGCCCGGAATAATATTATTCCGGGCTGCTGACCCGCGCACAAGTATACCGAGCAACACAAAGTGGCTTTAGTGTTGTGTCATAACCTGCGGCATCGTAACGCCATTAAACGACCCTATCTCAAAGCTATTGCCGATGCGCGGCAATAGATCATCATTGCCAACGCCTATTTTCTACCTGGAATACACTTCCGCGATGCTTTGCTAAATGCGGCTCGACGTGGAGTGCGCATTGTCTTGCTATTGCAAGGGCGGGTGGGATACCGCCTGCAGTACTTTGCCACACGTGCAATTTATGACGAACTATTGCGAGCAGGTATGGAAATTTACGAATACCAGGCCAGTTTTATGCATGCTATGGTTGCCGTGGTAGATAGCTATTGGGCAACCGTCGGTTCATCTAATGTAGATCCATTCAGTCGATTGTTGGCGCGCGAAGTTAACCTAGTAGTTCGCGATGCAGAATTCGCTGAATCATTGCGTACCGATTTGTTACAAGAAATTTCACGCGGTGCACGGTTGGTTTCTCCTTCTTGATGGCGCGAGCATGGAATATGGATGCATTTACTGATGCGCATCAGCTATGAAATGGTACGTTTCTTGACTGGTATGATTGGTGACGCACGCGAATCATGATAATGTTTAGCCGTTATCCTAATTAAAGCGTTAATTTAAATAATATGAATAAAGCTGATCGAATGATACAAGAAATCGGTGAGCGTCCTACGGTTGTGAGGAGCGCTGTACTTGATGTTTTGTTGAATGCAGGAAGCGCTCTCGCTCACCCGGAAGTACTCGAAAGACTTAAAAGTCTTGGTGAGTTTGATCGAGTTACTGTCTATCGCGTGTTGGAGTGGCTTGTTATTCATGGATTGACACATAAAGTCGCAGGTACAGGCAGGGCATGCCGATTCCAAGCCACACACCCTGATACGACTCACCGGCATGCACACTTTCAATGTAATGCGTGTGGCAAGATTTGCTGCCTGACAGATGTAAAGCCAGAATTAACCAGCTTACCTAAACATTTTACGATAGAGTCAATTGAACTCAATATCAAGGGCGTCTGCGACAATTGCGGTCGCCTTGTCCCCAGCTAGTTCAATCTCACTTCATTAAAAAAAGGTTATGCAATAATGTTGCATAACCTTTTTTGTGGCTATAATGCAACATTATTGCATAACTTTTGTTTTCCATAAAAAAAGTAAAGTTTATGTGTTACTGAAATGGATTAGCTTGGAATGCAGAATTTTTTCTTAGGTTAATTCGCAGTTTTATTCTGTCAAGAATAGTAAACCATCTGTTTTGATCAATAGATGTTTAACCATAATGTATTGGACCGAAATAAAACATTCATGATTTTATTATCAACAATTTTGGCAACATTGATAGGTGGCGTTGTTTCAGTTCTGCTGGCAGCAACACTTTCCCTATCCATACTTGCCCGTTTTGCCGACAAGATGGTGGCATATTCCGTGGGGGTCATGCTTGCTTTTTCCCTTACCGATATGCTGCCGGAAGCATTAGAACTCGGCCTGGATATGGAACAGGCAGGGTGGATAATGTTAAGTGGACTGGCTGGATTTTTCCTGTTGCAAAAAGCGGCATTGTGGCGTCATGACCATTCTGCAACAAATGGGCAAGTTTCAAATCATCCCCAAGTTGCAATGATTATTGTGGGGGACAGCCTGCATAATTTCGTGGACGGTATTCTGATTGCGGCGGCTTTTATTGCTGACCCTAAACTCGGTTGGGCAACAGCGTTAGCCATAATGGTGCATGAAATTCCGCAAGAAATAGCGGATTTCATGATACTGCTTGGGGCGGGGGTAACAAAATTTCGTGCACTTGTGTTGAATGCTTTATCTGGAGTTGCTATGACTTTAGGTGGTGTGCTCGGTTGGCTGGCGCTAGGTCAACTACAGATTGCAATCCCTTACATGCTGATTCTGGCGTCAGCCAGTTTCATTTACATTTCAGTTGCAGATCTGATACCCCAGCTTCATCGTAAATGCAAGCTACACGATACGATAACCCAATTCATGCTGATGTTGCTTGGTGCAGGTACTGTAAGACTGGCTCATTTGCTGCATTAATGAAAAACGAACGAGTAATTTTTAAAATTGTTTGATTGCATAAATGTGTTTTTTTAAATAATTCAACATGATAGAAAATTTCAATGATTTATGAAAATCAAAATTTGATAGCCAATACTCAACAAACATGATGGGAAAGTTTATGCAAATTCTTCCTGTAACTGTGCTGTCGGGATTTTTAGGTGCCGGTAAGACTACCTTGCTTAATCACGTACTAAACAACCGTGAAGGCAAACGCGTAGCCGTGATTGTCAATGATATGTCGGAGATAAACATTGATGCCCAAATAATACGGCAGGGAGGTTCGGAATTGTCACGTGCCGAGGAAAAGTTGGTCGAAATGACCAATGGATGTATTTGTTGTACTTTGCGCGAAGACTTGTTGCTAGAAATCAATCAGCTAGCAAAACAAAATCGATTTGATTACTTGTTAATCGAGTCGACGGGGATTTCTGAGCCTTTACCAATCGCAGAAACCTTTACATTTGTTGACGAGCAAGGTCGCTGTCTATCCGATGTGGCCCGGTTGGATACGATGGTTACGGTAGTGGATGCCTTAAATTTTTACCGTGATTACCAATCCACTGATTCTGTAATTGAACGTGGTGAAAATCTGGGGGAGGAAGATGACCGCACTGTGGTTGACCTGCTAGTTGATCAGGTGGAATTTTGTGATGTGATTGTCATTAATAAGGCAGACCTGGTTAGCAGGGAATATCTTGACTGGTTGCGTCATGTTCTGGCTAGCCTCAATCCACGAGCGAAAATTACAGTTTCAGAGTTTGGTTGCGTACCGCTGAGTTTTATTATGAACACTGGCCTATTCGATTTCGATCAGGCCGAGCAGGCTCCCGGCTGGTTAAGAGAGTTGCGCGGAGAACATCTACCAGAAAGTGTTCAATACGGTATCAAGAGTTTTGTTTATCGCGCCAGCCGTCCATTTCATCCTGAGCGGTTCTGGAATTTGATTCATAGCGAATGGGAAGGCGTACTGCGCTCGAAAGGTTATTTTTGGTTGGCCTCTCGTTCTAGCTTTGTGGGTAGCTGGTCGCAGGCAGGTGGCGCCTGTCGCCACGGTAATGCCGGTATGTGGTGGGTAGATGTGGACAAATCGCAATGGCCGGACGATCAGGAGAGTCTAGACGAGATTAAAGCAAACTGGAACACCGATTTCGGCGATCGTCGACAAGAATTGGTGTTCATCGGAATAAACATTAATAAGCACAGTATGTGTGGGTCACTTAATGCCTGCTTGCTCACGGATGATGAAATGAAACATGGCAAAGAAACTTGGCATACCTTGCCTGACCCTTTCCCGCATTGGGATACAAACGAGAATCAGGAATTCATGGGAGAAGCTCTATGAGTGTCGCTATCAAGTATCGATCACAACAATTGCCAGAAATGGAGCCATCAAGCGAACTACTTCGGCTCATTGACATTTTTGAACCGAAAACACAGGTTGTGGTGGTTAGGCGGGATCCTGACCCAGTTATCGACGCCTACCTTGCTGCCATAGTGCCCCGAATGGGCAGTGGTTTCCGACATGTGTTGAAGTCGGGGTTGCCGGTTCCACATCATCTTCTACCCTCGCATACTGGGCAGGAGGCTTTTGTGGCCGACCTTAATCAACTCGTGGGGGTGTATGCCGATTTGCTGGGTTGTCCGTCAATTGGGTTGCGGCTGGAAGTGATGAACCGAGCTATGTGTCCGCGTTTCCATGTTGATCATGTTGGTATTCGTCTGCTGTGCACCTATCGCGGCCCAGCTACCGAATGGCTAGAGGATGCCTGCGCGGATCGCAGCAAACTGGGGCCCGCCTCCTCTGAGGTTTGTGACGAAAATTCCGGGGTCATCACAAACCCAGCCGGTATTCATCGTGCCGCACCCTTCTCCATTGTTTTGCTTAAAGGTTCACGATGGCAGGGCAACGAGGACAGCGGCATTATTCATCGCTCTCCTATCGTCCCTTTCAACACAGCACCCAGAGTGTTACTGGCCTTGGATGCACTTTGGTAAACACAGGAAAGGAGTTTGGTTATGATCAAAAGCAAAATTTTATTGCTGCTTTCTATGCTACTGACACCGTTTTCCACCGTGGCAGCAGTAGCGCACGTGCACGGTGTGGCCACCTTGCAACTTGCATTGGACGAGAGCTTACTGCATCTCAATCTGTCCAGCCCGCTCGATAGTCTATTGGGGTTCGAGCATCAGCCGCGTACGGAAAAACAGAAAACGGCAGTTCGCCATATGGCGGATCAATTACATCAGGCTGAACGTTTATTTCGGCCAACTCTGGCAGCGCGTTGCACATTAAAAACATACTCACTGGAATCACCGGTACTGGAAACAGGCAAGCATAAGGAGCATGACCATGAGGGACATGACCATGCCGACCTCAATGCTGAGTTCGTGTTTTATTGCGCCAAACCAAACGAGTTACGCGATCTCGAAATTAATTTGTTTTCTTATTTCCCAGGTTTGCTACGGTTGAAAACGGAAGCTGCTACTCCGCGCGGTCAGTCCGCCGCCATACTGACGCCATCCAAACGGCGGATTAGCTGGTAATGGCGCTCGCAATAGATATCCAAAATGTGCGCTTCCGTTATGCCGGTGCGGCAGCGGATTGCCTGGATATACCGCTATTGCAAGTAGAAGCGGGTGTGCGGACATTCTTATACGGTCCAAGCGGCAGCGGAAAAAGTACCTTGTTGGGTCTTATGGGCGGGGTTATACAAGTGCAACAAGGCACACTAAACATCCTGGGTAAAAATCTCGTCCAGATGCGTCCGGCGATATGCGACAGGATGCGTGCTGACCATATCGGCTTTATATTTCAGCAGTTCAACCTGATTCCGTATCTGTCGGTAATGGATAACATACTGCTGCCCTGCCGTTTTTCATTGCGCCGACAGCAGCGGGCATTGGCAGAATCCAGCACACTGGAAGGAGTGGCACGGAGATTGCTGTCCCGTTTGCAACTTGAAAAAACTGAACACATTCCTGTTACCAAACTTAGCGTTGGTCAGCAGCAGCGCGTGGCTGCTGCCCGCGCACTAATAGGGAAGCCCGAGATCGTGATCGCCGATGAGCCCACTTCCGCATTGGATGCCGACCGGCAATCAGCATTTCTCGATCTATTGTTACAGGAATGCACCGAGGCAAATGCCGCGCTGATTTTCGTAAGCCACAATCGCCAGTTAGCCGCGCAATTTCATCATGAGATATCACTGCCATCAATCAACATAGCCGTGCCGATTGAGAACACCCTATGAGCCATTTGTTACATATCGCATTGCGCAGCGCATGGAATCGTCGCCTAACCCTGGGGCTCACTCTGGTAGCCATCACTTTGAGCGTGGCTATGCTGATCGGCGTCGAGCGCTTGCGCTACGAGGCTCACCGCGGATTTAGTCTATCAGTTTCCGGCACTGACTTGGTTGTAGGTGCCAGAACCAGTCCGATACAACTTATATTGTATGCTGTGTTCAGGATCGGAGAGGCCACCAGCAACATCGACTGGAAAAGCTTTCAAGACATTGCTGATAATCCTTTGGTTGCTTGGGCGGTGCCTATATCGCTCGGGGACTCGCACCATGGATTCCCCGTTATGGGAACGACACCGGCTTATTTCGAACATTTTCATTACAGCGATTCCCGTCGGTTGTCCTTCATTAAGGGTCAACCGTTCCAAGATATTTTCGATGTAGTACTTGGGATGGAGGTTGCTAGTCAACTCGGCTATACCATCGGTGATCGAATTGTCCTCAGCCATGGCATGGGCGAGGTCGGCTTGCTGGAGCATGACGACAAGCCTTTCATTGTCTCCGGTATTCTCGCCCCTACCGGCACACCGGTCGACCGCACTCTGCACATTTCTCTGGAGGGCATCACGGCCATTCATCTGAACTGGGTGGGCGGTGTGCCGATGCATGGATTTACGATCCCAGGTGAACACGTCCGCAAATTCGATCTGACTCCAAAAGACATTACCGCAGCTTTGGTCGGTTTGAAAAATCGTGCCGCAGTATTTAGAGTGCAGCGGCAGATTAATGAGCACAAAGACGAACCTTTGCTTGCTGTTATGCCAGGCGTTGCCCTGGAGCAACTTTGGCAGGTGATAGGCGTGGCAGAAAAAACATTGCTGGCAGTAACCAGTATGGTGGTGTTTGTTGGTCTCAGTGGATTGGCGGCAGTATTGCTGGCTAGCCTTAATGAAAGACGACGGGAGATGGCTATTTTGCGGGCAATTGGCGCCCGACGGCGCGATATTTTTCTGCTTATGGTTAGCGAAAGCTTGCTGGTCACTCTGGGAGGGATCGTATTGGGTGTAATACTTTTGTCTGCTGCATCGTTATTGCTTGCTCCTTGGGTACAAGCAAACTACGGTATCTCACTGCAGCCTGCATTGATTTATGTCTCAGAACTGAAACTTCTTGTAGGAGTTGTGGCAGTGGGCTTGCTAGCAGGATTGGTGCCAGGTCATCGTGCCTACAAAATGTCGCTTACAGACGGTTTGATGTCGAGGATTTGATGCAAAAAATTAAAAAAAGATGGCGGCTATTATTAGCCTTGCTAATTGTGCTTTGGTCTGGGTTTGCCGGCATATCTATTGCCAGTAATAAAGCCGATGTCAAAACACAAAAAAAAGAATATAAAGTAGGCGACCGCCTGCCAAATAAATCAATTTCGACGGTCAATTCTGCAGGATATTACCGCAAACTAAACTGGGACGAATTAATGCCCGCCGACTGGGATCCGATGAAAGCACTCAAAGGGCTGGATCTCTCTAAGCTGAAAGACTCCGACCCTCGTGCCATGGAAGCCATGGAACGCGTGCGCGAGGCTTGGAAAGATTCTCCTATTGTGTTCAGTCTAAACGGTGCCCGCATTGAAATTCCAGGTTTTGTTGTGCCACTGGATGTTAATTATGACAATGTAAAGGAATTTCTTTTGGTACCCTTTTTTGGCGCCTGTATCCATGTGCCCCCTCCGCCTGGCAATCAGACTCTTCATATTTTAGTTCCAAAATCTTTAACCAAAAAGCAGCAAAAGTTATTGAAGCGGGCTATGTCGACCTATGGGACGATTTCCATCAGCGGCACCTTGAAAACAGTTTCCTCCAATACCTCGATGGGTTTCGCCAGTTATCAGATCAAGGCTGATCTAATTGAGCCTTACAAACCACCGAATGATCTAAATGATCCGCGTTGATTGACACCATTATGCAATTTTCCCGTGCGTTTTTTCCGCTACTCCTTACCTTGTTGTTGCTTTTTGCTCAGCAAGGCGGAGCTATGCATGCTCTGCGACATGCACTTGAGGAACAAGATCAGCAGCACGACAAGCACACATCACATTCAGCGGCATGTGGGTATTGTGCGGCTTATACTCAACTGGGCGGTGTACTTGGTAGCTCTTCCCATTCCTTTGCGGTAACTGTCATTCCGAGAGAAACGGTACGGTTTAACGCCATCACATTCCGTTCCAACCAACCCCTTATCGCCGTTGCGCGCGGCCCGCCTGATTTTCTCCAAGAAATTGCATAAGACTGCCTCGCGGATTCAACAACGAAGTGCAACTTTTTCTAACAGAATGATGGCGCGCCGCTGCGCGCGCCGCTAATTACACCTGCCAAGACTAAAAAACCTAGTTTACTATCTTCGCTGTTTCTGAGTGTCGCTACACTTTCTGTTGCGCACGCGGCCGAAATCGCCTCTCCCGTTACCTTACAACCGGTTATTGATCAATTAGCAAATGAAGCAGTTTTATTGCCACAGATTGTAGTTACCGCCAACCCGCTGGGAAGCGCCCTGTTTGATCTGGTATCCCCAGTCTCTGTGCTAAGCGGAAAAGAGTTATCGTTCCGACAAGAGAGCACGTTAGGTGAAACGCTTTCCAAACTTCCCGGTATAAGTTCCACCTACTTTGGGCCGAACGCGAGTCGTCCCATTATTCGAGGCCTCGATGGTGATCGTGTTCGGATAATGCAAAATGGCATTGGTATGCTTGATGTTTCGGCCTTGAGCTTTGATCATGCTACGGCCGTAGATCCACTAGTGGTAGATCGGATCGAAGTGGTGCGCGGCCCTGCCGCCCTGATGTATGGCGGTGCCGCAGTTGGAGGTGTCGTGAACACGCTCGACAACCGCATTCCGCAATTTCCAATCAATGGCTACACGGGCCGCGTTGAACCACGGATAGGCGGAGCCGCAAATGAACGCAGTGGTGCAGCCGTGCTCGAAGCCGGCAATGGCCTGGTCGCACTCCACGCAGACGTCGCTTCACGTCGAACTGACGACCTCCGTATTCCCGGTTTTGCGCGATCAGATCGACAGCGTGCTCTGGATGATCCCGCAGTTGAACAAACCCGGGGACGCCTGATTAACAGCTCATCGGAGAGCGATAGCGCCGCATTAGGTGCCGCCCTCACCTTGGACAAGGGGTATCTCGGTCTTTCATACAGCGACTTACAATCAAACTACGGCACAGTAGCGGAACCGGACGTGCGCGTTGACATGAACAGTAAACGGATAGGTGTGGCGGGAGAGATCCGTGAGCTGGGCACGATCGTTCAAGAAGTGAAATTCAAATATAACCATACGGACTACCTGCACAATGAGTTGGAGGATGGTGAAATTGCAACGACATTCAAAAACAAAGGATATGAAACACGGATAGACGCAACCCACGCCAAGCTGGGGCCACTCACCGGTGCCTTCGGCGTACAGCTTTCAAATACTAATTCCAAAGCACTTTACATTTATGAAGAAGCCAAATTCGGTGACATCAAGCTTACTGCAGGAGGGCGTAACGAACATACCACGGTAGATTCAGCCGGAAATAGCCCCACATCAACCCGATTTGGCGCACCCCAGGAGCGCAAGTTTTCAGCCAATAGTGGTGCTTTGGGTGCACTACACACGTTTCCAGAACTACATTGCGTTGATCAACAGTGGTCAGGAGCAGGCAGAGCTTCCAGAGGCTTTATTTCGCGCGGTAAAAGCTGAATTTTATGGTTTTGAAGCTGAAAGCTAATTCCGGATATATGAGAAAAAAGGTAATCTCAATCTCAATTTGCGCGGTGACTATGTGCGGGCGAAGAATAGCGACACGGGGGAGCCATTGCCCCGTATTACTCCAATGCGGCTTGGCGCCGGTCTTGACTACCAGCTTGGTAAGTTCAGTGCAATGCTCGACGTCGCCCATTCTTTCAAGCAGGATCGAGTTGCAGCAAACGAATTACCTACCAGCAGCTATACGCTGACCAACGTCATGTTGAACTACCGCTTTAAGACACAATCTGTTAACTGGGATGCGTACATCAAGGGCAACAATCTTTTCAACCAAGAAGCACGAGCACATACCTCGTTCCTGAAGGAGCTCGCCCCATTGCCGGGACGTGGCTTTCTTATGGGGGTACGTGCCAATTTTTGAGTTTCATATGACGTGATTTATTCGACGGCATGAACGTAATGATGCCGTATCTGACAGGGTGCGACAAATTGTCGCATTCTCATATTATTGCCTGCCCTCTATAATTATCTAATTCGATAAAGTGTTGTTACCAAAAAAACACTAGCATGTTAGTTTGTATGCCGCGTTCAATTTTTTTACATCTGTTTTGTATTGCCTGGAAACTTGTGTTTTAAAAGCGCTCTATGGTTAACAAATTATAAATGCATCCTCATTCCTCAATTGGGCAGCGTACATTGGTTGCTAATTAGAAATATAAATTCTTGGAAGGCGCTCATGAAAGTTTCATTGCGGATTATGACCCGAGACACAACTTTTTTATCTGTTGCCGGATTTCAGGGTTGCGTTATGAATAATATGATTATCAGGAAGCTTTGGAATCAGCGCCTGAGCGCATGGTTGTTGGGTAGTTGCCGAAGAGTAGGGTTGATTTTCTGTTTGGCGGCAAATGGAATGTGTATGGCAGCAGACCATTCAGGTCATGGCTCCATGCAGCCTCATGATATGGCGAGGATATGGCAAACCGCACTTGCTCGCCAGCCGCTTGCAGTCACCGCTACGTTTGATGCCAGCGGCAAGCTGTGGCAGGCATCCGTGAACGATGGTCATGTGATGGTGAGTCATTCTGATAATCAGGGAAAAACCTTCAGCACACCAGTACTGGTTAATCCAGAATCTGAGTTAGTGGCCGCTGTAGGCGAGAACCGTCCAAAAATTCTGGTGGGGAGTAATGGCAAGATCTACGTTTCCTACACTCAGAACCTGGAGACGCCTTTTGCCGGAAATATCCGCTTTAGTCGCTCAGTAGATGGAGGAAAGAGCTTTTCCGCACCCATTACGGTCAATAATAATCTGGACCCCATAACCCACAGTTTCGATGCAATGGGCGTAAATGAGCGCGGTCAGATTTATATTGTCTGGCTGGATAAGCGCGATATCTCAAACGCTAAAAAAAATGGGGAAAAGTACAGTGGGGTGGCGATCTATTACGCCATTTCTGATGATGAAGGCAAAACTTTCCAGACCAACATCAAAGCTGCCGATCATTCCTGCGAATGCTGCCGTGTGGCGATGGCAATGGATAAGGACGGTACTCCGATTATCGTGTGGCGGCATATTTTCGGCAAGAACATACGCGACCATGCCATGATGCGCCTTGACGGTAAATCTCAGCCTATCCGCCTAAGCTACGAAAACTGGGAAGTTGATGCTTGCCCTCATCATGGCCCAGCAGTATCCATCGCTGATGACGGTATTTATCATTTCGTATGGTTCAGCAACTCATCTGAGCAACATGGATTGTTCTATTCCTACTCTTCTGATCAAGGCCAGCGTTTTTCTCGCCCCTTAAATTTTGGAAATTTTCGGGCGCAAGCATCACATCCGTATGTTTTGAGTCTGGGCAAACGTGTTTTCATCGTCTGGAAAGAATTTGATGGCACGGCTACTGGCATCTACTTGAAACATTCCATTGATGGCGGTAATCGCTGGTCGGCTCCAAAAAAAATCGCTTCCACCACTGGTACTTCAGATTATCCATTTATGGTCAGTGATGGCAATAAAAGCTATCTCTCTTGGAATACTGATAAGGAAGGCTACCGTCTTATTGATCTATCTGAGGCCGCACAATGAAATTCAATGGAACAATAATTCAATTTCTGCTCGGTTTATTGTTGTGCTTAAGTTGTGCTTGTTCGTCGGCTACACAAATTACCAAACATTTTGTGCGCGGCAGTTATCAGGGAATCGTTTCGGCTCATGCGGGTAAACCTTTCATTATCAGTTTATGGTCTCTCGACTGTACATATTGTCTCGACGATATGGTGCTGTTCGGCAAGCTATCGAAAAAATACCATAATCTTGATTTGGTACTGATCTCCACCGATACCCCGGAACAAATGAAAGAGATTGCGCGCACGCTACAAAAATATCCTCTGAAGAAAGCTGAATCCTGGGTGTTTGCCGATAGCTTTGTTGAACGCTTACGTTATGAAGTGGATACGCAATGGTATGGAGAGCTGCCGCGCACCTATTTTTATGATGCACAAGGAAATGTTTTAGCACTAAGCGGCAAGTTGGACTACGGCCAAATCGAGCGATGGATACTCGGAAGCAAAAATAATATATAAGGCATTGAATAAAATACTTTTGACTATCATAAATCATATTTAAAACAGTGATAGGCCACTTGTTCTCGTACGCATCAATATATTTCCAGCAATTAACATCGCCGAATCAGCCACTAGTCGATACTTCCAACAAAACCATTACCGTTCGCGGCGAGCTTGAAGGTAGCGTGGTAGCCCAAGGACGCTTCGTTAGGCTCTATGTAAATAGAGTGGGTCATTGTCAATTTGTATAATCCCGTAAGAAGTGTATTCACTTGAGAGCCTGTAGTGCGTTGAGCCAGTTAAAGGATGAGCGGATTTCTGCTAACAATTTTTTTATCTTGCGTTTTCGACAGGCTGCCTCAATTAACCAAATAGAGTTTTTCACACATCGGAATTGGAAGCGGATTACTGTTGATAGGTCGTGGTGTGACAAATTGTCGCGCGACAATTTGTCACATTCCCACGACTATTGCATTAAGTTATCCTCGAACACTCAATATTGTTGTGAGGAAGGGATGATGATTTTTCGCATGAAAGAATTAAGTGCAGAAGCAAAACCAGTTCTATTCTCCTTGGCAAATCTGACATGTATATCTACTGTTTTGCAAATGGCTGCAAATAATACCAATCGAGAAAATACCATTAAAGGTGCCCTATGTTAAAAACTCAAACCATTGCTATTGTTAAATCCACCGCTCCAATTCTTGAAGAGCATGGCGAAACACTTACGCGACATTTTTACAAAAGAATGTTTTCGCATAATCCTGAAGTTGCTCCATTCTTCAATCCGGCGAATCAGGCGGCGGGGCTACAGCAAAAAGCATTGGCAGGTGCAATCTGTGCCTATGCTGCAAATATAGATAATCTTGAAGTTCTTGGTGGCGCGGTAGAGCTAATTGCGCAAAAGCATGCATCGCTGCAGGTTAAGCCAGAACATTACCCCATCGTGGGGGAAAATTTGCTTGCTTCCATTCGTGAAGTTCTTGGCGAAGGAGCAACGGATGATGTAATCAATGCATGGGCAGAAGCGTACGGTTTCCTGGCTGATATCCTGATGGGCCGTGAAAAACAGATTTATTATGATCACACCGTCATGCCGGGTGGATGGGAAGGATTTAAATCATTCCGCGTAATTAGAAAAGAGGTGGAAAGTGATGTGATCACCTCTTTTTATTTGGCTCCGGTAGATGGTGGCAAGCCTCCTGCATTCAAGCCTGGACAATATATCACGGTGCGTGTGGCGAGCCCATGTGGCCATACCACCATGCGAAACTACAGCCTTTCGGATAAGCCAGGACTAGAATGGTTTCGCATTAGTGTAAAACGTGAGACAGGGCAAAAAGCCAGTGCGCCTGACGGTTATGTTTCCAATTTCTTACACAGTGATGTTGATGTTGGCGCAACAGTGGAAATTGCCCCGCCATGTGGCGAGTTTTTCTTCGATGTTACTGAAAAACATGAGCGGCCGTTAGTTTTGCTGGCCGCAGGTGTGGGTATTACACCGATTTTAAGCATTTTTCTGAGCGCTCTTGATGCTATGCCTGATCGCCAGATTGTATTCATCCACGGTAGTCTGAATGAAGGTACGCAGGCTTTTAAGAAAACTATCGATGCGCTGGCAGTAAAGCACTCTAATCTGAAAGTATACTACCGTTACAGTGATCCAGCAGAGGTGGGAATTACACGTGAAGGTTCCGCCAGCACAGGTTTTATTGACGCAAAGTTAATAGAATCCTTGGTGCCTAACCGAGATGCGGATTATTTTTTCTGTGGACCTCAACCATTCATGATAAGCATTTATCATGAGCTGCTCGTCTGGGGAATTCCTTCGGCGCAGGTGCATTTCGAATTCTTTGGCCCACGTCAGGAATTGAAAAGGCCGCTAGCTCAAGGAAAATGTCCTATGTAAATGAGGTTTCAACAAGGTAAGCAGAATTCTTGAAAGGTGTATCTTTCACCAAGGCAGGTCTTCATCCACTTCCTTGACAAGCGCTAACAGGGATCACGTTATTGACTTCCAGCTTGCTGTTGGCGAGTCGACAGTCTCCTAGGTTCTTGGGTTATGAGCTTTGAACTATGAACTATGAGCAGGCGCGCTTATTGATCGGATTTAGTTGGCACTTAAGCTTCGTCTCCCTATTTGGAAATGAATGATGCCGCCGAGCTTGCGCAACATTAGCTGAGTGACTGATTCCTGGGTACTAAATCAATCTCGTAAATTATTCCTTAATTGTTTCTTCAAATATTGCATTCCAAATTATATACGAATATAATTGCGAATCATTATCATTGATAATGTCATTATTCTGATCTTGTTGCAGCACGTAAATTATCAAAGCCCAATTTTAAGATATTCGTTATGTATAAATTTTTTCTTCTATTGTCTTCTTGAGCAGAATTTCAATAATTTGTGTGTAACACAGAGTTATTCCACTTCAGCTAGCCCATACCTTGCAAGTCAATTATTGGGCAGACCTAGACTCCAAAATAAGGAAGCATTTGTAAAAAACATAGTTTTTATGGTCTGTCAAGCGGTGGGCTGTGGATGCGATAAATTGAGGTGCAAAAACTGGAGGTTGGAATTGATTACGGTTGCCATTCGTGCCTTATCGTTAGCACGTGGTTTAAATAATTCTCATTGAGGGAGACAAGGCTGAACAAATTTTTAAATGTATGGCCTGTCACGCCGGAAGCACGAGAGCGGGCGGTTGTCGTTGCGATTGTTTTGATGCTGCACGCGGCCGTTCTTTATCCCACAATGGCGCAGTCACGGGGGGTAACTAAGGCTGCTCGTGAGATGAAAGTGACCCTTGCGATGGCGGATAAACCTTCTGCGCCGCCGGCATCTGCCGCTTCTGACCCTGCCTCCGTTAAGTCAAAGCCTCAGGCTAGTAAGTCAGTCCCCAAGCCATTGCCAGCTGACATACCCGTTAAACAACCGGATGAACCGGAAATAGAACCAAGTCCCACACCACTTGAAATCGAAAAGGCGGAAAAAGTCAAGCTAGAGCAAGAAGCTGCGCTTGCCAAAGCGAGAGAAGAAGCAAAGGCTGCACAACGTCTGGCAGAAGAGAAAGCTGCAAAAGCCAAGGCCGAGCAAGAGGCTGCGCAAGCCAAGGTGCAAGCAGAAGCCAAGGCAAGAGTAGAAATGGAGCTTGCCCGCCTCGAAGCAATACAAGAAGCGAAAAGAGTCAAGGCCGAGCAAGAGGCTGCGCTCGCCAAAGCGAGAGAGGAAGCAGAGGCTGCACAACGAATGGCAGAACAGGAAGCTGCGAAAGCCAAGGCCGAGCAAGCTGCTGCGCAAGCCAAGGTACAAGCGGAAGCCAAGGCAAAAGTAGAAATGGAGCTTGCCCGCCTCGAGGCAATGCAAGAAGCGAGAAGAGTCAAGGCCGAGCAAGAAGCTGCGGTAGCCAAGGCAGAAGCCCGTGCACGAACTGAAGCCGAAGCGGCCCGTCTCAAAGCAGAGCAGGAAGCGGCGCAAGCCCGGGCAAGAGCCGAAGCAGCCCGTCTCAAGGCAGAGCAAGATGCGGCCAGAGCCAGAGCGGAACAGGAAGCGGCGCAAGCCCGGGCAAGAGCCGAAGCAGCCCGTCTCAAGGCAGAGCAAGATGCGGCCAGAGCCAGAGCGGAACAGGAAGCGGCGCAAGCCCGGGCAAGAGCCGAAGCAGCCCGTCTCAAGGCAGAGCAAGATGCGGCCAGAGCCAGAGCGGAACAGGAAGCGGCGCAAGCCCGGGCAAGAGCCGAAGCAGCCCGTCTCAAGGCAGAGCAAGATGCGGCCAGAGCCAGAGCGGAACAGGAAGCGGCGCAAGCCCGGGCAAGAGCCG
>NZ_CAKMLL010000065.1 GCF_927797785.1 Candidatus Nitrotoga sp. BS | reverse complement strand
GTTGGTATGTGACCTCAGGGATGGCTATTGCAATAGCCCCTACTGAAAAGACACCATATATCAAATCAAACTATCGAATCAAATTGCTTGTCAGTCTTTAGCCGTGTGTTGGTACACATGATAATAAAAACAATTGTTTTGTTGTCAACAACGAGAGAGGATTGAGGATGGGGCGGTCAGCTCCATTGTGTGGGTAATGATTTATATCACGAGAAATTTATATCACGAGAATGTTAAAAGATGAAATCTATTGAAATAAAGAACATGAGGGACACACGGACAGTCGCTGCGCCAGCAAAGGACTGTGGCTATTTCCATGGCTGCCAAACGTGCGATGAAAATGATACATGTAAGCTGGATCGTGCTGCCCATAAAAAATGGTTGATTAACAAACGGATGGCGGATATCAAGTACAAAGTGCTTGTCGGCAGCAACAAGGGCGGTGTGGGTAAAAGTACCACCACGGTCAACCTCGCCTTTGCCCTGGATAAACTAGGGTACAAGGTTGGCTTGGCGGATGCAGACCTTCACGGGCCAAATATTCCAAAAATGCTTGGTATTGAAAGTGTAAGACTTCGCGGGGATAAAGATGGTATAGCCCCGCACATTATGCCTACTGGCTTAAAGGTTGCGTCTCTGGGATTGTTGATAGAAGACCCCAATGAGCCCGTTGTTTGGAGAGATGCGGTAAAGTATGAGTTTATAATTGAACTTCTGGGGAATATTACTTGGGGTAAACTCGATTTCCTGATAATAGATTTACCGCCCGGCACAGGAAATGAACATATTACGATCATGGATTTTATTCCCAATCTGGATGGGGTCGTTGTTGTAAGCACCCCACAGGATGTCGCGCTACTTGATGCAAGGAAAATGATCACTTTTGTAAAAGAACGAAATACGCCCATTATCGGCATAGTTGAGAATATGAGCGGCTTGATCTGCCCACACTGTAGCGGTGAGATTGAAGTATTCAAGAAGGGGGGCGGCGAAAGAGTTGCAAATGAACTGGGTGTACCATTTGTCGGTGCCATTCCGCTCGATAGCGAAATAGCAGTTTGTGCGGATAAAGGAACCCCTGTTGTACTCGCTTACCCAGACTCTCATTCAACCAAGGCGTTTATGGCAGTTGCCGAAAGATGCGCGAAATTCCTGGGCGCTCAGCCTGAACCTGAATTGCCAGGTG
>NZ_CAKMLL010000064.1 GCF_927797785.1 Candidatus Nitrotoga sp. BS | reverse complement strand
GCGGTGCCAGGATTGTGGATAAATACAGCGAGGTAGAAAAAATACGTTTAGAGAATAAAGAAAAAGTAGAAATAGAAACAAAAACAGAAGGACAAACCGGGGCAGCGCCGTTCGGCTGCTTGTAAAAGGCGACCATCTTAAACTCGATACATTATTGTCTTGACAGAGGGGTCCACAATATGGTGCAGAAAACGATCGATTCACGTGGTTACCGCTTACGACAGCCAGGAAAGAACGGACGTCGTGATCACCGTTCTAAGAGCTCGATCACTTATGTTGGGAAGATGGATTCAAAAAAAGGAAGCTAATATAAAGTGCGCTATCTGCAATCAAGAAGAAACCGGCGGAGGATTCGCCACCGTCACACTTGAACGTGGGGCAATCCACTCAGGAATCAAGCACGTGCCCACCCAAGTTTGTGCAAACTGCGGGGAAGCATACACTGACGATGTCGTCGTCAGGCGCTTGCTTGAACACACTGAGGAAGCGCTGAAAGCAGGCGTCGAATTGGACGTCAGGCAGTATAAAGCAGCATAATAAAGATTGCCACATAAGCAAGCCGCCCTAAATATAGCTCATATAAAGGATTTTTACTTTGATAGATGACCATGGTTATTGGAATGAATTTTACTTGGCAAATAGAGCTGTACGTGAACCATCTTCTTTTGCTCGTCATGTAGAAGATAGGTACTTCCAACGTGGAACAACCTTATTAGAATTAGGGTGTGGAAATGGACGAGATGCTATTTTCTTTGCCGAAAAAGAGAAGCAGGTATCAGCTCTAGATTTGTCATTAAAGTCAATTCAAAGCTTATCTGCTATGAACGTGAAGAATGCTGAATTTTTTTATCAAGACTTCTCTCAACTATCAGATTTCAAAAATTTTGATTATGTCTATTCTCGATTCACTCTACACTCAATCGATGATGAATCAGAAAATATGGTTTTTCAACAATTGCCAAAAGTTCTCAAGAGTGGCGGGCTGTTTCTTCTAGAAGCGCGTAGTTTAAAAGATGAAAAATTGGCAAAAACCTTTGGCACAGATCACTTTAGAAGATATTTGGATTATGAGGCAACGGTGAACAAAATAGAACGATTGAACTTCAAAGTGTTGGAAAAAATAGAAAGCCAAGGGTTATCACCTTATAAAGAAGAAGATCCTTTTTTAATGCGGATTGTAGCTAAGAAGCTTTAATAGTAATCGTTCCTAATTGTTCTACTGATCGATCCACTATGAAAAATACAAAACCTGTGATGCTGGTTGTATTACTAGCCGCAATGGTTCCTGAAAATGCTTATGCATACATCGACCCTGCATCGGGAAATGCTATCGCCTCTTTTTTCATCGCGCTTTTTGGCTCCGCCATATTTTTTCTAAAGACACTATTTTATAAGATTTTTTCCAGATCATCTTCTGAAACCAAGCTTGGTAATGGGAATAAGGGTGAGCAGCCTATGGCGGTACTCTTCAGTGAGGGTAAAACCTACTGGACAACATTTAGACCTATTGTTGAAGAGCTTATCAATCAAAAGATACATTTCCGCTATATCACATTAGATGTACACGACCCAGGGCTTGAGATTGATAGCGTATTCATGCATTCCAAACGAGTTCAAAAAAGTCGCCTTGGGTTTGCCAAGATAGCTAATATTGAATCTCCCGTCATGTTGAGCACTACACCTAACATAGGATCAGTAGGGTATCCAATGAATCGCCCAGCTAGAGTTAAAAACCTGGTTCATGTGTTTCATGCGATGGTTGATCTTTCTTGCTATCGTAAAGGGAGTCTGGATTTTTATGACACTGTTTTGATGACTGGAGCGCATGAAGAGCACTACATTCGGCTAGTTGAAAAAGCCAGGAAACTAAAGAATAAGTCGTTGATTGTGGTGGGGCTACCTTGCCTCGATGACTTAAACCGCCAGAAAAAGGAAGCTGAGCTATCAATAGATTCAAAAAAATTGACTGAGAAAACAGTACTTGTTGCACCTTCATGGGGAGCAAAGGGGTGTTTTTCAGAGTATGGAACGGATTTTGTTAAAACCCTAGCGGCGGCGAACTATCGAGTCATTATCCGACTGCATCCACATTCCTATATTTTTGAACCAGACTCTGTTGAAAGCTGGTTCGCTCAAACAAAAGATTTAAAGAATGTAATTTGGGACAGCAATCCCTTTGGAACACACGTCATGTCTCAAGCAGATATCCTTATCTCCGATGCCTCATCTATTCGCTTTGATTTTGCCTTTTTATACCAAAGACCTGTCATCACTTTGCCTATATCACAGCAGAGCCGCAGCATTTTTGAAAGTGATTACATGCCAGAAACCTGGGCAGACACCATGTCTGAGAAGATTGGAGTAACAGTCAATTCAGATAGGCTTCATATTATTGACCAAGTTGTTGAAGAGACAATCAGCCACTTTACCTCAGAAAAACTGGAGGAATTGAGAGACACGTCGGTTGCAAATTTCGGTAACTCAGCCTTTGCTATAGTAGCGCACTTGAATCAGCAAGTTGAATTGCTATCTATGACTGCCGGTGAGCGGTCGTTGAAACAGCAGGTGGATACGCTGAAAAATGAGATGGCCGACCTTCGTAAACGATTGAACCAGCCTGAGATTGCCGAGTTCAAGGACTTTTCTGAATGATATACCAATATGCACTGGCTCCGATCGAAGCCATTCTGGAATCTGTTTTTGTTATTTTGATCGGCGTTAGTAATTCTTATTTTTTGTCCCTTGTATTATTAGCGATTTTGGTTCGGCTTGTAACAAAACCACTGGAAAAGTATGCCAGCCGTGCCGTCACTACTCAAGCTGAAATAGAGTCTGTTTTAGCACCGCAAATTAATGCGATCAAACACATATATATCGGAGTACAGCGTCATGAGGCCATGAAACGCCTCTATGCAAGATACGCATATTCCCCTGTTTACGCTATTCGTTCTCTCGCAGGTCTTGGGGTTCAGCTGCCTTTCTTCATTGCCGCTTACTTTATGCTCTCAGGTTACTCGCAGTTGAACGGAATCGTGATTCCTGTTCTGGGTGATTTGGGAAAACCGGACACACTCTTATTCGGCAAGGCTCACCTGATGCCATTTGTAATGACTCTGGTGAATGTTCTGGCATTGGTCACAGCACCAGGGTTTAGTCGTAAAAGCCTAATTCAGGGCTTAGTGATATCACTGATGTTTCTTGCTTTACTGTATGCGTCTCCGCTTGCATTACTCATCTATTGGACAACAAGCAATCTGTTCTCATTAATATCAAACCTTGTTCCCGCCATAAGCGGAAAACTAAATTTAAGAAAACCAAAGGGGCAATTTAAAAACACCTTTGTGGGTCGTAGCTTTGAGGAGTACGCCTACCTGTTTTTCGTAACCAATTTGGCTATTTTAGTCCCTCTTTTAGGGGTGCTGGGTGATCAATTTAATTTCTTTACAGCCCACAGCTTATCAAGCAAATCTATTATTACGCTATTGTTGACTATTAGCCTTGCACCACCGCTGATTTTAACTATTCTACGCTGGGCGAGCAAACGAGTGGGAATGGTAAAAGTATTTGATGGCGCTGTCCTATTCGCATTTTTGGGACTATTTCTATTTTACTCTTTGAACAAGGCTGGCTATGGGTTTTTTCCAGCCAAGTACGAACCTTATATTCTATTTTTCCTAACTCTCGTAATCACAACTGCCGCCGTTCTGATCATTATCAAAAATCAATTAATGAGAACCCTGTCGTACCTATCATTGATAATTTTCCTGGTATTTTTAAACTTTATTTTTGTTTCTCCCGCATCCACCTTATTCAAGCATTCTGAGAATATCTCGTCTTCCAAAATTGCAGGAATGAATGACACGCCGGTATTCCTGTTGATTTTTGATGAGTTTAGCGGTTTGACTCTCCAGAATGTGAAAGGGAAATTGGATACATCTAGATATCCCGGCTTTGCAGAACTGGCTGCGCAGGCAGATTATTTCCCCAATGCATTAACAGCTCACTACGCCACAGATATTTCTGTCCCGAGTATTGCTTCTGGAAATTTGCGTGTTCAAGATAAAAAAGGGCTTGGGCTTGCGCCGGGAAAAAATTTGATCGAACTATTCCAATCCACCGGTTCTGTCTATGCGCAAAGTACTGTATTACCGGCAGACTTAATGTCCAAACAAAATACAAACCCAAGTTTATTTATCTCTGATTTTATAACCTTGTATGTACACATTATCAGTCATCAAGATTGGATTGAAGAGAAAATTGGAGCTATACCGCAAACATGGAAAGGTTTTGGTATTTTTTTTAAAAAAGAAGAACATCAATTGGACAAGAAAATCCTGAATCCGCATGTCCAACAATTTGTTGATTGGCTAGAAGAGGTAAATAACTCTGAAGTAAGTAACCAGTTTAATTTTGTGCACAGCCAATTTCCGCATGTCGATGTCAATGCCCATACTACAGTACTGGGTCGACAACTCAAAAATGAGGTGTCAATGCTTCAGGAGTTGCTGAAACCCCGCAGCGAGAATTTCAATGCAGACCAGTCTCCTTTGAATGTTGCATATCATAATTACATGCAGCAGTCTGCATATACTGATCGCTTGTTACAAGATTTTATTCGGATACTCAAAAAAAAGAATTTGTATGACAAGAGCTTGATTGTTATAACCTCAGACCACGGTGTTTCTTATAACAAAAAGGGCTTCAACAGAAGGTACCTGATTAATGAAGATTCCTGGAAAAATATTATATCCGTACCACTATTTATAAAATATCCATATCAAAAGGAAGGAAATGTCAACTCGTCATTTGTTACCACTTTAGATATTTCAACTACCATCATAAATGTAATTGGATTAGATAGCCCGTGGGAGTCTGTTGGGCAGAATTTAAAAGGAATTAAAAATAATTCACAAACTCGGTCAGTCGAATTAATTCCAGGATATGAAGAATATTTCCATAATATAAAGTCGTTGTTTCAGAGCGTGCGAATTAGAAAAAAACACCTATTCGGTGAGGAAAGCCCTGTTCATACCATTGCTGTAAATTTTACTGAAGACCCGACCTATGCTACTTTACCAAGGATCAATATAGCAGATTTAATAGTAGGGCCCCCAAGTGATCTTCATTATTCTTTTTCTGAAAAATCATTGATAACAAAAGAAATTTCATATTTTGGGACAATCTATCAGGAGAGTCGACCCGTAAATAATAAAGTAATTGCTATTGTTGTAGGCGGTGCAATTCAAGCGGTCACTAAATCCGGTAAGGCTGGCGATCAGGATGGTTTTTTTGCTTTTTCTCTTCCCGAAAAAGAAGCCATGCCAACTAACTTTAATATGTCACTTTATGAAATTGAGGGACAAGAACCATTTAGATTCAGAGAAATCGAAACGACAACCTTGCAGAAAGTACTGAAACATCAATTTTCTGAAAGCAAACAGAGGCTCTCTTACGACTGGAAAAAATCAGTTCTGGAAAATTACGGGTTTGAAGCTTTGCGTATCGATATAAATGGTATCGAGGCATTGTCTAGTGAAAATAAGGATTCTTTTATTGACTTTAAAGGAATTTCACAGAATACAATTGCTGAGCCGATATTGCATATCAGGCTTGAAAGCGACCGAGAGCAACTAATCAGCTTTTATTATCAAACTACGCATAAGCCAAAATTTGACGAGTCTCAAAGGTTAGTTAACCGGCTTATCAAGGGCACGAACTCTATTTATATTAAAATTCCTGAGAAGGATTTTGTTGGTCCTTTCAGAATTAATACAGATAGGAGGGGAGCTAATACAATTATCATTAAAGATATAGAGATTCGCCATTAAGCTGACGATAACATATGGGTAAATTCATTAATTAGAAGATCAAAAGGTCACTTGCGCGAACGGCTTTTATCTTCGCCCAGATTCTGATCGATAATACGGGTGAAACCATCCAGCTTCGGACGCTTCGCTAGAGCAGAGCGCCGATAACCAGGGGGCTTGGAATATTCCAGCTCTTCGCTATCGTACAACGCGATCATCCAACTGATGTGATACCTTACGGCCACTCATACCTTCCCCATGACCGTGCTCATCATCGAAGTCAACCACATCACCAAAGAATACCAGCATCGGCACGATGCAGAGCCTGAAGACCCATGCACTCAGGCGACGACTCACGGGCCAAGCGGTTGAAGAGCGCACCCCGTTCAAGGCCTTTGATGAAGTCACATTCACCGTTGAGCAAGGTGATACGCTTGGCATAATTTGCCGTGATACGCTTGGCATAATTGGCCACAATGGCGCCGTTAAGTGTAAAATGCTCAAGTTATTGGCCAAAACGTCGAAATCAATGCGAGGCACTATTAAGCTTAAGTGACGCCGCATATGGAGATTCCAGTTCAAACTCCGGCCTGCAGCAATACCTGATAAAACTAGCAGGAATCAGCGAGGACGAGCTGTAAAGGCTGCTATCACGGCAACTGATACTGCTAACCACAAATCGCTACTCGTTAACCACTAAAAAAATGCCCATCATCGAAGTCAACCACGTCATCAAAGAATACCAGCTCGGCACAATGCAAAGCCTGAAGAGCCATGCTCTCAACCAATGGCGGCGACTCACCGGCCAACCAAGTGAAGAGCGTGCCCCGTTCAAGGCACTGGACGACGTCCACTTCAGCATCGAGCCAGGCGAAGTCGTCGGCATCATCGGCCATAACGGCGCCGGCAAGAGCACTATGCTCAAGCTGCTCGCCAACATTGCAAAACCCTCCAGCGGTAGCATCACCGTAAAAGGCAAAATTGCTCCACTGATCGAGGTCGGCGCAGGCCTAGTGGGTGACCTCACTGGGCGCGAAAACATCTATCTCAATGGTGCGATCCTCGGTATCTCAAAGAGCGAAATCAATAGCAAGTTTGATGAGATTGTCGCCTTTGCCGAACTGGAAGAATTCATCGACACCCCGATCAAGCGCTACTCTTCTGGCATGCAAGTACGGCTGGGGTTTTCCATCGCCACAAGCGTGGAATCGGACATTCTGATCGTGGATGAAGTGCTGGCGGTAGGAGACTTGGCATTTCAGCGAAAATGCTTTGACCGGATGGAGGATTTAATCAAGCGCCAAGGCAAAACCGTTCTGATTGTTTCTCACAACATCAGGCAATTGGAGCGTCTATGCAGTAGAGTCATTATGTTGGATCATGGCCAGATTGTTGCTGATGGTGACCCAACAGAGGTAAGCAATCTTTTCTTCGATTACAGCAACAAAAAAATAAAATCAGATGCTTTAAATAGCCATAGTGGAAAATCTAGAACGTCAGATGAGTTAACCTTTAAGACCATAGAATTCTACGATGAGCATTGCCATTCCGTGGATTCGATTAATTTCTTCTCGCCATTTCGCATACGTGTTCAATTCACAATCAACAAGCCACTCGAACGCATTTGCTTTCTTATAGGTGCGCACACTACTGACTTTGTGTATCTGACCGCTAATAACAATGTTGAGGACCCGCGAAATTTTGAGATTGGCGAACATGCAGTTGAACTACATTTCGAATCCATGACTCTTCTGCCAGGCGTTTACTCAATGCGCGCATGGATAGGTACCCCAGAAGGCCGCGAATCGTTTTATGGGGAAAATCTTTTCTCTTTCCAGGTTTATTCGGATGATCACCTCATCACTCGCCAACAAGAAATGGGGCTTTTTTATATGAAGAGCCGATTTGAGATCGACTCTTCACTGGCGAATGCCACTCCAACAATCGGTCAACACTAACAGCAGGTCAATCGTCATGGAACAGCATTACCAGCACCCTCAAGCAGTAGTTGAGACAAAAACCATTGGAAAAGGAACCCGCGTGTGGGCGTTCGCCCACATCCTCCCGGGCGCAATGATTGGCAGTGAATGCAACATCTGCGACCACGTGTTCATCGAGAACAATGTAACCATAGGCGACCGTGTCACTATCAAATGTGGTGTGCAGCTCTGGGATGGCATCATTCTTGAGGATGATGTCTTTGTCGGGCCTAACGCCACATTCACCAACGACCCTTTTCCACGCAGCCGACAGTATCCCGCCGAATTCCCTAAAACGTATGTTCGCAAGGGAGCTTCCATTGGCGCAAATGCGACCATTTTGCCTGGTTTAAACATTGGACAAAATTCAATGGTCGGGGCTGGCGCGGTAGTCACCCGGAACGTCCCGCCGAATGCAATTGTCATAGGCAATCCTGCACGCATTACGGGCTATGTTGATACACCTTTCCAGCCAAATCCATTAATTGGCAGCGAAGGAGCTGCACCCGATTTAAGAGTAAAATCTGCTCGGCTGATTCGCCTCCCTCTTATTGAAGACCTCCGAGGCAAACTGTCATTTGGCGAGATAGAACAACACCTGCCATTCTCACCGAAGCGCTACTTTCTGGTTTTTGATGTACCTAGCCAGGAAGTTCGCGGTGAGCATGCTCATAAGACCTTACATCAGTTCCTGATCTGTGTAAAAGGATGTGTCTCTGTCGTGTTAGATGATGGGCAATCACGTGACGAAATCAAGCTGGATTCCTCGTGCTTAGGCCTACATATCCCACCCATGGTTTGGGGCATCCAATACAAATACTCATTAGATGCAGTACTCTTGGTTCTTACATCCGATGTATATTGTGCTGACGATTACATCCGCGACTATAACGAATTTCTAAGCTTGCTTGAACAGAAGGTCGAACATGAATAGCGTGCGCTTCCTCGACCTCGGCGCCACTTATCGCGAACTAAAGATGGAAATAGACGCCGCCGTAGCGCGAACACTAGATAGCGGCTGGTATCTGCTGGGAGCTGAGCTACGCGCGTTTGAAGAGGAGTATGCGGACTATATTGGCGTCAAACATTGCATAGGCGTTGGCAATGGGTTAGACGCGCTCCATCTTTCCTTGCTCGCCATGAATATTGGCCCCGGAGATGAAGTTATTGTCCCATCCAATACCTACATTGCAACATGGTTAGCGGTGAGTCAATGCGGCGCGATTCCTGTCCCCGTTGAGCCTGATGAACGCACTTACAATATTGATCCCAATAAAATTGAGAGGGCAATTACACCAAAAACAAAAGCAATTCTTCCGGTTCATCTCTATGGTCAACCCGCCAACATGGACCCCATCCTTGCAATCGCTCAACACAATGGGTTGCGTGTACTGGAAGATGCCGCACAGGCGCATGGCGCCAAATACAAGAACAAAAGAGTTGGGGGCTTCGGAGACGCAGCCGGATGGAGCTTTTATCCTGGTAAAAATCTTGGCGCGTTTGGCGACGCAGGTGCTGTCACCACAAATGACGATCAGATTGCGGATGCAGTGCGTACATTGCGCAATTATGGCTCACGCATTAAATATGTTAATGAGGTAAGAGGGTTCAATAGTCGGCTCGATGAACTGCAGGCGGCAGTGTTACGGGTCAAGCTCCGGCATATCGACGCATGGAACACCCGAAGAACCCATCAAGCCAAACAGTACAGCCAAGCGCTCCAGAGTATGGATTGGCAGCTTCCGTATACCCCGAAATGGGCAGAACCAGTATGGCACTTATATGTCGTGAGATGCCGCAATCGTAACAACGCGCAACAAGCATTGAAAGAGGACGGGGTCGAAACACTGATCCACTATCCGATTCCTCCACACATGCAACAAGCATATGCGGACATGTATCTGCAACCGGACGCATTTCCAGTTGCCAAAAATATGGCGGATGAGGTGTTAAGCCTGCCAATTGGCCCTCACTTTACTGACGAACAGCAGGAAGACACAATAACAGCCATCATGCGGCAATTAGGACAACAGGATTAGATTATGATTGCTGACCCGCTGATCTCCGTTTGCATCGCTTCCTACAACCATGAAAAATATCTTGTAGAGACAATAGAATCCGTGCTTACACAGAGCTATCAAAATCTGGAAGTGATAATTGTGGATGATGCCTCTGCCGACCAAAGCCCTCAAATATTACGGAATTACCAGTCCAATAATTGCGATCGTGTCCGTGTGATGTGCCTTCAAAAAAATATCGGGCCTTCAGGGGCTCTGAACTTGGCTTTCGAAGATGCAAAGGGTCAGTTTATTGCACTTCTAGGTTCAGACGACCGCATGAGGCCAAACCGTTTGAAAAAACAACTTGAATTCATGCAAAACCACTCCGAGATTGGTGCTCTTTTTACCAGGGTGAATTGTATAGACGAGGACGGGCAGCTTGCCGCTGATGCTCATGCTGGTGATGTTTTCGACACCCCCATTACAGATATTCGCTGGCAATTATTGCATCAGAATATTCTCAATGCCCCTTCGGCGATGATCCGAAGGGATGTAATCAATCGCGTGGGATTTTTCAGTCCTGTATTACTTTATGTTCAAGATTACGACTATTGGCTGCGAGTTCTTGATGATTATGAAATTTATGTGCTGCCAGAGCGCCTAACTGATTATCGGATCCATGGCGAAAATTTGAGTATGCAAAAAGATGGGCCAAGATTTGGTAGCTATTACGAGACAGTTATAACTATTTTGCGCGCAATCGAGCGTTGGCCTTTGGAAAAATTGGTCACTTTCAATTTCCCTGTTGGCTCACCGGGCTGTACCATCGAAAAATCCAATGCACAGATTCGTCTTGCGAGTCATTGCCTTGATGTGGATAGGCGATACTTTGGCAAACCTTTCATATGCACCGCAAAGGCATACGTACTCGCGCTTGCGGCACTGGAAATCGCCCCTAAGAATCCAATGGTTGCCACCCTTCTCAATGACGTATATGCAGCCTTAGGAGATGGCCCACGTTCGCTTGGTGAAAAGAGTATCCCGTTACAAAGTTGGCTTGGAATTCACGGCCAGAAGACGAAAATCCGAGGAAAACCAAAACTACTTCAGTTCCTAGATAGACACCTGCTCTGGCGATTTAAGAAACAATGACCATTGTTAAAAGATGAGCATAATAATTACCAATTATTCTAGCCCGATCGACTCTGCAAAGTGCCTTCTCAGCCAGATTTTCCTCTCATCATTTGAGATATAGTGTATGACGCCCCTTATAAGCATATGCATTCCCACATATAACGGCGCCCGATATCTGGAGGCTTGTTTAAACAGCGTGTTGAACCAGACATACAAAGATATTGAGATACTTGTCGTTGATGACGGGTCAACGGATACCACTTTTGAAATCCTTGAGCGTTACGCAGCCAGCGACCAACGAATCCGACTGGTCCGCAACGAGCACAATCTTGGACTGGTAGGTAACTGGAACCATTGCATTGAACTAGCCCAAGGTGAGTGGATCAAGTTCGTATTTCAGGACGATCTGATCTCACAAACTTGTCTAGAACGGCTTATTGCAGAGTCGAAAAAGGGGTGCTCCTTTATTGCTTGTAAACGCGGCTACTTACTTGACGCGGAAACTAGCGAGAATGTACAACAGTTTTATTTTGACAATCAGATTTTGATAGACAGCATTTTCCCTGATTCCAGGTGGATTTCCGCGCAAGAATATTGTCAGTTGGCGGTTAATCGAATCGGTATGAATTTCATAGGTGAGCCTACAAGCGTCATGTTGAAAAAAAATGTTTTTGAGCAGTATGGGTTATTTAACCCTAATTTAATTATGTCCTGCGACTTGGAGTATTGGACACGGGTTGCAATCCATACTGGTTTAATCTATGTATCGGAAAACTTGGCAACCTTTCGAGTGCATAAAGGGGCAACCAGCGCAACAAACCGATCTCATCGCCAATATCGAATGGAAGTATTGGATGCGCTCATCATTCTGCATGACATCGTATATGCGTCGAACTATGCCCCGCTACGAGAGGCTGCCAGTAGCCGCCAACCGCCCGTCGATCTATTGAAAAAGCTCTCTGAGCAAGCGCGTGGTGCAAAATGGTTAGCTGTCGACGCCGCAAATAGGGAGGATAATCCAGACAGCACCCTGATTAAAGAATGGGATCAGGTGGTAATAAAATACCCGCATCTTGCAAAGCTTACAAGTACAACGTCTTCTCACCAAGGTAATAATCTGCTAGATATTTGGCGGGATCGGCTTTCCAGATTTTTTTAACAACATCAAAACGCAAAAAATAACTGATTGCACGCCATGTCCCAGTTTAAATTCATTTCCATTCATTTGCTCCGATACCACCCCATGCCAGTGGACGATGCATGGTGGACGAAGGGTTTTAATGAATGAATTAACGTTGTCAAAGCGGGGCTCCATTTCAATTGTGACTACCAATTACACTTACCATCCAATCTGGGCATTTACGATTTACGCCTGCCCGTGGCACAGAAGACGCAGGCATAATTAATCAGAAATGCTTTCCGTAAGTGATGGCCCGTTGGGGCACTAAACATTAACATTTAAAAAAATGCAAGCTACAGCACAGTCTACCAATAATAACAAAGCGCGCCTCATCGCTTTTTACCTCCCACAGTACCACCCTGTCCCCGAGAACGACCAATGGTGGGGCAAAGGGTTTACCGAGTGGACCAACACGGCAAAAGCAAAGCCGCTATTCGAAGGCCATTACCAGCCACACGTCCCTGCTGACCTTGGGTTCTACGATCTGCGCGTCGCGGAAACGCGCAATGCTCAGGCCGAGATGGCTCGCGAATATGGTATCGAGGCATTCTGCTATTATCATTACTGGTTTGGAGGCAAGCGCTTGCTGGAACGTCCGTTTAACGAGGTTCTTGAATCGGGCGAGCCCGATTTCCCATTCTGCCTGTGTTGGGCAAACCAGACCTGGACCGGTATCTGGCACGGCGCCCCAAACAAGGTACTGATTGAACAAACCTATCCGGGGGAAGACGACCACCGCCGTCACTTTGACTATCTGCTACGCGCGTTTAAAGACAAGCGTTATCTTCGCGTCGACGGTAAGCCGGTATTCATCGTTTATAACCCGGATGAATTGCCCGATTCGAAGCGTGTCACCGATCTGTGGCGAGACATGGCGGCACGCGCGGGGCTACCGGGTTTGTTTTTGATTGCTGAGCACTGGTCGTCGGACTGGAATCCAAAGGATGCGGGGTTTGATGCCCGAATTAGCGTGCGCCTGCCACCACGTCGCCGCACGCTACAGGCCTGGGCATCGTGGAAACATCCGTTGCATAAGCTTCGCTATTGGTATGCCGACTGGCGCAATCTACCCACTATTCATCAGTACAAATACATATCGGAACAGCTGATCCGGGAATCAAAGCCTGGTATCGAAAGCTATCCCTGTGCAATTCCGAATTGGGACAACACGCCACGTAGCGGTTCCAATGGGATGGTTCTTCAGGGTTCGACGCCGGAGCTGTTCAGAAAAATGCTGAGAAAAGCTGTGCAAAACGTGGGTGGCCTGCCAGAAGAGCGCCGCTTCGTATTCGTAAAATCATGGAACGAATGGGCCGAGGGAAACCATTTGGAACCGGATCTTCGTTTCGGTCGCCAGTATCTCGAGGTGGTGCGTGAAGAGTTGTGCGGTGGGGGCGAAAAATGAACGTACTGATCGTGGCTGACACTTATCCTGCACCAGACCGCAATTCAGCGGATTTTCGCTTCACCAAGCTGCTCGGAATGATCGCTGAAGAACATGAGGTTTTCTTTTGTGCTTTGGGTGAAAAACGGCAAATAGAAAAAATGGGGGGCGAGCAAACGGCACGCTACCGCTCAGCGATGATCGAAGCAGGGGTCCAGGTTCTGGATGACGGCATCGGACGGGCGTTGCAATCCCACAATTACGGTGCCGTCCTGTTCGAATGGTACTTTGCCGCCATGGCACTCATCGACGAAGTGCGGATAGCTCAACCGAATGCTCGGGTAATTATCGACAGCGTGGATGTGGTATTCAACCGATTGGAGGCAAAAGCACGGGTCACGGGGGCAGTCGAGGATTCCGCCCGAGCCGCCCAGACCAAGCATGACGAGCTGTCCCTCTACGACAAATCAGACATCGTGATTACTGTCACAGACGCTGACGCTGTCATTCTTCAACATGAAAATTCCCGACTTAGCATCTGCACCATCCCAAATATCCACCCCCTGCAGCAGCCTGTTTCAATTGACGCAACTAGTGACAAATGCCTGCTCTTTATTGGTAGCTATGTGCGACCAGGTGGCGAAACCAATATCGATGCCATGCTTTATTTTTGTGCGGAAATTCTTCCGCTTATTGTCGCAGCCGAGCCATCCGTGAAGCTTCGTATCATTGGTGGGCCACAGACACCTGAGATTGCCGAACTCGTGTCCGATCATGTAGACGTCATGGGTTTCGTCCCTGAAACCAAGCCTTTTCTCGAAACTAGCGCGATTTCCATCGCGCCGCTCCGTTTTGGGGGGGGCATGAAAGGCAAAATCGGCGAGGCAATGTCTTACGGTCTGCCGGTAGTTACGACCACCACTGGTATTGAAGGCTTTGGTCTGACCCCCGGCACACATGCACTGGTGGGCGACACGCCGCGAGAATTCGCCGATGCGGTCATTAAACTGCTGCAGGATCGTACTCTTCTGGATCGGATCCGTATGGCCGGTTACCAGTTCATTCGCGAAAATTACTCGGACGTTGCGCTTAAAAAACGCGTCAATGATTTATTCGACCGGCTAGACGACCATCCAGTAAAACATCTGTCCCTCGCAATACGGATGCAAAGCAAGTTAAAGCAGGCATGGTCCAGGCATATTGCCTGGCGGCTTGGCTCCAACTAGAAGCTTCTTCCATGCGCATCCTCTACGCCAGTGAACGCCCGCCCTACCCTTTGTTTCTCGGGGGAGCTGCGCGCGCGGCGCACATGCTGCTGGTTCGTATGGCGGCAATGTCGAATGTAGCCTGCACAGCGGTCGGCTCACGCGACTACGCAGTCAGTTCGTGGCGTTATCCCGATACTGCCGAATACGCCACCCTCGGTGTGCGCGCGGTCGACGAGGCCAACGCCACGCTCGACTGCGGCTACCCGATCCGGTTACTGCACGATTTTTACCCCATGCTCTCCGCTGAAATCCAACACTTCTGCCCCGATATTGTGTGGGCTCAACTGGAAGGTGCGCTGCCGGTACTGCTAACCGCCAATCGGCTAGGTGTACGCGGCTTGTGCTTTGTACACGACGCCGAGTTCGATCCAGTGGAAATGCGCCAGATCGCCGCGCTGGACTGCCACCTGGTGGCAAGCAGCAGCTTTCTCGCTAACAAGGTTCAGCGTGCCACTGGGCGGCTGGCCGAGGTGGTCTATCCGCCGGCCGAACTGTATTTCGATACACCGGCCGCCCCCGATGGGCTGGTAACAATGATCAACCCGCACCCGGTCAAGGGGCTGGACACGTTTATCGAAGTCGCGCGGCGGCTGCCTGCTGTCAACTTTCTACTGCAGGAATCGTGGAAGCTTGGCAAAGACTCGCTTGACACGCTGCACCAGCGGCTGACCAAACTGCCCAACGTACACTTCGCACATCGGGTGTCCGACATGCGAAGCGTATATTGCCAGACTCGGCTGCTGATCGCGCCCTCGCGCTGGGAGGAAGGTTTTGGCATGGTCGCGCTGGAAGCACAGTCTTGCGGGATTCCGGTGATCGCAAGCCTACGCGGCGGGTTGCCCGAGGCGGTCGGTGACGGGGGACTATTGATCGACGACTATGTAAACGTAGACGCTTGGGTGCATGCAATCGATACGGTGCTGACCGATACTTCTCGTTACCTTGCCTTCGCGGAGCGTGCCCGCCGCCATGCTGCATCCGACATTTTTTCCCCCGATGCGCTGGCACGTCGTTTGTATGCCATCGCAAAAAGCTATCCCGTGCGTCCAAGCTGGCTGGCACAGAGCGTTTTTGCCGTGCAGCGATGCGCGCGCAACTTGCCACTGTTTGGTCGCCTTATCCGTCGCCTGGAAGGCTGACCTAAACTCATTTAATGCTGTTGAGGAACCTTCGATGACTTTGCCCACACGCCTGTTCACCATATGCCTAGCTGCTGTATTGGCAGGCTGCTCGCCCGCCGAAAAAGATCTCACGGTGTTCGAGGACATCACTGCTAAATCCGGGCTGGGTGCTTACGTGGGGATGACCCACGGCGCCGCCTGGGGCGACTATGACGGCAATGGACAGCCAGACTTATATCTCCCCAACCACCTCAAGCAGGCGATGCTGTTTCGCAATCTGGGCGGCGGCCGCTTTGCCGATGTTACAGCCAGCGTGTTGAGTCCAAACGATCTCGGCGGTGACAAGCACGGTGCCGCTTGGGCCGATTTCAACAACGATGGGCAACTTGATCTGGTACAACTGACCGGCGCGATTCAGGGTGTCGGCGTTGAACCGAAGCGGCTGTTCGTCAACGATAGCGGCAAGCTGGTCGAACGCGCGGCGCAACTCGGCGTCGACAACCCACCCGGACGCACCCGGATGCCGCTTTGGCTGGACATCAATCAGGATGGCAAGCTCGATCTTTTCCAGGGTGCGGAGGCCCGCTTCGACGATCTGACGCCGCCGTTCATGTACGTCCAGCAGGACGGACATTTTGACGACGCCACACCTCGGCTCAAACCCGATTCACGCTCGGCACCGTTTTGCGTGCTGGCCGAACTCAACAACGACCGCTATCCCGAAGTTGTCTGCCGCCTGATGGGCAAAGGCCGACCGGTGCAGGTATTCGATACCCGCACTTCGCCCGCACTCTCGCTCGACCTGCTGCCAAACTCCGCATTCGATGACATCATCGCGGGCGATTTCGACAACGACGGCGCAATCGACCTGTTCCTCGCACGCAAAAATCCCGGCGGACGCGTCGCACTGGCGCACAGCGGCAAAAACGTGCTGACAGCGCAGATCGAGCTGTCACCGCGAACCCTGGATCAGCCAACTTCATTTCGTTTTAAGAACACGGGCGCACTCGACATCACTTTATTCAGTCAAAACCCTGTCGATCTGACGCCCGCCGATATCCGGCTGGGTGAGAAGGCTACCCAACCGGTCGGTCTGACATTCGCACTTGTCGCCAATGGCGCGCACGGCCTACCCCAGCCGCGCGACGGCGCCCGCCTCGACGTGCTGATCGGCAGTCCAAAACCAGGCCACTGGCAGGTCGACTTCCACGCACGGCCCGAACTGTTTGGTGGCAAAGCACAATCCCGCTATTTCACCATCCGTGTGCAATCAAAGGAGTCTATCAACGATGTCGAAGCGCTTGGCGACGCGGCTAAGGATGAAACCGCACCCGCGCGATTGTTCATGAATCGCGGCGGTAAACTGGTCGAAGAAAGCAACAAACGCGGCGTTAACGCTGTTCCGATCACGGCCGTGAATGCGGTCGCCGGCGATTTCGACAACGATATGTATCTGGATATCTTCGTGCTCGGCTCAAGCGATGCAGGCAAGACTGCAAATATGCTGCTGTTGAACAATGGTAAAGGCGAATTCGAGATAGTGCGACATGCCGGTGGCGCATCCGGCTGGCTAGTCGGTGTGGGCGACTCGGTCACCACGGCGGACATCGACGGCGACGGTTTTCTGGATCTGCTCACCGCCAGTGGCGGCAGTATGGGCCGCAGCCTTGGCCTGCCGTCGGACAATGGCCGCTACCAACTCTTTCGCAATGTTGGCAATGGCAACCATTGGATTGAGATCGATCTGGAGGGCACTACTTCCAACCGCGACGGCATTGGCGCGGTGGTTCGCATTTTGGCAGGCGGCGTAACCCAAATGCGACTTCAGGATGGCGGTACGCACAACCGCAGCCAGAATCACCAGCGCCTGCATTTCGGGCTGGCGAAGCATACGCAGATCGAGAAGATTACGGTACACTGGCCGAGCGGTCATATTCAGGAATTGAGCGGGACCAAAGCCGATCAGGTACTGCGCATCAAGGAGCCGACAAAATCGGCAGCGCTGCCCGAGTAGAACAACGATAAATGACGATGCAAATAACCTTAGGAATAGAGAATGTTTGACTGGCTAAAGAAAAAACCCAGCCACGAACGGGCGATCGACTGGTTCAAACAGCATATGGTGCCAGGTCAAGGCATCATCGTGCATACGAAGCAACCGGTACCCTACCCGGAGGTCACGGGATATTTCATCCCCACGCTTTACAACTGGGACGAGAAGGAGCTGGCGCGCACCTGCACCAAGTGGCTGCTTTCGATCCAGTTTCCGGATGGCGCTTTCCCAGCACCTGATGGCGTTCCCTACACTTTCGATACCGCACAGATCATGCGTGGGCTGTGCGCAGCGCTCGGTGATGTGGAGGGCGTGGAAACCGCGTTAAGAAATGCCTGCGACTGGACTCTGACGCAGGTAGATCCAAGCGGCCGTCTCAAAACTCCTTCGACCGAGCTGTGGACCGATATCGCCAGCGATCTGATCCATACCTACGCCCTGCCGCCGCTGGTTCAGGCAGGCAAGTTACTAGGCGTGAAGGAATATGAAGAAGCGGCGCATTTCGTGCTTGATTACTACAAGAAGCAGGAAGGGCTGGTGCCTTTTAATCGGTTGTCACATTTTCATGCCTATGCCATGGAGGCATTGTGCGAAATGGGCGAGCTTGATTTGGCCGCTCGAGGTATGGCGGATGTAGAAAAATGCCAACGGAAAGATGGCAGCATTCCAGCTTATCCGGACGTGGACTGGATTTGCTCCACCGGTATAGCACAATATGCAATCGTCTGGTACACGCTGGGCAAGAAGCAACAGGCTGACCTTGCCATGCATTACCTTGAGAAAATTCAAAATAAATCGGGTGGATTCAATGGCAGCTACGGCAAAGGCGCGAAATACATTGCGGGTGCGGAAATCAGTTGGGCGGTGAAGTACTTTCTTGATGCGCACCTCTTGAAAATGCGCGGGGAAGGCAAACATGCTTAAGGTTCTCACGGTTTTCGGCACCCGCCCCGAAGCCATCAAAATGGCACCGGTCATCGCGGAACTGGAAAAGTATCCAACGTTGATCGAAAACAAAAATTGCTTGACCGGCCAACACAAAGACATGGTGGCACCACTGATTGATCTCTTCAACATCAGAGTCGATTATGACCTGAACTTGATGCGCGAGAATCAGACTCTGGAACACATCACCATCAGCGTTTTGAGGGAAGTCAGTCAGATTTTGCGCGGGGAACACTTTGATCTACTACTGGTGCAGGGCGACACGACTACATCAATGGCGGCGGCGTTGGCGGCCTTTTACTGCGGCGTCAAAATTGGCCATATTGAGGCCGGTCTCCGAACCTTCGACAAATTTCATCCTTACCCCGAAGAATCCAACAGAAAAATTATCGACGCTATGGCAGATTTATTCTTCGCCCATAGTGACCAAGCGAAACAGCATTTGCTCAACGAGGGGATTCCAGAAGCGCAAATCGAAGTAACAGGCAATACCGTGATCGATGCCTTGCTCGATGTTTCCAGCCGTCCTTACAGCTTCGCGGGTACGCCGCTGGAAGCGCTACCATTTGATACGAAGCGAATCGTGCTGGTAACGGCCCATCGCCGGGAAAGCTTTGGCGGTCCGTTCGAATCAATTTGCTGTGGTCTGAAGGAACTGGCGCTCAAGTATCATGATGAGATCGTGCTGGTTTATCCGGTACATCGTAATCCAAATGTCCGCCAAGTCGTGAACAGTGTTCTTTCCGGCATCGACAATGTATTGCTGATTGACCCCTTGGACTACCTGCCGCTAGTCCATCTGATGAAAAAGTCCTACATGGTGTTGACTGACTCGGGCGGCTTGCAGGAAGAAGCACCCAGCCTGGGCAAGCCGGTATTAGTGCTGCGCAAGGTAACCGAGCGACAGGAAGGCGTAGAGGCTGGTACATTGAAGTTGGTCGGAATGGACGCGACGACCATTGTCGCGGAGGCGTCTCGGCTCTTGGAGGATGAGGGTGCCTACCATGCTATGGCGTCAAAAGCGAATCCTTACGGTGATGGCACGGCGCGGATTAAGATTGTGCAGCGGATTTTGCAAGATGCGGGCATAGCTGGCAGATGATCGATAGCCCTACCGACAAACCGCTTGTCAGCATTGTGCTGCCCACTTACAAGCGGGCGCATGTGTTGAAAAGTGCGATCCACAGTGTGTTGAAACAGACTTACAAGAATTTGGAATTGATCATAGTCGACGACAATTCACCTGACACCACGCGCGAGGTGGTGGCTTCGTTCGAAGACCCGCGAATTCGCTATGTGCGAAACGAGCCAAATCTCAAACTGCCCCGCGCACTGAACCGAGGATTTTCGCTCGCGCGCGGAGAGTATCTAACGTGGACTTCCGACGACAATCTTTACGGCGAAAATGCGATTCAGCTTATGGTCGAGGCATTGCACGGCGGGGGCTGTGACTTCGTCTATGCGGACTATTACCTTTTCGCCGACCTGAACCCGGACGGCAGTCCGTTGGATATTCATCACGACAAGCTTCCGAGCAAAGTTCAACTGGAAAAGGGTAATCATATCGGCGCCTGCTTCATGTACACGCGAAAAGTTTATGAAACGGTTGGGGAATACGACCCGGAATTGTTCTTGGTGGAGGACTATGACTATTTCATGCGGATTGCAACGCGCTTCCGGTTGTGCCACATCCCGGAGCCACTCTATTATTTCAGGCGAGACGACAACACGTTATATATTTCGCGCTATTGCGAAGTAAAAGCTTCCGATGTATTGGTACGCTATAAAAATGGCCTGCTCAACGAGGCAGACGTGGTGGAAGCCATCGTGACACTGCTCTTACAAAGCACCGATGGGCTGAAAAATCCAATTCTGCGCTTGAGCGCTCAGGCAGTCCGCAAGGTATCGTTCAGGCTCACCACCTCACACCGTAAAATACTTACCGAATATCTACGGTGGCGACTTAAAAGCCGTGTAGCGTCACTGCTAGAAAGCTATCGCTTGAAACGCATCACCTTTGGCACCGCCAAGGATGTGCTATGCAGCTTAATGAAAGAGCTGGGGACAATTGCGTATATCCAGCCTAAAACCAAGTAAGAAATGCTACGTATACATCAATATTTAATGTCAGCACTGCGAGGCCCCGCCCAGGCACGTGCGGCTCATCGACAGGCTCTGTCAAGACGCCCGTGCATAATCTCGGGTATTGAGCAGTTGCAAAGCGCCAGCCTGGTTGCCGATATAAATGATGACGCAGAGCCGATTTTTCTCTTGTCTGCCGGCTGGCGTTCCGGATCAACCCTGCTGCAGCGACTCATCATGTCGGATTCGCGGGTACTCATCTGGGGCGAGCCGTACGACGAATGCGGCATGATTCAGGCGCTCGCGGACAGCATGAAGGCATTTCGGACCGATTGGCCACCCGCCGAATATTACTACGACGGCACACCGCCCGCCGACCTGTCCGGTAACTGGATTGCCAACTTATTCCCCTCTCTTGAGGATTTACGCAAAGGGCACCGCGCTTTCTTTGATGTTATGTTCTCCGAGCCATCCAAACGTGGCGGTGCCGCGCGCTGGGGTATCAAGGAAGTGCGGCTGGGCAGCGAGCATGCCTTCTATCTGCGTTGGCTCTACCCAAAAGCCAAATTTATTTTTTTGTATCGCAACCCGCTGGACGCATACCGTTCCTATGCACGATATGGCCGCAGCTGGTACGATATTTTTCCGAACAAACCGATGTTCACACCCACCGCGTTCGGCACGCACTGGCGTCAGTTGATGCAAGGATATTTGAGAGACGCTAAAAAACTCGATGCGCTGCTGGTGCCGTACGAAGATCTCGTTGGGGAGTGCCCGCCACTTAAAGAAATTGAAGCATATCTTGGTATCCGCATAAATCATTCAGTACTAGACGGCAAAGTGGGTAGCTCAGAACGGGGTGGCAAGAAAGTTCGCCTTAGCGCGCTCGAAAAATGGCTGCTCAAGCGGGCCGTGTCGCCGGTGGCGAAGAAACTGGGATATGACTGGTAACTTATTGATCTGTTCATTAATCATGGTGCATCAACTTGGTCACGCGTATCCCTCCCCGCCCCATTTACTAAAGAAAGAGCCTGTTTCAAGCAGCATCCTGGGGTGCATCCCTTTCCAAAAGGGGCGTTGGATGAAGTCGCTACACGGAGGATGCAGTTTCGACGTACCGAAGTCAAAATATAAGCTCTTCAACAGCCGGTCTGTTTTTCCGCCCCATTACCCTCCTCTCCCTCGAAGTGAGAGAGGAAGGTAATAATAAGTTTTTCTGATTAGCGACGAAATTTAGCCAGCACAATCGACAAGCCTGAAGAAACAGCAAAGTATGAGCATTTCGCCGAACGGCGATGTGCAATTTAGATTCACAAGGTGTAATCGCTAAGGTTTCTCATCCATATCGGACGAAGAAATTGTGTAGCTAAACTTTGTGACTAATAATGTAAGTCTTTTATTTTAAGTTTTAATAAGAGTTAATCTACGATCATGGACGCCACAATTATTGTCTGCACCTATAATCGCGCCGAATCGTTGCGTGACACGCTGGGCGCGCTGCACACTCAAAAAACCAGTCCGTCGCGCGAGTGGGAAGTTGTTATCGTCGACAATAACTCCAAAGATCACACGCGCAAAATCGTGGAGGAGATGCAGTCCGAATGGCCTCTACTGCGCTATGAGTTCGAACCGGCTCAGGGACTATCGCACGCGCGCAATCACGGCATCGCCGCCGCGCGGGGAGACGTCCTTCTTTTTACCGACGATGACGTGCTACCTGAACCGGACTGGATGGAAGTAACGCTAAGTGGACTGGAGAAGTTCAACGCAGACGCGTGCGGCGGTTACATCGCGCCGATCTGGGAAACGCCGCCGCCCGCGTGGCTCACCGAGCGCTTTTATGGCTTTCTCGCAGTTCGTACTGACCGTATCGACGACTACGTAATCACACCAACAAGCCAGCCACCTTTCGGTGCAAACATGGCTTTTAGAGCATCTCTTTTCGATCAAGTGGGAGGGTTCGATACCTTACGCGGGCGCAAAGGTAAAGTACTGGCTAGCGGCGAAGACGGCGAGATGTTTGAACGAATTCTGAAGGCAAATATGAAAGCAGTTTTTCTGGGGCGATCACGGGTTCACCACAAAGTCGAAACGTTTCGCCTCACCAAGGGTTACTTCCGCCGCTGGCGGTTGCAAACCAGCCGGAATTTAGCCATCACGAAGGGAATGCCCGGCACGCGGCGCATCTTCAATATCCCCTTTTACCTGTTTCCGCAGTTCTTCAGGGCGGTTCTGCGGGTCATCGGTGGGCATGTAACTCAACCCCGAGACGAGGCTTTCAATCGTGAAATGGTTGTGTGTCATTTCCTCGGCACCTTCCAAGGCCTATGGCAAAACCGACAAGGGCGGGGAAAATGACACAGGTGCCGTTCCGTTTTGATGATCCATCCCCTCACGGCCATTGGCAGGTCGAGGCTGATTCGCTGGCCGCGCTGGAGCGTCACGGTCCGAATGCAACCGTTGCAGTCAGCCCCTATTCCTTGATGGATAGAGACATGGTGGCGCTTATTGCGGATGTCCTCCCCCATCTAAAGAGCGCAGCAAATGCCGGATTCATTGAGATCGCACAGTACGGCTATTACCGCCAGCGAAGAGGTGTTACCGGCAAGGGTGGTACGAGCAAGTTTTTCGGTTTATTGTCTAATGCGCGACAAAGGATGATAAAAGCTGGGAGGGCACGAAATATCCGTAGCAAGCTCCCTTGGCGATTTCAGGATCGCCTGCCCCCTAGATTGATTATTCCAGCTTGGCGTACCGTCCTCGCAGCATTGTAGGGCCCATTCCAATCCTGATGCCCACCCATATCAATGCTCACACACATCCATAGCGTCCCATGCTCAAACTGACTGTTTTGATTTGCACCCACAATCGCGCCAATTTGCTTGAGCGGGTGTTGACTTCATTGAATACAGCACAGCGACCAGAAATGCCCGTACAGATTCTGGTCGCAGCAAATGCCTGCACCGACGATACGGTAGCGCGCATGCAGATATATGAGATGCAACAAGCAACTAATGGTTGTTTACCGCTACGTCTGATTGAAGTACCCACGCCGGGCAAGTCGCATGCACTCAATCGAGCCATTCCAGAAATCGACACTGAACTCGCAGCTTTTGTTGATGACGATCATCGGGTCGATGAAAATTATCTAATCGCTATCGAGCAGGCTGCACAGGCCTGGCCGGATGCGGGCTTGTATTGTGGCCGCATTCTGCCCGACTGGGATGGAACTGAACCCGAGTGGGTGCACGACAAAGGACCGTATCGGGTTTACCCACTACCAGTGCCCCGCTATAACCAGGGCAATCAACCCAAAACGATCACGGCGGAAGAAGGCCCTATCCCCGGAGGTGGCAATCTCGTGGTGCGACACCACGTGTTCGCCCTTGCCGGGCAGTTTTCAACCGAGCTTGGGCCGCACGGTCACGATTTGGGTGGTGGCGAGGACAGCGAATATGTATTGCGCGCCATGATTCGCGGTGTACGTTGTCAGTACGTGCCGGGCATCGTTCAGCATCATTATGTGGATATTGATCGTCTGAAACTCAGTTATCTGCTTAAAAAAAGTTTTCAGCGCACTCGCTCAATCTCACGTATTCAGGGCAACGGTCGAATTCCGCTCTATATGTGGCGCAAGCTGGCGGAATATGGGTTTCACAGCGTGTTTAGCCACTCATGGGCTAAGCGGCGTTTCTACTGGATGCGAACCGCTGCCGCCTTAGGGGAAGTGCAAGGCCGTCGGGAATCAGGGCATCGTGGCAAAAATCTTTCGCTTCCTTCTGATTTCAGCACATTTCTTACCGGGATACTAGCTCTTTTGACCGTCATCTGCGGGCTGATCGCATGGTTTGTCAGCGGCAATTCGCATTGGGCGGGCGTGCTTCCTGCGCTGGCTGTGGCAGGCATCGGAACCATGGCTCTGCTAGCAAAATCTTTGTTTGATTTTTCTCAAACCGGGCCGCGCATGCGTGATGAAATCCGCACCTATTACCGGCACTATATCGTGTTCGCCTTGGCACGCCTCAGTCTGTGGGCGTTTGGACTGATGCTGTATATGGGCGGCGGCGGCGTGCTTATATACTATTCGCTGAATATTAATTTGGGTTGGACCTGGTCCTCAAAACTGGCTATTCTAGCCGCCATACTGGGGCTGCTCGGTGCAAGTGCGCTCCAATTCATCCGCAAGCTGCGCTTCAATCCGGGGCTACTGGTCGCCTCAATGCACTATCGCATGAGTCGGTTTTATTCGCTGTGGCATTGGGCCACCCCTGCTCGCATCCATTTGATACAAAGTATGCTCGGGATCTCTGCCATGCTTCTAGTGATCGCCGCTTCGTGGCAATTGTCACAGCAAAATAAAGTGGCAGAGCTCATGGCTTTTTGGTCGACCGTACTGTTCTACGTGGGGACGATCACTTGGGCGGCTTGGCTGCCAGAAGCACAACATCGAGGTCGCTCGCTTGGACGGCCAAGCGATTCGCCACCGAATATTCTGATGATCGGATCGGATACGCTGCGTGCTGATCGCTTGGGCGCACTTGGCTACCATCGCGCGGTCACACCTCACATCGATGCTCTCGCTGCAAAAGGTACACTGTTCGCCAATTGCTATGTGCCTTGCGCACGCACCGCACCGAGTCTAATTTCCATGCTCACCGGCACTTGGCCGCACACCCATGGCATCCGCGACAATTTTGTCAGTGACGCGGAAACTCGACTCAAAGTGGATGCTTTGCCACAGCTGCTCAAGCCACTAGGCTATCGTACAGCGGCGATGTCTGACTGGTGTGGTGGCGACATGGGCAAATTTTCCTTCGGTTTCGATTACACCGATCTACCGGAAGACCAGTGGAACCTGAAATATCTGATACGACAGGGACCAAAGGATTTACGCCTGTTTGTGTCATTGTTCACCCACAACCGGTTGGGGCGGCTGCTGCTACCAGAAATTTATTACCTCGGAGGTGTGCCGCTGACCCAATCGATGGGTAAATATGCTCGGCGTCTGGTTTCGCGTCTAGCGGATAGCGTTCAGCCATTTTTCCTCAATATATTTTACTCCACCACTCACCCTCCATTTACCTCGGAATGGCCATGGTATACACGATTTTCTGACCCAACTTATAACGGCGAATCCAAGTTCGCCATGGCACGACTGACTGACCCATTCGAGGTCATCCGTCGTCAGGGCGCACCTAAAGAGGAATTTGATCTCGATCAAATCATTGATTTGTACGACGGCTGCGCGGCTGAATTTGATGATGAAGTAGGCAAGATGCTCCGCCATCTCGATGATTGTGGCTTGGCAGACAGCACTATTGTCGTTGTCTACTCGGACCATGGCATGGAGTTTTTCGAGCACAATACTTGGGGACAAGGAAACAGCGCGGTGGGCGATTTTTCAGCCCGGATCCCGCTCATCATCCATGACCCACGTACTCCCAGTAATGGCATACAACAACAGATTGTGCGCAGCGTTGACATCGCACCGACCTTGCTGGAACTGGCCGGGCTAGCTATTCAAGAGGCAATGGAGGGCGTATCTCTGGCGTCTATCATACGTGGTAAAAACAATGACCTAGAACTACCAGCCTTCAACGAAACCGGTATCTGGATTACCGACCTGCCGGGTATGCACGAAGACCACTTGCGCTACCCAAATTTACTAGAACTGCTGGAAGTTCCCGACAAGGCCAGCGGCACGCTGGTAATAAAGCCGCAATACCATGACATTGTGCTTGAGGCAAAGGACAGAATGATCCGTATTGGCCGCTGGAAGCTGGTTTACCAGCCTGCTGTAGATGGCGCGCGATACCAATTGTTCGACTTAAAAACTGACCCAGGCTGCCAGCACAACCGCATTGCCGACAATCCTGAATTGGCAGAAACCATGAAGCTGCAGCTACTAACTTGGGTGGGAAAATGCGCTAAGACTAAATAATAACTGGATTAAATGATAATTTAGACTCAAATATATTGTCAGTAACACCTCCACAGATCAGTGATTGATCATGAGTTCCTCTGGCAGACAAAAACGGCAATATGGATTGGTAGGGGTGCCAATCTTTTCGGGCACGACAACTGGCGGTGAAGCAGAAACAGGTTGCGTAGTGGGCAAGTTAACTTCGCTTGTCTCAGCGGCTTGCACAACAGGCATTGGCGTAGGAGCGTCCTGTGCAGCCCGCTCGACTGTGGGTGGGGGTGGCGTAAAGGTTTTACCTGTTACCTGTTTATATCGTCTTTGCATGGATTTACTATTTGGCGCAAGCTGTAACGCTTGTTCCAATGCCGTAATATATTTCGATTTCTGACCGGTATTCTTATAAAAGTAACTGAGTGCAACATATGCTTGAACATAGTTTGGATTTATTTGTAGCGCTTGCTGAAACTCACTTTCCGCTTCGAAATTGCGTTTTACGGCAGCAAACAACTTGCCTTTCTGAACATGCATCTCCGGCCGCATCCAGAAAGTGGGCGACGAATGTTCAAATATATACTCAAATTCACCTATTGCGCTTTGAAAATAGAATTGCTGGTCACTTTTGTTACTGAAAGATCCTTTATACCGATTAAAAAAAACCAGCGCATAACAGTAATGGTGGAAGTGCTGCCAATCCGGCCCTACCTTTCCGGGATATTGTCTGTCGGTTGCCGGATTGAAATTCAATTTTGCTTGGCAAATGCGTGGCAGTATTGATATTTCTGCCGCAGTAGCTTTATATGGCAACACAGCTAATGCTTGCTTCGCTCCAAGCAATCCAAACACCACCAGTATTGTCAGTGTAAAAGCATTGCGTAATTTTATTAGCCTCATCCTTTTCTCCTGTTAAATTCGACTTAAACGCAACAACGGCCAATGATCAGGCATTATTTCGTTTGCAATTGTTGCGTTTCTTTAGCCACGATAGCCCAGTCAAATCGTTTGATCGCTCTTGTTAATGCACGGTTTCCAATCTGCTGCGCAGATTGCGCATTTTCCAATATTCGTTGCAATGCAATAGTGACCGCAACGGTATTCGTGCCATCCACTCTGAAACCCGTCACCCCGTCCACTACGGCTGCCCCAGTGCCGCCAGCCAGCCCCGCAATGGCGGGCTTGCCGCATGCTGCTGCTTCGATAAATACCATGCCGAAACCTTCAGTATCACCATTAATCTCACGGTTAGGCATGATAAATACGTCACAAGCATTGTACCAACGCGGCAGGTCATCAACACTCACGTGCCCCAACAAGTGAACTCGTTCAGTCACGCCATGTTCGCGCGCCAGATCGAATAAATAATCATAATCTTCGCCAATGCCAATCAGTACGTACTGTACATCCAACCCCGCATTAATCAGTGCAGGTAGTGCCTGGATCACTTGGTCAAATCCTTTACGCCGTGACAGACGCCCTACCGACAAAACCAGCTTGCTAACATCCGTTACGCCAACTGATTGCCGCAACTCAGCACACGCCAAACCTGGGCGAAAGCGGGTCACGTCCACACCAGGATAGATAAGTGTTATGCCGGCAGGATTCACGTCCATTTTAATGAGTGCATCGCGAGTGTATTCGCTGTTGGCAATAACCCGGTCAGCGTGGCGCAAAGCAAAGCGCATTGCCTTGTATTTGCGACCATACCCCCATGTGGTAAGTTCCTCGCCATGAGCGTATATCACGACTGGATGAAAAGTCAGCCGTGCCACCAGCCAGGCTGTGATACCTTCCGGCAGGGCACGACCGGCATGGATAGCAGTGAATCTGTGAGTAAGCGCCAACCATAAGGACTTGATAAACAGGTTAGCATACATGCCCAACGATTCCGGTCGCAGCCAAGTCACCCGATGCATGCGGATACGATGTACTGTGTTGGAATGCGCCGCGTCCACCGCTGCCGCACCCGGCACATCGGCAGTAACAATGTGGGTTTCCTTACCCGACAAACGCTGGTATACCTCGGCAAACCAGACTGCGGTGCCGCCTTTGGTAGGTAAAAATAATTCGGTAAGTACCAAGTAACGGGGCATGTTTAGCCTTTAAGAATGGACAGTAAATTGCGCACGCTAGCAAGGCTAGGCGCTTCAATTAGCGAAGGTAACACGGCACGTACCGCACCCACACGGTTACCTGTCCTACTCAGCGCATAGCCCAGATTCAGGCGTGCCTGGCGCAGTCGCGTGGTGTATCCACGACGCACCACGGCAGGCAAGTTGGCGGCCTGTTCACCTAGGGCAATCAGGGTACGTACATTTTCGAACTGCGCGCGCACCGGGTCAGCGCGAGTTGCACTGGCAGCGTGGACGGAATATACCGCCAACGGCTCGCAAATTACGCCCACACGGCGGCTGCGCGCTACCAGTCGTGTAAGAAGGTGTACGTCCTCACAGACCTTAAATCCCAGTGGGTAACCGCCCAATTCCAGAAAAGTGGCACGTGGCAAGCTTAGGGTATGGGTATCGCCGAAATGATCGGCAATAAAAACCTCAAACTCTTCCTCCTGCATAACCACTTCACGGCTATCTGCAGCCTTGGCCAGCATGACACAACCTGACACCTTGCTTTCCATGGAAAGACCCATCAATGCACCGCTGGCATCACGATATTCATAATCGCCGGTGAGAAAATCCAGGTTTTCGTCACGGACGATCCATTCGCCATGCCGTTTTAATCGGTTGGGAAAGTACCAGTCATCAGCATCAAGAAAAGCCAGCCAGTCGCCACTCGCTATGCGTGCACCATGGTTACGTGCGGCAGACACCCCGGCATTGTCCTGGTGCAGGTAACGAATTTTTTCCCCATAGCTTGCAGCCACTGTAGCAGTAGCATCAATGGAGCCGTCGTCAATCACAATAATTTCAAACGCTGGCCAAATTTGTGCCAGCACTGAATCAACTGCGCGCGCCAAAGTATCTTTCGCATTGTAAGCGGGAATAATGACAGAGAAACGTGGCGCGCTCATGCAGTCCATTTGCCTAACATCCACAGCGGCAAGACCAATCCAGTAAGCCGCGCAAGCTTCCAAAAACGCGACACTCGACTAATGCGCGTAAGCCAAGCAGGTACACGGGCTCGCGGAGCAGTGATAATCAGTGACGTATCCTGGTTCGCAATTGCCTCAGCTATATCTTGCGTGGACAAAAATCGCAGCTTGCTATAGTGGGCACGTGCTTCTACCAGCAGTCGGTTCAGCTCTGCCAGTGCAGCCGTGGACTGAGCCGGATCACCTAGAAAATTGAAGCGGTGGGTTTCCAGCAAAGTCGGACGACCACACGCAGTTTGCAACGATAAAGCATCCAAGCCTTTTTCGGCACGATGACCCAGTTTAGGTTCAAAATATTTGTCGCGTACCAGGTACATCACATCACCTTGGCCACGCTCGCCGTTCAGTATTAACCTGCCGTCTCCTTTCGGCCGCCCTTGCCCATCACGACTTTCGTAACGAGTGCCCGGAGTAATAACGCAGCTCACGCCGTGGGCGGCCCAGGCACGCTCCACTATGTTATTCCAGATAAAAGTGGTGGGCACAGCAATGACTGGCTTTGCGCCGAAAATTTGCATGTACACTTTAACTTCTTCCACTACAGCCGCATAAATTTCTGCTTCTGGCAGCGGCTGAGAAGGAAGTGAAGCAGCGTCAATCCAGCGACTTTGCAAACGGGGAGGCAGCTCTTCACTATGCGCTAACCCATTTGTTTGCAGCCACACAGATACTTGAGCATCTGTCTTTGCCGCCGCCATTACCGCAGGTGGCCAATAGTGCTCCATGCCATGCAATTGGGGGGTGAATACGCCTTCATTGATTCCCGCGCGCAGTGCAGCCAACACAGGCTCGAAACGCGCGAGATCAAGAGCAATCCGAGAGTACGCTGACTCTTTTTCTGCGCGCATGGTCTCCGTATCCGCGATGCTCAAAATGACGCCCAAAGTCATCACCGGGTAATGACCAGACTGATCCCGGTGACCTTTTAGTATCTGTCGCAGTGCATCTAGTGCGTGCGCCTGCTCCAGCGGCCCCGCACCCCAATCGTCACTCTCAAAAACCAGTATCGGGCAGCATAGCACCGGTTCCCGCCAATAAGCGGCCAGCATATGACGATAGACGAACAACAACATAACTTGCACGAACAGCCAAACTATAATTATTCCACCTAGCCAAATCTGCATCGTAATGTTAAAAATCAAAATATATGAATTTCTGGGTATCGCCACCGAACAATACCAGTGTCAATACCAGCGTCGCATATGCAAAACCGCGCACCGGAGCAGCTACCCGCCACCAGTTGAGGGGATTCTGCCGCTGAAACCATGCCACAATGTGTGGTTCCATCAACGCTAATAACAGCGCCGAAGCGATCATAGCTTGTTCCGAGAGGCGAATAACTTGAATTGCCCCGCTGTGCTGAGCCAGGCCAAGCATAGTTGCACTAATATGCCAAGCATCAGGAAAAGAATTAGCGCGAAAAAACACCCAAGTAAAGCACACTAAAATAAAAGTAAATGGCCAGCCCAGCCAGGACAAAGTTCGATCAATAACAGAACCCGCCGTAACGCCTGCCCAAGTGAAAGCATGCAGCAACAAACGATGTATTATCAGATAACTGCCATGCAAGAAACCCCAGAATACAAAATTCCAGCCTGCGCCGTGCCACAACCCCCCCAGCACCATGGTAATCATAAGATTGCCCATATTGCGTGGAAAGGAGCAATGCGAACCACCCAGCGAAATATAAAGATAATCTCTGAGCCAACGTGACAAAGTAATGTGCCAGCGCTGCCAGAATTCCTTCACACTGCGACTAACATAGGGGTAGAGAAAGTTGCGCGGAAGAGTAACACCAAACATGCGGGCGAGACCAACGGCCATCTCACTGTACCCGGAAAAATCGAAATAAATCTGCAAGGCGAAGGCCGTCGTGGCAAGCCAAGCGGTGTAAAAAGTGAGCTGCTCAGGGTGAGCATACAGCGGCTCTACTATACCTGCCAGATTGTCGGCAAACAGCGTTTTTTTGATAAGTCCGCCAATAAAAATCAGCGCGCCCAGTCGCACCTCATTCAGCTTAAGCGGTTCGAGTTTTTCCAGCTGCTCCACCAGCTCGCTGGCACGCAAGATGGGGCCGGCAATCATGTGCGGAAAAAAGGTGACGTACATACTCCAGGCGCGGAAGCTGATGGGCCGCACCCAGTCTCCCCGGTACACATCTATCATCACCGAGAGCATATGAAAGGTATAGAAACTCACCCCCAGTGGAAGTGCCCAATGCGCCCAACTGGGGGTTTCGACGGGCACAGAAAATTGGAAATAGCCACCCAAGGTAATGAGAGACTGGAAAAACAACCCTAAATATTTGAAAAATATCAATACACCTAAATTGACCACCAAAGCCAGACTGAGCCAAGCACGGGAACGCGTTTGCTGGAGGATGCGGTAGAAGCCATAGTTGAGGGTAAGCGAAGCTGTCAGCAACAATAGGTAGGCAGGATTCCACGACCCATAAAACACCAAGCTCGCTACCAGAATGATGGCAGCACGCTGGCGATAGTTGTTGGTGGCGGCATACAGGAATAACACCGCTACCAGGAACACTATGAAGCTCATGCTGCTGAAGATCATGCGCCCCCCTCTTTGGCATACAAGGTTGGCCAGATTGCCCTCAATTGCCGTGCTAGCAAGCGGCTGTGATATTGAGCGCCCTGATCATTCAAGTGACCGGAATTTACAAACATTTCCGGGTTGCGCTGTGCAGCCATCTCTAGTGTCAACTGCGGCACACCCTCGGCAGCCAGGCGTTCAGCTACAGCGAGATAGGGACGTGCTGCCGGCAGCTGCGGCGTGAGGTACAAAAGTTCACGATTCAGCAACGGTGGATATATCACTGCCACCTCTACTCCATACCGTTGCAGCAGAGCCACGGTCGCAAACAGTGCTTTGATCTGAATATCGTCGGGGGGCTCATCAAAGCTTTCCTGCTGCCGGCGCACCTGCCCCGCATCCTGCAAGCCACCAAAACCAGCTCGATAGCCAAAATGCTTTGCCGCACCGCCACCAATAGGCTCCATACTGGCAAAGCTTGCCTGAAAAAATCCCAGTGCCTTGGCCGGTTCCCGCAATTGCTTCAAATTAGAAGAATACCCCCACAGGCGAAAACTGTGCGCCAGCATCCCGCGCCAGTCGCGATTCTGCCATAGCCATGCGGGGTCACTATAAAACACACCATACCCTAGACTGTCCTCGGCTTGTAACAAATGCTCATCCAGGCCAATTAGCACAGCACGTATACCTTTTGCGCCTAAATTGCCATCATTCGCCAAACGTTTCACCACGCCGTAAAGAATGCCCGCGTTAGCGCCCGGCATACCCATATTGAAGCCAGAGGCCTCCGCAACACCGCCTTCCAGCAAGACTTGCGGGATAAAACCGTTATCTATACGGCTATTTCCTAACACCAGCAAGGCCGGGGTATGCGAGCCCACATACTGCAGCTTATCCATGGCCCGACCTGTGGCGAACACTGAGCGGTAGCGATATAGAAAATCATCTGTGTGTAGCCAGGTTTCCACCAATGCCAACAATAGCAAGCCGATTACACTGCCCCAGCCGAACAAATGAAATACCCGGGTGAAACGACTCAAAGTTTATACCCCATGGCACCAGCGGTAACTTCAATTTTGGCTAACACTCGCTCAATTTTTTCGCGATTGCGGCCATCCTTCCACTTATCCAGGCGGATTTCGGAGAAAGCATTGTAGGGAGTGTCTAGAACGTTCTCGCAATGCATCTGCAGTTGCGAATCAAAAGGTAAGCCACTCGCCTCGAATAGTTTGCGAAAACTCTGCGCCGGGTGACGCACTATATCTTCGTAGAATACTTCACTCCACTGTGCAGCTGGAATAACGCACTGATCATCGAGGATAGCCTGGTTTATGGCGTTGTATTGGAATGCACAGACCTCCTCAATAGATGCATTTATGTAATCACGCCAGCCATTAGCAAGAAAGAAACACCATTGCGTATAACGACCGTTTTCCACAGTGATTCTTTCCGGCAATAAATTTGACCAGGTGGCGAATTCTTCAGGCTTACCCCAACCTTCAATCAGAGAGTTGATGTTGTCACCGGGATTGCGTTTTACATAAACGAAATGAGCATCAGGAAATAAGGAATATAGATAGGATACGCATAAGCCATTCTGGTTATTCTTATCAACAAACCTCGTGTTACCAGTATGGGTATAAAAATAGCGAGCCACCACATCTCTGTCGTTCTGAGTGGCGTCTTGAGCATTCAATGCATGGGTATCCCAGTGCTTATTGGCCAGAGGGTGCATTTCCGTCCAGAAATCATGCGTTTCACGCTGAAGCGTGCCTAAACTCCTTGATTCAGAAAATGTTTTGTATACCAAAGTAGTGCCCGCTCTGCTACAGCCGATGACGAAAATAGGGCGTTCTACAGGTAAGCTGCGCATACCCCACCATGCGCCGCGTATAGAACGTAGAGTCTGCCTCCCATGATAGCGAAGCGTTTTATCGACTTTTATCCAGAACTCACTCAATTGAAATCCCTGAAAAATGTTTATGACTTATCATTAAATCTAGAACCTTAAACTGGAACAGGAAACTCAAGGTGCATGCCCTTATCATCAAGTCGCCCTATAGGTGATGGGAAAGCTAGGCGTATTCAAATAATCTCCCGTAGCTTTTTAATATCATTAATCGACGTTTCCCATAACCGAATATTATAAAGTAACATGTTGGCATGAGTATAAATAACAAAATAATTGCATGGGAGAACTACATGGTTATTGCATTGACATGTGAGATTCTATAGTGAGCATTAACAAGGAGATTGCATGAAGGGAATGTGTGGTTGGATCGGTGGCGAGAGGGATCCCCTTCTTGCTAAACAAATAACCGATGCCATGGTACATGCTATGACTGACGAAAAAGGCGACACCATGCTGCCGCGTTATAGTCGTTGTGAAGGAATAGCAGCTTGGTCAAAAATTGATCAGGCTAGCTGCCATGAAGTAGGCTCACTTAAAGTAGCTGTTGTCGGTAATGTATATTGGGAAAACGCTGAGTTAAATGAGCTGGCCCAAAAGGAAAGTCCAGCCGCTGCAGTGGCTAAAGCTTATTCTCGATCAGGGAGGGCCTTTCTTGAGGATATGCATGGAACTTTTTGCGTTGCTGTTTTTAATTCGCAGGACGGCACGGTCATTGCCGCCATTGATCGACTGGGTATTTATTCCATTTGCTATGCCGCACCATGCGGCCATTTTATTTTCGCGACCAGCACAGATGGGGTCGTCGCCCATCCCGATATGGAGCGAGTGATTGATCCTCAATCGATATTTAATTATTTATTTTTTCATGCAGTCCCTGCTCCAGGAAGTATATATAAAAATGTACGCAAGCTACTGCCCGGCCAGTATGCGCTATACCAAAATGGAAAAGTTGAAACGAATTTTTATTGGCACCTGAAGTATGCTGATTCGGGTCAAAGTCACTTTATACAACGCCAGGAAACTCTCAAAAAACTGCTCCAAACTGCTCTGAGAAGGTCGGTAACTGATGAACAAGTTGGTGCTTTTCTAAGTGGTGGCACAGACAGCTCTACTATCGCAGGAGTACTCGCCCAATCATCTACTAAAACGGCACATACTTTTTCAATTGGATTTGCAGCCGAAGGCTACGATGAGATGGAGTTTGCACGGATTACAAGCAAGCATTTTGGTACCCATGCTCACGAATACTATGTTACGGCACAAGATGTTGTGGAGACAATCCCGCTGATTGCCCGAGCTTATGACGAGCCTTTTGGAAATGCATCGGCAGTCCCTACATATTGCTGTGCCAAATTGGCCAAAGAGCAAGGCATTCGGCTGATGCTGGCGGGGGACGGCGGGGACGAGATTTTTGGTGGGAACGCGCGCTATGCCAAACAAAAAATATTTGAAGCTTATTCTCTTATTCCTGCAATGCTACGGCATAGCATACTAGAGCCTGCAATGTTTGGCGTGCCGTGCATAGAGCGCATCCCATTATTGAGAAAATTAAAAAGCTACATCGCACAAGCCCGAGTTCCATTGCCAGGTCGCTTGGAAACTTATAATTTTTTACATCGCACTTCGCCGAACGAGATATTCACTGCTGATTTCTTGGCTCAAGTGAATAACCAAGAACCGGATGAACTGCTGCAAACAGAATATGGGCGTACTGATTCCACTTCCTCCACCAATCGCCTGCTTAATCTAGATTTAAAATTCACATTGGCAGACAATGACTTGCGCAAGGTGAACCGAATGTGTGAATTGGCGGGGGTAGCAGTTCACTACCCTCTGCTAGATGAAGATATTGTCGAGTTCGCAGCGCAACTGCCTCCTTCACTTAAAGTAAAGGGGTTGAAGCTCAGATATTTTTTCAAGGAAGCGCTCAAAGATTTTTTGCCCCAAGAGACACTCACAAAGAGCAAGCAGGGATTTGGTTTACCTTTTGGCGTCTGGATGCAAACTTATCTCCCACTACAAGAATTAACCTACGACAGCTTGAAATCCTTGCGCGGGCGCGGTTATATCAGACCAGAGTACATTGATACATTGATAGAACAGCACCGCTCGGGACATGCAGCTTATTACGGCGTGATGATTTGGGTGCTGATGATGCTGGAGCAATGGCTGCAGCACCATGAAAAATAGAGGATATATGCAAAGTTTGCAACCGGGCCACCTAAATTGGTATGAGATTTCCCTACCTTCACAACTGAGGCAGCCAGCTCTTAATAGACAGCTCTATTGCATTACGAGCGACGAACAGAATCGATTATGGTGATTTACTTTAAATGGTTGATCGAAACACGATACTCGATATTCAAAAGATTCGATTCTCGGAAGGCGCGACTTTGGTTTGCATTCGTTAGCGCACTTCGTATCCATTAAGTTGGCTTTTATGGTCAGCATATTTGCTCGCGCAAACTATGTATTTTGCGCTATATGCAACAACACCATGAAACATACGTAGCAATCTCCGTTACTAACAATGCTCTTCAATTCCTATCCATTCCTGCTGTTGTTCCTACCTGTGACGGCGATTGTTTTTTTTCGTTTAGGCTCCTTTAGTCGACAGCTTGCTGCTGCTTGGCTGGGTGCCTCTTCCCTGATTTTTTATGGCTATTGGAACCCTGCTTATGTAGGTTTGCTACTGGTTTCAATTTTTTTCAACTATGGGATGGGTTACGCTCTCGCCCAGGGACACAATACGAACCGGAATCAACGTAAAAATTATATTCTAACGATCGGCATAATTGCTGACTTGCTGCTATTGGGCTACTACAAGTACGCTAATTTCTTTCTCGATACCGCCAACCATCTTCTAAATACGGGCTGGACTTTACAGGACATACTCTTGCCGTTGGGTATTTCGTTTTACACTTTTACACAGATAGCTTTCTTGGTGGATGCTTGGTCGGGTAAGGCACGGGAATACAACTTCATCCACTACCTGTTGTTCGTCACTTATTTCCCGCATTTGATCGCCGGCCCAGTGCTGCATCATAAAGAAATGATGCCTCAATTCGCTCGCCCCGAGACATACCGTTTTTCCTGGGACAATATGACCATCGGCCTGACTATCTTCACGATAGGCTTATTTAAGAAGTCTGTATTGGCCGATGGCGTATCACCCTATGCCAATGTCGCTTTTCTTGCTGCCGATACAGGAGAAAAGCTGGATTTTCTAGCCGCATGGGGTGGTGCATTGGCTTATACCGTACAGTTGTATTTCGATTTTTCCGGCTATTCAGACATGGCTATTGGACTTTCAAGGATGTTTGGCATCGTACTACCACTGAATTTCAATTCACCCTACAAAGCGGCCAATATCATCGACTTTTGGCGACGTTGGCATATGACACTATCGCGTTTTTTGCGGGATTATCTATATATTCCCTTAGGAGGCAATCGCAAGGGGCCCATGCGGCGACAAATTAATCTGATGGTTACCATGCTCCTGGGAGGGTTATGGCATGGAGCGTCCTGGAATTTTGTGTTGTGGGGTGGGCTGCACGGTTTGTATCTGGCAATCAACCATGGCTGGCGTTCCCTGTGCTCAAGATATTTTTCCAGTCTCGGAGATACTGGGATATGGGGCAAACTGATGGCATGGGCATTCACTTTCATTGCCGTTGTAGTGGCATGGGTGTTCTTTCGTGCAACCACGCTTGAAGGTGCGCTGAGCTTACTCTCCGGCATGATAGGGTTGCATGGCATCAGCTTGCCTGTCGTATTTCAGTCAAGTTTGGGGAGTGCAGCTGATATGCTGAAAAATATGGGCATGCAGTTCTCTCTCGGGGGCGGTAGCCGTTTCATACTGACTTGGGGGTGGGTTATCTGCCTATTAGCTATCGCGCTATTTCTGCCGAACACCCAAGAGCTGATGCGCTGCCATCGCCCGGGACTCGACTTCGATCCAGCAGCAGTTACAACACGCCTGAAATGGCGACCAACCAATATTTGGGGACTGGCGATGGCAATACTTGCAATAGCTGGCGTACTTTCGTTATCTCAGGCTACGCAATTTCTTTATTACCAGTTCTGATCATGGCAACATACTTGCGAATCTGGTTTTTTTCTTTACTAATCTTGCTGATAGGGGGTATGACATTAAATTACTGGGTCGATCCCTACGGACTTTATCGACCATATAGCGACGGTGACTGGAAGCCTCATGCTGCTACACAAGGCGAATTGGTGAAGCCTTATCAAGTATTGAAGCATTTACCACGCACACTTATTTTGGGTAACTCTCGATCAGAAGTGGGCTTCGACCCCGAAGATGCGGCTTGGCCTGAATCAGCTCAACCAATATACAATTTGGCACTGCCGGGCACGGGTACCCGTGTTGCCCGTCGCCTCTTCGAACACGTCTTGGCAGCCCATTCTCCCCAAACAATCGTATTGGGAGTGGACTTCATGGATTTTCTGGTCTCGCCCGATGTAAGCAAGTGGGAGCCAGAAATTATTCATCGGCTTTTGGTTACGCCAGATAGGCAAATCAATAATGATCGCTGGTTTCAGATGATGCTCGATGGCACAGTCACTTTGGCTTCCCTGGATGCTGTGATGCATAGCATAGACACCGTGCGATTACACGGCAAGCCAGAGGTGGCACATGTAACTGCAGCTGGCTTTAATCCCATGCGCGATTACTCGCGAATTGCGCACAATGAAGGATACTTCAACTTGTTCCGGCAGCGGGATATCGAGAATATGCGTGTCTATCAGAAGCGTCCAAAAAACTTGTTTTCCCGAGGCACTCATACCTCACCCGCCTTCGAGGACGTGACAGCCATACTGGATCTTGCACGTGCCCATGGGATCCAGGTTAAAGTGGTTATCTATCCCTATCATGCTCATTTACTAGAGATTTTACGCATTTCTAATTGCTGGGGTTTGTTCGAAGACTGGAAACGGGAACTGGCACACATTGTCGCAACTCATAACCCTGATCAGGCAACCCTTTGGGACTTCGGCGGTTATCACCATTTCGCACGCGAGACTGTCCCACCTGCTGGCGATAAGCAGACAGTCGTGCATAATTATTGGGAAGCTGGGCATTTCAAGAAAGAATTGGGCCATCAAATATTGGCACGCTTGTCAGGAGAGGGGGAGCCGACTTTTGGCATAGCGCTGACACCAGCAAATGTCAATGTTCATTTGTTAGCCATACGCCAAAATGGCATGAAATATAGGTTAGAGCAATCCGCAGAGATTATCCAGCTTGAGAAGCTAGCTCAATAAGCGACGACACTACGATTGATAATGTAGTAGGAAGAGTGGTATTGCCCTGCTACTCATGCATTTTAATTACTTGGAAGAAAACTCTCTGGGGGGCATATTTCGACTGATACTGAATCAGCCCCATGAGCTACACAAACTAGCAAATCAAATTAATTTGTCTAAACACGAGCTCGCAAGCCCTCTTCTTCGTGGAAAGACTTCAATCCAGGGTAACTCCAAAAATTATATTTTCTTTGATAGCCGACTCGCACTCAGGGAATCCGGCTTGTCCAACAAACGCTTAAGATCGTGGCTACACTTCGCGCGCACGATCTATTCCTAATTCGTTCGACATTTTATTTGCCCGTCACATATTTTTCATAATATACTTAAAAAATAGGCATTAATCGAAATCATAGTAATAAAGGTTAGGCATAAGCCAAGAATGACAATCGCTATAAATCAACTGGAGGAAACATAAATGTGGAAACTCTATCGGGCAGATTTGCTCGGAAAAGAACTTGAAACCAACCTACAGAAAATAATTATCGATGCACGCACAAAGCGGCATAAAGCTCTCTCAGTGGAGCATTTGCTGCTTTCCATGTTGGATAATACTTCGGCGATAGAGGTATTGCAGTCCTGCGGTGTGAACATTGCAGAGTTGCGCGTCTTACTGATTGATTTTATAGATAAAAATACACTTGCCGTACCCGATAGTGACGAAATTAATTCGCAACCTACACTTGCATTTCACCGCGTAGTTCAAAACGCAATCCTACATGTAAAATCAACTAACAAGAAAGAAGTACTCGGCAGAAATATTCTGGCTTTCATGCTTAATGAATATGATTCTTATGCTGTATCCCTCCTTAACCAGCGCACCTTATACAAGCTCGACGACATAGATAAGAACGATAATAGCGCAGTTTCTAACGTTTACAGCAATGCTGGCATCGTTGATCCTCACGACGTGCATCGTATTGCCAAAAATGAATCGCTACTAGCCGCTGGATTGTTGCCGAAGGTGAGTGTAGATGAAACTGGCGCAAATTTGGGCTACTACAGTGCAGATTTAGGAGCCGACACGCTGGCTGCATTGGCCCATGCAGCACGCTAGTGATTGAATATCATAACTAAATCTAAAGAAAGTATTTGCGTCGGAATCAATCTGACGCAAATACTCCAACTTCCAAGAGCTATGCTCAACCGCAATGATTTTCTGCGGCCACACTTACCCGTCGCTTTAAGATAACATTAAAACACTTCGTTTCAGCCGACTCAACGATACACACAACCTCAACTCGAGCTGGATATCAAAACAGCACACTTGTCATCACTCCCATTACGAAAAATCACTCATGGACGCCTCTAAAAGTTCATTTGTCTATCTTCGATCATTGGAAGCCGCAAGAAATAGATGATCAATGACACTACCAGACTGGACTGGATAAGATTTATGTAGGGGCTACGCTTGGCCCGTAAGCTCACTAGTCAAGCGTAGCAGCCATATAACGAAAAAACAACTGGCCAGCTGAATCAAGGGTTCAGCCATCCTCTAAACTATATTAGTTTTGAATTGACTACTAAAACTCTGAGGGTCTATAACACGCATAGTCGGCCATTGTTTTATGAGCAACATACAGCTTAAATAACCGTATGTTCATTTGGATCTACATAAAGCTTGGGCAAGCCCGCAATCTTACATCCTTGCTCCGCCGGACCTGACGGAAACAAATCATACAAATACGGACTCTTGCCTTTTTCTTCGCTGACTTCCTCGCTGACTGCTTGAGTTAATTCTCGAATATTTGGGGTGCTTTTGTGATGTTTGTAGTACGCGCGCAAGAATAGGATAATTTCCCAGTGATTATCTGTCATTTCCAATTCTTCGGTCTGTGCAATGAATTTAGCGATGTCCAGGTTCCATTCGTCAAAACTGACGAGATAACCTTCCTTGTCGGTTTCATAGGTTTTTCCATTAACATCGATGGTGGGCATAATATTTTTCCTGTTTGGCAGTTTCAAAGTAAAACAATTAATAAAACAAGCATTGGCCATTTTGCTGAATAGCAACAAGGCCGTCGAAGCCGCTGAAGTCTATGTAAAGTGGCACCATCAGTCAAGACAATAAAAACACATATCTATTTCAAAATGTGTACAGTTTCTTATATAGATGGATACAAGAACAAACCACAACAGTCAATTCTTAGTTTCGGATTTAGCGAGTTCCATATTGTGAACGGGAGCTCGTTGCAAACCCCTACTGTCGATCAAAATCCGAGTGATTTCCTCGAACGTCTATCCGAGCACCTGCAGCGCGCAACAGTGTAAATATTCAAAGCGCATACTTTACGCGGTAAATTGCCCCTGCAAAGTCGTCACTAATGAGCATCGAACCGTCAGGCATGACCAGTACATCGGCAGGACGACCCCAAACCAATTCTTTGCCAGTGGCATCCTTTTGCAACCAACCGCTAATGAAAGGTTCATGGCGAACGACTCGACCCTGGTTATCAAACGCCACCCTGACAATCTGGTAGCCAACTTTTTTGCTTCTATTCCATGAACCGTGCTCAGCGATAAACACGTTGTTATGATATACATCCGGGAATTGCGTACCTCTGTAAAACCGCATACCTAGAGACGCGACATGTGCCCCAAGTTTAACTACCGGCGTCACAAACTCTTCACATTTTCGCTTGGTCCCAAATTCCGGGTCTGGCGTATCACCTTGATGGCAGTAAGGATAGCCGAAATGTTGACCGGGCTTCAAGACATGATTGAGTTCGTCGCTCGGTATATCATCACCCAGCATGTCCCGCCCATTATCGGTGAACCACAACGAACTATCGACCGGACTCCAGTCAAAACCGACTGAGTTCCGCACGCCACGCGCCACAACTTCTATTGCGCTACCATCAGGTTTCATCCGCTGGATATTGGCAAAGCGTTCATCTGGATTGCAGATGTTGCACGGCGCGCCGACTGGCACATACAGCCAGCCATCTGGACCGAAGGCAATGAATTTCCAGCCGTGATGGGCTTCGTCAGGAAAGCGATCAGTGACAACAATGGGTTTGGGCGGACTGGTTAATCGATCATCAATTCCAACCAGGCGAAGAATTCTGGATATGGCGGATACATATAACTGACCATTGCGATAAGCCACGCCTACGGGCTTGGCCAGACCTGAAGCAATAACGTGTACCGCAGCAGCTCGATCCTGCTTCAGCTCAACTGCGTAGACGTTTCCGGCAGCCATACTACCTACGTAAAGTACACCCTGCCCGTCCGCGTATCGCCCCAAGGCCATCTGACGCGCATTCGGCACGGCGTCAGTCAGCAATTCAATTTGAAAACCAGGCGGGAGGTGAAGCTTATCGAGTTGCAGACTATCGGCCAAGGTTAAATTTGATGGAAATCCGAGTAAAACAAGGCAAAGGGACAGTAATCTGCGTGTAACTTTACTCTTTAAAGTGGCATTCAGTGAGCCGCACATAAGGATGTTCAAAATTTCCCCTCATCATTCAAACACTGCTTTTCGCTAACTGGATCGATGCATTTAATTGGTTAGCCCGGCGTGGCCAACTTAAGGCCAACAATGCCTGCGATAATAAATGCAACACTAATCAATCTGACAGCACTTGCAGGCTCATCAAACAGAACAATCCCGAAGATGACCGTACCAACCGCACCAACTCCGACCCAAACTGCATAAGCTGTCCCGACTGGGAGTGTCTTTAAAGCAAGACCAAGCAAACCAAGGCTTACAATCATGGCAGCGATTGTTCCAAGACTGGGCCACAAACGTGTGAAACCCTCCGTATATTTGAGCCCGATCGCCCAACCCACCTCTAATAATCCGGCAAGAATAAGAATAACCCAAGTCATCAGCCGCTCCTTCAGTATCTAGTGCCGTCCCTATTGATGTGATAGCGATGAGGTCGTCCTCACTTACATTTAATGCTCACCCTAAAAACTGAGATGCATCTCACTAACGAATTGTTCAAAAACGGTGAGCAGTCAAAAATTAGTTCCAATAAGCTAATAAAAATAAAAGGATCGCGCAGCCACGTTCGCAAATATCGCTAATTTTTTGTTTAAAATTCTTATAATCTGCCGAATTTTATTTACCCAAGGCTATACTGCTTTGGCCACCTGCCTTGAGCAATACCCAAACCGCGCCGCTACCACCGGCATTTTGCGGCGCTTCGCAAAATGCCAGCACTTCAGGATATTGGGCCAACCAATGACGCACACGGCTTTTCAGAACACCGTCTTTACCGCCTGGCTGCCATCCTTTGCCGTGTATCACGCACACAAAGCGTAAATTATGCTGCATCGCACCGTGTAAAAATTTAAGCAACAGCTTGCGTGCCGCATCACTGTGAAGACCGTGTAAATCCAAGGTATCCTGCATCGGCCATCGCCCACGCCGCAAGTTGCGCAGGGCCATGCGCGACATACCCGCACGAACAAATTCGGTCGGAACATCCCCCCCGGCATCATTGTCAGAGAGAGTGTCCTTAATTAAATTGGCGGGAATTGCAGTGCTGCGTGGCGGTACGCGACGTAATGGCTGAACCAAGGAGATGCGATTGGATGGCGGCAATGGAATAACACCATCCAGTGCCTGCTGAAATAACTCGGCATTAATAGGTGCTGGCTGTTCCTTCTCTTTCTTCATTACTCATTCAATGGCTCTGTTCGCTTAAATATTTATCCGCATCCAACGCTGCCATGCACCCAGTGGCTGCACTGGTTACTGCTTGGCGGTAAATATAGTCCTGTACATCACCTGCCGCAAATACGCCGTGAATGCTAGTGGCTGTAGCATTTCCATTCAGTCCACCGCGCGTGATTATGTAGCCATTTTCCATTTCTAACTGACCTGCGAAAATGTCAGTATTAGGTTTATGGCCGATAGCGATAAATACACCAGCCAGCAAGATGCCTTGCGTTTTACCGGTTAGCATATGTTTGAGACGCATACCAGTCACACCACTTTCGTCGCCTAACACTTCGTCTAAGACTTGATCCAATTGCAGCGTAATCTTGCCTTGCTCAACCTGCTTCATCAAGTGATCTATTGTGATGCGTTCAGCACGGAAGCTATCACGTCTATGCACAAGCGTGACATGGCGCGCAATGTTAGAAAGATACAGCGCTTCTTCCACTGCAGTGTTGCCGCCCCCTATTACTGCCACATCCTGCCCGCGATAAAAAAAACCGTCGCAGGTGGCGCAAGCCGACACCCCCTTACCCATGAATTTTGTTTCAGAAGGCAAACCCAGATACTGAGCCGAAGCGCCCGTGGCGATGATAAGTGCATCGCAAGTATAACTACCAGCATCACCAATCAAAACGAATGGTTTTTGTTGCAGCTTGACGGTATGGATGTGGTCGAAAATAATTTGTGTATCAAAGCGTTCCGCATGTTGCTGGAAGCGTGTCATCAGCTCAGGACCTTGCACACCCATCGCATCGGCGGGCCAGTTGTCCACATCGGTGGTAGTCATTAGTTGGCCACCTTGCGCCATGCCGGTTATCAACACAGGCTTAAGGTTGGCACGCGCAGCATAAACGGCGGCAGTATAGCCGGCAGGACCGGAGCCAAGGATGAGTAGGCGGTGATGCTGAGTTGGTTTTTCCATAAAAATAAAATTATCCAGTCAAATACAATCGGGAATCGAAATTTAACAGCGGTGCACCTGAATGTCGAGGGCAATATACAAACATGTATCGATCAAATAGCTGTCCGTACTTGTAGCATATGACTTGTCCTATTTAACTCAGCCCTTAGTCTGTGGGACTCGATTTTTTCACGTGCGAAGCAGAAAAAATAGAATCCAAAGTTTCTATAGGGTGCCTGCATTACCGCTGACAATGACTGAAAATATCGGTCAAGCACGAAGGATTTATTTAACGGTAAACTGGCCGATCACATTAGCAAGGTGACGGATTACAAAAAACCTGATCATGCATGCACTGTTCCGGGGCGTTTCTGTCAGCCGGTCGGCCAAGGTGATGATGCGCTTCTAGCAGCCAATACTACTTGCGAAATCAGCAGCGACTTTACCCGTTAGATTCCATTCTCTCCAGTCAGCCTCATTTGTTACAAACAGGGTAAAATAACTGACGATTACGACGACTTGGCTCTTTTGTGATTCGCATGAATAGATGGCGGACATAACAGTGTCGAACAATGAGCTACCTGAAATTTGATATCCTAATCATTCTCTACCGACTACGACCATATGTTTAAATCATCTTATAGTTATTTTACTGATATCGAATAAATAATGGGTATATTCATAACCGCTGAGACTGCGGGAACGGAAAGTGGCTTTGTTGCCACCGCCTTAAGACGCTTTTGGCACAATCCGAAATCCTTCCGCAAGCTGATTCTGCTCGGATTTACACTCGTTAATCTGCCGCTCATTTTTGCGCTTATTAATAGTGCTGTGTCCATCGACCGTTTAGCAGAGCATAGTCGCAAGGCTGTTTATCAGTCGGTGCAAATCACGCTTGCCAGTCACACTTTAACAAAAGAAATTAATACAATGGAACGAAGCGTGCGGCAGACGCTTATTCTCGGTGATGAATCCTTGCTTGGGGGATATTTTCAAGCACACACAAAATTCAAAAATTCAACCGCAAACCTTTTCCAACTCTCATTACACACTGAGCAAAAGCAGTTGTTAGAGCAACTGCAATCGCTGGAAGCCGATATTTCTCAAAAGGTAACAGCTGCAAGCCAAGCTCCAGAAAAATTACGCGAGCTGACTCAAAGCTTCCAAAGCTTCGCGCTGCTACTGGATTCTGCGCGCAACTTTTCTGACTTCGGTTATGCATTAATAGGACTCGAGATAGATGAAATGCAGAATATGGCGGAGCGTGCTCACACTGTTATGGTTTGGGAGTTGTTTGCTTTGGTCCCGTTCGCGATTTTTCTGGCACTTGGATTCTCTTTGTTGATTACACGTCCAATTCGTCAAATTGACGAAGCTATCCGCAACATGGGACAAGGTGAGTTATCAAAAATAGTACGTGTCGATGGCCCACAGGATTTAATGTACTTGGGCGAACGCCTTGATTGGATGCGTCGACGCTTGCTAAAATTAGAAGAGCAAAAAACCAAATTTCTTAGGCACGTTTCTCACGAACTCAAAACCCCCCTCACATCAATGCGTGAAGGCGCTGACTTGCTTGCAGAAGGCGTCGTTGGGGAGCTGACCGTAAAACAACAGCAGATCGCAAATATCCTCCATAGCAACAGTATACAATTGCAAAAACGCATCGAAGACTTATTGAATTTCAGCGCGTTGCAAACTGAGAAATCTGCACTTATAAAACAAAAAACGAATTTAGCGGGTATTTTAAGTGTCGTACTGCAAGATCAGAACCTCGCCATTATGAATAAAAACCTGAAAATCGATCTAGCTTGCACAGAACTGATGATCGATTGTGACGAACAAAAAATCAGAATCATTATTGACAACCTTTTATCAAATGCTATTAAATTTTCTCCACTCGGCAGTCGCATCAAAATTTGGACAAACAAGGTTGACGATTCAGTACAGCTGGACATTATGGATGCCGGCCCGGGCATAGACAAAATTGATCAGGACAAAGTATTTGAGCCATTTTATCAAGGGCGAAGTATGCCCGACAGCCATATCAGGGGGACGGGATTGGGACTATCCATTGCGCGTGAGTACGCTCTTGCTCATGGTGGTAGCATTGATCTAGTTCAACCAAGTAAAGCAGGTGCCCACTTCAGTCTTACCTTGCCTATCCATGATCCGGAAAGTTACTCGTGAGCCCTATCCCCCAAAAATCATGCTTTCTTCTAATAGTGATATTGATCACTCTGAGCGCTTGTTCAACCATACCATTGGAATCTCGACCTCTTGCTATAACACCACCCAGCCAACTGGAAGTATTAATGCAATATTACGAATACATCCGAAATGCGCCCGTAGCAGAACTGGTTAAAGAACATAACAAAGCGAAACAAAATTTAATATTGACCAAGAGTGATACTGCTCGAGCAGAATTGGCACTACTCCTTATAATGCCCAAAACATCCTTCCGTGATACCGGCGCGGCACTTGATCTGCTCAATGGGTTTCCGAAGGATGCAAAATTGTCGGCCAGCATGCTTAGCTTCAAACATTTACTGTCCGCACTACTTGCTGAACAACAACTTATTAACGGCAATGTGAAAGAGTTATCGCAAAAGCTGAAAAATATGGATGAGCAATCGCAACAGTTGAAAAATGTGAAGGAGCTATCACAAAAGTTGAAAGAAGAGCAAAAGCACTCTGAAGTTTTAGAAAATCAGATTGATAACATCAAAAATATGGAAAGAAATCTCATCCTAAGGGATAAGCCTTGAATACAATGCTAAAAGCAACTGAATCTAATATAAAAATTCTCATAGTCGACGATGATACAGACCTGCTAGAACTGCTTTCCATTCGTTTGACGGCCGCTGGATATAAAACAGAATTGGCACAAAGTGCCGAGATAGCACTTAATTATTTGGACGTGTCGCGCCCGCAATTGGTTATTAGCGATATGCAGATGAGCGGCATGGATGGAATGAAACTGTTCGAACATATACACCGCACCATCCCTACTTTACCCGTAATCATCCTGACCGCACATGGCTCTATACCGGATGCTGTTGCCGCGACGCAGCGAGGTGTATTCGGCTATCTGACCAAACCTTTCGATAGCAAAATTCTGCTGACCCAGGTTGTTCAGGCTCTCAGACTGACACCGGGCACGACACTCCCGAAAGAAGAATCTCTAGCACCGTGGCGCAAAGAAATCATCACCCAAAGCGCCGTGATGGAGGATGTCCTCACTAAAGCAGAACTCGTCGCTAAAGGCGATGCAAGCGTGCTTATTTACGGAGAAAGCGGCGCTGGCAAGGAATTGTTTGCCCATGCCATTCACGATGCATCCAAACGCCATAATCGGCCATTTGTAGCCGTCAATTGCGCTGCAATTCCCGAACAGTTATTGGAATCAGAATTATTTGGGCACGTCAAAGGGGCGTTTACCGGCGCTGTTCGAGATAATAAGGGCTTGTTTCAATTAGCTGAGGGAGGCACACTGCTGCTTGATGAGATTGGCGATATGCCGCTTCCGCTTCAGGTCAAATTATTACGCGTTCTCCAAGAAAAACAAGTACGCCCTGTAGGATCAGCGCAAACAATCCCGGTGAATGTACGCATTATCTCTGCTACCCACCGTGACCTTCTGGCAGAAATCGGTGCAGGTAGTTTTCGCGAAGATCTCTATTATCGACTAAAAGTTGTAGCGCTAACAATCCCGTCATTGTCGCAACGGCGTGAAGACATCCCTTTGCTGGCAAACCATTTCCTTAGCTTGCTTTGCACAAAATACGATAAAGACATTAATGGGTTTTCTCCTGATGCAATGGAAATTCTGGTACGTGACTCTTGGCCCGGTAACGTGCGTCAACTGATGAATATTGTCGAACAATGTGTTGTTTTAAGCACTGCCCCACTCATTTCTCCCGTGCTGATATACGATGCCATGCAAAAAGAGGAAGAGGAAGGTTTAGTTTCGTTCGAAGATGCGCGCAAACATTTCGAACGAGACTATCTGGTACGTGTGCTAAAAATTACGGCAGGTAATGTGACAAAAGCTGCGGGTATAGCCAAACGCAACCGAACCGAGTTCTATAAATTACTCCAAAGACATCAGCTCAACCCCTCCATTTTTAAACAGTCACACAATTAGATACTAAACCGCCTGACTTATCCTCAAAAAATAGTAAAGTCCAACGAGGCTGCCACCCAGGATAATAGTCGGCTGCTCTTCAAGTGCCGCTAAGCACAGCCAATATTTGGCTCTTCAATGCTTTGATCAGCGAGGTCTCGTCGGGCGGCATGCCTTCGGGCGCTGGAAAAACACGGTCTGCATAAAACAAGCCTATTTGAACTTTGTTCACCACCAACGGCAGTACGATAAAACTGCGCGTGTCGGGCAACAAGGCGCGATGCCATGCAGGCAAGAGATCACGTATCTTCTCACTTCTGGCATCCGATATCATCAGATCAGTGTTATTTTCCATGGACAGATTGAACAGATCCCGCTCCGGTGTCATTTGGAATACAAAGTGCGATTGACGCGAGGCATGGTCTTCACCAAGTGCAACACGGGCGCGGAACTGACCCGACTGGGCATCTTTTAAACACATGGTTGCGAAGCGAAAGCCCATACTTCGATACATGGTTTCCAGTACCAGCAAAATCAATTCATTGACTTTGCTGCGACCCAACGCCCGCATCTGTATTACATCTTGCACACCGGCCAACAATAAATCGCGCGCATTGATTGGCTTGCCACTTGGGTAAAAACCTTCAACGTTCGCATCCGCTCCCATAGTCACCATCGACAATACGTCCGGGATGTCATTTCCAGTGTTGGCGACATTCTTATTTACTTCGCCTAATTTAAAGCTTTCGGACAGGTCTCGCATTTCCTCGACAACCGAAGTAAATAAATCGCTCATTTTTTTAGTGTCGAGATTCAAGGCTGCACCAAAACGCACGAGCAGTTTTTGTTTATCCGCCTCCACTTCGCCGTCAGCGCGTGAGACCAACTTGGATGCCTCTGCACTAAATGAGGCAATCTGCCGCATCCATTCATGGCGATTTCCAGCCGCCATTTGCTTACCGGCAGGCACAGCACTTAACGAGTAAATTATGGTTTTCGGAATATCCCATTCAGTCAGTACCGCCTCGGTCAGAGCGTCATAGCTGCAGCCAAGCACTTTTACTGATGCTTCTGCCGGACTGTGTTTGCCTGCTGCGACGAGCAGGTCAATTTGTCTTGAAGAGGCGTGTTCGTGCGATGCCACCAGCAAGCGGCCCAGGTTTTTGAATAAGGACGCTATCGATGCCTCTTCTGCGTCGTGGTACTGGCTGCGGCGCGCCAATTCGCGGCCGAACAAGCTGGCGCATAAGGCATCGGCAAGCTCTGCACGAATACTTCGCGCATGCGTATGGTTAGATATGCTATCGACCAGCAGCATGGCCAGCGCACTAGTTTTTACTAAATCAAACCCGAGCATAAAAATCGCCCGTGAGATGGTCGTAACGGGAGCATTTGACGCCCGGCGGTAGGATACCGTGTTCGATAGACGCAAAATTTTTTGCGTCAACGCCACATCTGATAACACACAATGCGCGAGATTATTGGCCGCTTCATCATCGGACGCCGTGAGCTGCACAACGCGCGACACTGCGGAACCGAGAGCGAATATCCCGGCATCGCTACTCAGTTTTTGCACAAACGCGTCGCGTTCATTACACATTTCCGCATCATCACAAGGTGACTGTTTCATATCAACTGACATAGCTGCATTTCCGAAAAAAAAGCATCTGCAAAATCCATCTTCCACCGCGCGTCCTGCGGTGAAAAACAGCAAATGAAATACCATCACTTCCATTTTTATACATCGGCCAAACGGTACCAACCTTTACGCCTGCAGAACTTACAACAGCAAGCCAGTCCAACGGCTGAACATCCAAACGTGGTTTTAGACTCTAAAATGGACAGGCATCGACTGCTTTTCTGGCTTGCCCGCAGGTCTATTTGAACAAAACATGTCGTGGGTATGTGGCTTCTAGCAGCCTGTCGGACTTAAAGGAAATCGGCTGCAAATTGAGCTGAGCGGTGTATATTTCGCCGCTTTTTTGGGCAATAGAACAACTATTACCCTGCAAAATCATCAAGTGGGGTAAGCAGGCATTTCGCCGTAAGGCGAAAGCTCGCAAAATCTACCCTCGCTTAGCTCAATTTTCGCTACGATTCTTTAAGTCCGACAGGCTGCTAGTACTGACACGAGTACGAATTTCCTCTATATTTCACAGCTTCATCAATCACAAACGGAGCTAAAAATGAAATCCAATAAACTGGCCATAATTGCCTTATTGTTATGGGTTCTTACTATTGCCGTATTCGCATGGTTCTTCATTCGTGGAAATACTACCGCCGGAACCGATGGTAGAACTGCAGTCGTATTGCAAGTTAGTGAACGTGACTTGATCTTATCTGAAATGCGTGGCCTGCTATCTGCAACACAAGGAATTCTAAAGGGCGTAAATCAAGGCGACATGCAGCACGTCATCAAAGCTGCAAGTGCTGCAGGTATGGTTGTTGCTGCTGATGCAAGCCCAGCACTGATGACAAAGCTGCCGATGGAATTAAAATCGCTAGGCATGAGTGTTCACCGCGATATGGATGAAATAGCCAAAGCTGCCGACAATAATGCGTCAGCCCCAGAGATTTTGCAGATGCTGTCGAATACACTAACAAAGTGTGTCGCCTGCCACTCAATTTGGCAGCTTAAAGTAGCAAATTAAACTGGACTGATTTACCCAGAGCCTGTTCGAAGAGTGATGAATACCCACAACATTTTTTAGATGGCGGATGACTGAACAACTTATCCAGACAGTTTGAAAATGTTCATTTTTAACAATTAACAGATCATTAACTATCTGGCCCGACAACTATCCAACGCGCTCCTCACCGCCAAGCGTATCCATGAGATCAGCCAACAATTGCGGTAGCTCACCAGTCATAATTGCAAAATCGGTGTCAAATACATCGTCTGCTTCACTGGCATCAACTTGTTCTTTGATAAAATCAAGTGGAGCAATGCGTTTAAGTTGCATGTTTTCAGTCAAAGTAAACGATATTTTGTCTCTCCATGTCATGGCCAGCCTGGTCGCTTTCTTGCCCTCTTTAACATGCCTGATTATTTCTGCTGAATCGAGAGAGTGCCGTACATAACGCACCATCGCCTTTTCATCGCCTGTGCCGCATAGCTCACAATCGCGGTCAACAGTAAATAAAGCTGGTACATCACCTCCGGCAAGCCATTCGGTCATGACTGAAGCGGGTGACTTTTTAGTTTTAACCAAGGCAAGTGAACACCCTTCCATTGATTTATGCAACAACTCAATCAACTCATCGGCCTTTACTGCACTGGAAGTATCGATGACAAACCAGCCGTTGACTGGATCAATCCATGCATAGGTCTTGCGACGGAGTGCGAATGCGCGTGGCAGAAGTTCAGCGGTGACGAACTCCTTTATTTCCTTCATTTGTTTACGGCCCGGCTTGTATCCTTGTTGCTCTTCAATTTCAGTAGCACGCAGTTTTGCAAATTGATTGATAACGGAAACGGGCAGCAATTTTTTTTCCACACCCAGCGCAATTAGCATTTGCTGCCCCAGACTATGCACAAAAGGCTCATCCTCGGCTTTGGGTGAAACCCAGCCGCGACTTTGCATTTCCATGCTGAGACAACTATGTAGAGTATGTTTTAAAAGCGCTGCTTCAAGTTCAGCAGGTGAGACATTCCAGTTGGTAATGCGATATATCTGAAGATTCTTAAACCACATATTTAGCACTCACCTTTTTAATTATAAGAAACAAATACCACCCTGATTTAAACGTCATGATGAGTTTTACGAGTTAGCCATTTAATGGGGCTTTGAGATGGGGCGAATCGCTTTATCCAATTGCAAACGCGTTTGTTTGCGAATTCTCTCTAATTTTATTGTTAATGCTTTTTGCACCAATGCGCAAAAGGCGATCAAATCCTGCCGTGGATAATCATCCTGCACGCCATTGTCCTGGAAAAATTCAGCAATCCAATGTGCATCCAATTCAGATTTTCCCGTCTCCTGCAAATATTCTGTTGCAGCCATTTCGACATACTCACTCAATTTGCGCATTTTTCTCTCTAACCCCAGCCGAAGGCTGCAAGTATTTATTCATAAAACTCGAAGCAGGTGGATACTGAAAAATTTATTGGCATCTGTCCAAAACATCTCTGAATGCCAGCCTGCATTTTTCGCCAGTTTCTGGAATTCATCAGGCCGATATTTATAGGAATTTTCTGTATGAATAGTTTCCCCCGCCCCTATCCGAAATTCCTCACCTGATATACGGATAATTTGATCAAAGCGGCTAACCAAGTGCATTTCAACGCGCCCTGCCACAGGGTTGTAAAAGGCATAATGCGTGAATCCATCCGGTTCGATCTCAGCCCCCAGCTCTCGCTTCATTCGTGCAAGTAAATTAAGATTAAAAGCCTTGGTCAAACCTGACTTATCGTTATAGGCAGCATTGAAAACCGCCGGATCTTTTTTGCAATCTACGCCTATCAGCATCGAGCCATTTGGCCCGATTAATTTGGCTGCTTTGCGTAAAAGATGTTGCGCTTCTTCAGGTGTGTAATTGCCGATAGTAGAACCGGGAAAGAAGATTACGGGGCGCAAATCATTTGATACGGGCAAAGGCAGCGCCTCTAGCTGAGTGTAATCCGCACACACAGCTAATATTTCAATCTTAGGGAACTGCGCAGCCAAGCGAGCCTCGGTTTGCTCTAACTGCGGCTCGCAAATATCTATGAGCACACAGACTGCTGAAGCATCCAAATGACGCATAAGCAATGGTGTTTTCACTGCGCTGCCACACCCAAACTCGACAAACGCACAAGGCTGACTGATGAGACCCATCATCTCAACACTATACTGCTCCAGAATGGCCGTTTCAGTGCGAGTCGGATAATACTCTGCAGTTTCACATATTTGCTCGAACAGAGCTGCTCCTTGCGCATCATAAAAATATTTCGGCGGAATTGAACGCTGTTGCTGGCGCAGACCTGCACAAACATCCAACCGAAAACCTTCACTGTCGACACTGTCTACTGGAGCTTTCAGAGATTCCATTTGCATTACAAATCCTCCGCCAAACGTAAACCGGAGAATACCCAACGGCTCCCTGGTGGAAAGAAATTTCGATAGCTTGCCCTGATATGATCCTCTGCTGTGGCACATGACCCACCACGCAGCACCATCTGGTTACACATGAATTTGCCGTTATATTCACCCAATGCGCCGGAAAGTGAGTGAAAACCCGGATAGGGTTGATATGGGCTTTGAGTCCACTCCCAAAGATCACCATAAAGTTGAGTCATACCAGAACTTCGAGCGCTATCAGGATGTAAGCGCCCAGAATCAAGGAAATTTCCCGCTATCGGTAACTTTGCGGCGGCGTATTCCCATTCGCCCTCGGTTGGTAACCGTTTGCCAGACCAACGCGCAAAAGCATCGGCTTCATAGTAGCTCAAGTGAGCCACGGGTTCATTCAAGTCGACAAGGTGCTGGCCCGCCAGCCCCGTTAACAACCAGTTACCCTCCTCTTTTATCCAATAAAGTGGGGCTTGCCATCCCTGCTCGTTGACTGTGCGCCAGCCGTCGGAGAGCCAAAGTTCGGCTCGTTGATAACCTTTATCGGCGATAAAAGATAAATATTCTGCATTGGTGATTAGCCTTGTGCCCAAGCGAAAGTCTCTGAGAAAAATTTTATGACGAGGCCTTTCGTTGTCAAAAGAAAAACCTTGGCCATCATGCCCAATCTCGACAATACCGCCACCGTATTCCACCCAGCCCAATGGTAGTGGCTCCGGGCATGGAATCGGAAGCTGACTATGATAGGCCGGCTTTAAGGGATTAATGAAAAAATTGTATTTCACATCCATAAGCAAAAGCTCTTGATGCTGAGTCTCATGCTCAATCCCCAAACAAATTCGTTCAGCAACCTCTTGCCAATTCTGCCCGGTAAAATTATCCAACAATCGATCGAGAGCGGCGTTTACGTGACAACGATAGTTATAAACCTCTGCTACGGTTGGACGAGACAAGAGTCCACGTTGAGACCTGGGAAAAAAAGTACCAACCGTTTCATAATAAGAGTTAAACAGATACCCGTAGGCTTGATGAAAAACCCGATAATTTTCTGCAAAAGGCAATAAAACAAAGGTTTCAAAAAACCATGTGGTATGAGCCAAATGCCATTTGGGCGGACTGACATCAAGCATACCTTGAATACAGTAATCCTCTTTTTCCAAAGGCGCGCAGAACGACTCCGTGCGTGCGCGCACCGATCTTAGCCGCTCTCCCAATAAATGGGGATCAAGCTTATCGAAATTATTTTTGAGGGAATCAATATTCATTTATTTACCTTATCAGAAACCAGGAAATCATAATAGCTTGCAACACTTTCCCCCGCGCACATTGCGGTCATTCCCTAACGGCTACTATCGGGATGCCTGATTAGTGATTTTGCTAAGTAAAGTTTTGCTGAAGCCGATATAAGGTTCACGCAACTTTACTATAGATTGGTGGTGGATCATGGACAAGAAACAATTACCCGCTAGGCCTCCTCATATGGTTGGGCGGAAATACCTGCCGATGCCTTATATCAACGATGAGAACACCAAGGACAAATTCGATTGGGATATCGATGAGCCGATAGTAAAGGTGGTCCGCGAATATCTAAGGTACATCGCTCACAAAACGTTCAGATGAGACGTACCTCGCAGCGGCCAATGCTCAAGCTGTCCTGCAACACATTACCTCCGCCCTCAACACCCTAAACGATGGCCCCCTGAGTCACCCCCTGTGCCAGACTAGCTGTCCCCACTTCAAGAACAATACCGAGCGGCTGGAAAAGCTGTTTGAGTTTTATTCCAAGATGACGACGGCGACCAAACACCCCACCCCAGCCGCCCAAACAGGGTGATGGGAAGAAAACATAAACGATGTCTCTAGCAGCCTGTCGGACTTAAAGAATCGCAGCGAAAATTGAGCTGAGCGAGGGTAGATTTTGCGAGCTTTCGCCTTACGGCGAAATGCCTGCTTACCCCACTTGATGATTTTGCAGGGTAATAGTTGTTCTATTGCCGAAAAAAGCGGCGAAATATACACCGTTCAGCTCAATTTTCAGCCGATTTCCTTTAAGCCCGACAGGCTGCTAGGGCACCTCTAAAAATTCACATTTCGTCATTCCCGCGAAGGCGGGAATCCAGTCTATCAAGCATTTGGTTCCCCGCCTTCGCGGGGACGACGGCATTTTTAGATGTGCCCTCTACTTGATATTGAAATTAGCATATACTTGGAAGTATAATTTTTCTGACTCATTATGAGGAGGTTTTGCCATGTCACAAATCACGCTATATCTGGACGATGCCACGCAGGCACTGGTGGAGCAGGCCGCGCAGGCCAATGGCCTATCGAAAAGCCGTTGGGTGGCAGAAATGATCCGCAAATACGCCGCCCATGAATGGCCGCAAGATTGCCTGGCGCTGGCGGGACGTTTTGCCGATTTTCCCCTGCGTGAAGAAGATTCAACTTCACTGCCAGCGGATGTGCCGCGCTTAAATTTTTGATGTACAGCCATGCTGATACTTGATAGCAACACCATCAGCTACTACTTTCGCGGCGACCCGCAGGTGGTGCCGCGCCTGCAAGCCCTTTCCCCTGCCGATATCGGTGTGCCCGCCATTGTGGAATACGAACTGCGTTACGGTCTTTTGCGCTTACCGCCGGAGGCTGCCAATCCCCGTCTGGCAGCATTAGCCGTTTTGCTGCGACCGATGCAGATTTTATCGTTTGACAGCGAATGTGCCGTACACGCTGCCCGCATTCGCGCCGAGCTTGAGGCCGCAGGCATATCCATCGGTCCGCACGATACGTTGATAGCCGCTACGGCATTGCGTTATCAGGCCACGCTGGTGACGCGCAATGTACGCGAATTTTCCCGTGTGCAAAGCTTACAGTGGCTGAACTGGCATGAAGCCCTATGAGCGCAGCGAGTACAGTGCGTGCGCACGCATGGTCACTGGCATTGCCCAACAGCTTATTAAACGATTACTTCAATCCATTGGTCTAGCAGCCTGTCGGACTTAAAGAATCGCAGCGAAAATTAAGCTGAGCGAGGGTATATTTTCCGAGCTTTCACCTTGCGGAGAAATGCCTGCTTACCCCACTTGACGATTTTGCAGGGTATATAGTCATTCTATAAACCCAAAAAACGGCGAAATATACACCGCTCAGCTTAATTTGCAGTCGATTTCCTTTAGGTCCGACAGACTGCTAATCATCGGAGTAAAATCAGCAAAAGCAAAACTTTAAATCAAAGTAAAAACTACAGGTGACCTATGGGTAAATACGTTCAAGATAATCTAACGGTTGGTGAGAATATAATCTACGAAACGAAGCCACACTGGATTATCTTCTTATCTTGGCGTGGGTTATTTTCGCTTTTCATTGCACCTGTAATTGAAATGTACACAAGCGAATATGCCGTTACAAATAGGCGGGTTATTGCAAAAGTCGGTTTTATTTCCAGAAGAACTCTTGAAATGAACTTACCCAAAATCGAGTCAATTAAAGTTGACCAGAGCATTCTCGGTCGAATTCTTGGTTACGGAAATATTGAAGTAATTGGTACTGGTGGCTCTAGTGAAGGGTTCAACAATATCCAGTCACCTACAGTATTTAGAAAACAGTACCAACAAGCACTTCACGCTGAATTTCCATAGAGCGGCATCAACTGCTTGAGTGCGCACAAATGCTCCTTGCACCAGTTGGCCTGAAGCAACTTGCAATATGATTTTCGAGTAACCTCTGTCCGACAGCCAAAGCATACAGATAGCTTTTCTTGGTTTATTTCTCGATCGCCGCATGAAGTATTATTCGAGATAGATATGCGCTACACCGAACCAGCATTAGCTGGTGCTCTTCGAACTCAAATCCGCCAAACAGTCAATTAATAAGCGTTCTTATCAATTCAATAGTCAGGATTCGGTACTGTTGTTGCCATTATCAAGTGCCGCTTTTGGCGACCTTTAGCAATTGAGACGCTCATTAATCCCCAAAGGAATGGCTGCTTTTCGACCTAGGACTAAACCGCTTCGCGGTAGTGGCGCTATGATCCACGAGTTGAGGTTGATTAT
>NZ_CAKMLL010000063.1 GCF_927797785.1 Candidatus Nitrotoga sp. BS | reverse complement strand
GCAAAAAATTTTTTACTCGTGCCTTATTGTGACTAGCATCCTGTCGGAATTAAAGGAAATAGGCTGCAAATTGAGCTGAGCGGTGACTATTTCGCCGCCTTTTTGGGCAATAACAACTATTACCCTGAAAATCGTCAAGTGGGGTAGGCAGACATTACGTTGCAAGGTGAAAACTCGCTAAATCTACCATCGCTCAGCTCAGTTCTCGCTACGATTCTTTAAATCGGACAGACTCCAAAAAAATTGAATTTATAGAGGCGCTCTTAAGTGTTAGTAATATGTTTTATCCCATGGCAAACGCCATCTAAGATGACTCATTTGATACCGTTACCAGAATTAACGCCATCATTATTTTTAAAAAAACTGTTTTGCCGCTTCACCAGCTTCTCGATGGAAGAAATGGGAGGTGCAGCCTGGTGGTGTCGGATGGTATTATTCGCACCTTATGAGACATAAGAAAATTTGCTTTTTTTGAGATTGGTGAAGAGATGAACAGCAGCGAAATCCGTATGAAATTTTTGGATTATTTTGCTTCCAAAGAGCACACTATCGTGCCGTCCAGTCCATTGGTGCCGGGTAATGACCCTACGTTGCTGTTCACCAATTCTGGCATGGTGCAATTCAAAGACTGTTTCCTTGGCCACGACAAGCGTCCTTATGTCCGCGCTACATCTTCGCAGCGCTGTGTGCGCGCAGGAGGTAAGCACAACGATCTGGAAAACGTGGGTTATACCGCACGGCATCATACATTTTTCGAGATGCTGGGTAATTTCAGCTTTGGAGATTACTTTAAACATAGTGCCATCAAATACGCATGGGAACTGCTCACTGGGGTTTATAAATTACCAGCTGACAAGCTGTGGGTAACAGTTTACGCCGAGGATGATGAGGCCTATGAAATTTGGTCTAATGAAGTAGGCGTACCCGTCGAGCGCATTATTCGTATTGGTGACAATCATGGCACACGCTATGGCTCTGATAATTTCTGGCAAATGGCTGATACCGGCCCATGCGGTCCATGCTCGGAAATTTTTTACGACCATGGGCCTGACGTTTGGGGCGGCCCTCCGGGTAGTTCGGAGGCCGATGGTGATCGCTATATTGAAATATGGAACTTGGTATTCATGCAATACAACCGCGATGAGAGCGGTGTGCTGCACCCGTTACCCAAGCCATCGGTCGATACTGGCATGGGATTGGAGCGCATCGCGGCAGTATTGCAACAGGTGCACTCCAACTATGATATTGATTTGTTCCAGAATCTTATCTGCGCGGCGGCGCGCGAAACGAACACCAACGACCTTACCAATAACTCACTCAAGGTGATCGCAGATCATATTCGTGCTTGCTCCTTTCTAATCGTGGATGGCGTAATTCCCGGCAATGAAGGGCGCGGCTATGTGCTGCGCCGCATTATCCGCCGTGCCATCCGCCATGGTTATAAATTGGGTTGTCGCGCAGCTTTTTTCCATAAGATAGTAGTTGATCTTGCCAGGGAAATGGGCGGAGCATATCCCGAGTTGGTTGCAGCACAAACGCGGGTAACTGACGTGCTACGTATTGAGGAAGAGCGCTTTTTTGAGACTATTGAGCATGGTATGAAAATGCTTGATGTAGCACTCGAGAAAGTTATAACGGCTGGTCTTGGTTTCGATGTTGAACCGGGCAATGGGAAGGTCCGAGGTGAAGACGCGTTGCCTCAACCCAAAATACTTGTGGGACATATTGCTTTTACTTTGCACGACACTTATGGCTTTCCGCTCGACCTGACACAGGATGTATGTCGTGAACATGGTGTAATAGTTGATGAGGAGGGTTTTAATGATGCCATGACACGCCAGCGCGACCAGGCACGCGCGGCTGGAAAGTTCAAGATAGCGGCGGGGCTCGAATACGAAGGTGTAAAAACGCAATTCCACGGGTACGAAAAACTGGTTACGCAGGGCAAAGTCGTGGCGCTTTATAAGGATGGCGTGGCTGTGCAAGCGCTTTCCGCCGCTGAGACAGGTATTGTGGTGCTAGACAATACGCCGTTTTACGCGGAATCTGGCGGGCAGGTGGGGGACGTGGGTGTGCTGCAGCTGTCTTCCAATAATCCAACGCTTTTTGTTGTAGAAGATACACAGAAAATTCAACCCGATGTGTTTGGCCACCACGGACAGATAAAGAGCGGTGTTATCAAGGTAGGCGACTTGGTTGAAGCACTAGTTGATGTAGCTGCGCGTGCGCGCACTATCCGTAACCACTCAGTTACGCACCTGATGCACCGGGCGTTACGTGATGTGTTGGGTGCGCACGTACAACAGAAAGGTTCGCTGGTTGATCAGACAAAAACACGCTTTGATTTTAGCCATAATGCACCGATGACCAATACTCAAATCCGAGAGGTGGAATGTCGTGTAAACAGTGCCATACAGGCGAATGCTGCAGTGAGCGTGCAAGTAATGACCTATGACGATGCACTCAAATCTGGCGCCATGGCATTGTTCGGAGAAAAGTATGGTGATGAAGTGCGTGTATTAGGCATGGCCGATTTTTCTACTGAATTATGCGGCGGTACGCATGTTCAGCGCACTGGCGATATTGGTTTATTCAAGATTGTAACGGAGAGCGGTGTGGCTGCTGGTATCCGCCGAGTTGAGGCGATCAGCGGGGAGGGTGCGCTGAACTGGGTACAACAGCTTGATGCGAGAGTAAATGAAGTCGCCGCCACGCTTAAGGTGCAGCCAAACGAACTCATCCAGCGTGTTGCGCAAATGCAGGATGCGACAAAAGCGCTGGAAAAAGAGCTCGCTACCTTAAAATCTAAATTGGCTACTTCGCAAGGTGACGACTTGGCCAGTCAGGCACTAGAAATTAATGGCGTCAAGATAGTGGCAGCACTTTTGGAAGGTGCAGATATCAAAACATTGCGTGAAACATTAGACAAGCTGAAAGACAAACTTAAATCGGCAGCCATCGTATTGGCTGCCGTGGCTGATGGAAAAGTGACACTTATCGCGGGTGTTACCGCAGATATTACCGACAAGGTAAGGGCGGGAGAATTGGTTAATGCGGTAGCACAGCAAGTGGGTGGGAAGGGTGGTGGCCGCGCGGATATGGCTCAAGCAGGGGGTACTCAACCAGAATTTTTAGCCACTGCACTCGCATCTGTATCGGCTTGGGTAAAAAGAAAGCTATAAGCAAGATAAAATTCAAGCAGGGATGGACAATTTTGCGAATTATCGCTATGCACATCCCTGCGAACAAACTACTTAGTCAGGCAGACGTTCGTGCTTGCTTGCTATCTATTATTTCTACTACCAGTAAGGACTTCCAAACCGACCATTCCATGGACCCCACATGTTGTTGTACCAATATGACCCATAATAGCCATTATAAGGATACCGTGACCCATAATATGGGTATGTAGTGAGCCTTGGCCATAGATACACTGTCTCGGCGTTGATCTGAGGATAGTGATATTCATATTCGCCAAGCTTGTCAACGGTCGTACCTTGAATATTGCCAATTACTGTTACTTCGCGGCCCTTCGCATACACTTCCGGATCATAAAAGTCTGGAGCGCAGGCAATGAAGCGTCCCCATGTCATATCCGTATCTAGAGGTCTTGCGTTACTGTCAAGTGGGTGGCTCACTATCTCAATACACGTCTCATTCTTGCCTGGTTCCGTGTTCGCAATGCTGCCTCCCCAACGTACACGCTGACCTATAAGATTATCGTTTTGAGCCGCGTTTGGTGTTACCTCAGCAAATGCGCCGACGGCAAGGGGCTTTGGGACGGTGGCACAACCAGCAACAGCAATTGGTAACAGAAAAAGAAAAATCCAGCGATCCATGGAAGCCTCCTTAGTTTTGATACGCTATCGGTCTATGTCCTCGTCACCATTGTCAAAAAAACTGGACGCTTCACTTTACACTCAGTTATTCAGTTACAGATGTTGTCGCTCACTCTATCTGAGAAGATGTCCTTTGCCCGTTTTTATCAACAATTTACATTAGATAATTTATTTAATTTGTTGTAAATACAGTTCTTCAACTTTTTTTCGAGCCCATGGCGTTCTCCGTAAAAATTTTAAGCTGGATTTTATACTGGGATCGTGTGTAAAACATCGCACGGGCACAGCAGCACCCATGACTTCCCAGCCCAAGTTTACAGATAGTTGTGTAAGGATCGTTTCAAGAGTGATACCGTCCAAAGTGGGTGTGTTTACAGATTTTTTATTTGCATCCATATTCGTATTTTACATGTGGTAGTTTGATCTGAGCATTTACAATGACACTTCATTTTTAAATATACACCTGTTCATGTCAGACCCCATTCGCCTCTCAAAATTCCTTGTTGAATTAATCTCCTGTTCACGCCGGGAGGCTGCGCTTTATATTACAGGCGGCTGGGTTATGGTCGATGGAAAAGTGGTGGACATACCCCAGTTCATGGTGTCTCAGCAAGAGAAAGTTGAGCTTCACCCTGAAGCTAGTCTCGCTCCGGTTGCGCCAGTGACAATTTTGTTTCATCAACCGCCAGTCGCAGGCATGGATGCTAATGCTGCGCAACAACTTATTTGCGCCGATACGCGGACGACTGACGATCCATCTTGCATTCACCTCAGCAAACAACACTTTGCTCGGCTGAAGCAATGCATACCGTTAGAGAAGAATGCTAGCGGCTTGTTAGTATTCACCCAGGATTTTCGAGTAGAGCGCAAGCTGATAGATGATGCAGCCACAATTGAGCAAGAATATATTGTGGAGGTCGCAGGTGAGCTGACTCCCGCTGGGCTCAAGCAACTCAACCACGGAATCATTTTTAACGGTCGGGCTCTGCCTCCGATCAAAGTCAGCTGGCAAAACGAAACACGGCTGCGTTTTGCCCTCAAAGGGGTGCAACCCGGACAGGTCGCACATATGTGTAAAAGTGTCGAGCTACAGGTGCTGGCCGTTAAACGAATCCGGATCGGCCGGATGTCGATGTCCAAATTGCAACCCGGACTATGGCGTTATTTGATGCCGCATGAGAAGTTTTAGCCCTGAAAGCTTAATAGCTTGCGAGCACTCTATGCGACTTGCTTTATTAATAATATACTTAAAATATAATATAAAAC
>NZ_CAKMLL010000062.1 GCF_927797785.1 Candidatus Nitrotoga sp. BS | reverse complement strand
CTATTCAAATCGCTTTGGCGGGTAAGGCTCTTGAGGGATGGGGTGAGTAGTTACTGATATTGTTTGTTTAGGAACGCCGCAGGTGTCCCTTTTTGGAAGGGCTGTTGTCAACTTGTGAGGTATTCTTCGGGGTGGAATTACGCTATACCAATCAACCTCTGGCTGTTGCACTTCGGACTTGAATCTGCGGTATTTAAAACAATTAATGTATCGCAAGTCAGAGTATACAATATTGCAACATTTCAATTATAGTTGTAATATTGCACAATGGATAAACTATCAGCAACTTCAGTATTTGAATCACTTTCTTCCGGCGTGCGGCTAGACGTGTTTCGACTGTTGGTGAAAAAAGGGCTGGATGGTATGGTGGCAGGCGAAATTGCGACAACGCTTGAAGTGCCACCTACAAATCTTTCCTTCCACCTGAAAGCATTGACGCAAGCACGTCTGCTAACAGTCAATCAAGAAGGTCGTTACCAGCGTTATCGCGCCAATATTCCCTTGATGCTGGATATTATTACTTATCTAACCGAGGAATGCTGTTCCGGCAATCCCCAGCATTGCATTGATTTGCGGACGGAGTCGGTTTGTTCCCCAAGTGTGCCCCTATCAACTCTTCCAGCTTTATCGAAACCCTGAACATGAACGTACTCTTTCTCTGCACTGGTAATTCCTGTCGATCCATCCTCGGCGAAGCTACCTTCAATCATCTTGCCCCAGCTAGTTGGCGTGCCATGAGCGCTGGCAGCAAGCCCACCGGCAAGGTACATCCCCGCTCGTTGGCATTACTGACGAGCGAAGGGATATCCACCGAAGGCTATTTCAGCAAGTCTTGGGAAAATCTTCCCGCCGCGCCCGATATAGTCATCACCGTTTGTGCCAGTGCGGCGGGAGAGACTTGCCCGGTCTACCTTGGCCCCGTGCTGCGCACCCATTGGGGCGTGGAAGACCCGGCGCATGCCACGGGCACGGACGCTGAAATCGATGCGGCCTTCATGAAGGCTTACCGCATCCTGCGCGCCCGCATTGAAGCATTTTTCGGACTGAATCAGGAGGTACTGAAGCATGATAAGCCCGCTCTCAAAACGGAAATGGACAAGATTGCCAACATCGTTGTTTAAAAATAACTTTGCGAAATAAATTCCGTCTCAAATTATTATGCGCAACAGTATGCGGTTGTTCCTCTACTCAAGGACGAACCTGTTGGCGTAGCGCGCTTGCTGGAACTGACCGCTGGATAAATTCCCATTCTCGAAGGAGCCTGTCATGAGTGAAAAAAATACAACGCGTTATGTACTGGAAATTTGAAAGAATCTCTCGCAAAAATCGGTCGCATAACGGATTAGCACCATGAGTATTTTCGAGCGCTACCTGACCATCTGGGTTTTTCTATGCATCATCGTCGGGGTGGTGTTGGGTCAACTAATACCCGCACCGTTTCACTGGTTGGGCGCATTGGAGATCGCCAAGGTCAACATCCCCGTCGGGCTGCTGATCTGGGTGATGATCATCCCTATGTTGTTGCGCATAGACTTCATGGCCTTGCACAAAGTGCGCCAATACTGGCGCGGCATCGGAGTCACGCTGTTCATCAACTGGGCGGTCAAACCTTTTTCCATGGCGCTGCTTGGCTGGTTATTCATCCGGCAATTGTTCGCACCGTATCTACCCGCAGAACAACTCGACAGCTACATTGCAGGCCTTATATTGCTTGCAGCCGCACCCTGCACCGCGATGGTGTTTGTGTGGAGTCGGCTGGTAAACGGTGAGCCGCTATTCACCCTGAGCCAAGTCGCGCTCAACGACGCCATCATGGTGTTCGCCTTTGCGCCATTGGTGGCGCTGTTGCTGGGCATCTCATCCATCATCGTACCTTGGGATACGCTGCTGGTGTCGGTGGTGTTATATATTGTTCTGCCCGTTTTGGTGGCACAGGTATGGCGCAAGTTCCTGTTGGCACGTGGCGGAATTGCGGCGCTAAATCATGCTCTGTCCAAGCTGAATCCACTCTCCATCGCTGCACTGTTACTCACGCTGATATTGTTGTTCGCTTTTCAGGGCAAAGCCATCGTCGAGCAACCGCTCGTTATCGTCATGCTCGCCGTGCCCATCATCATTCAGGTTTATTTCAATTCCGGCTTGGCGTATTGGTTGAATCGCCGCTTCGGTGAAGCGCACTGTGTAGCAGGCCCGTCGGCACTTATCGGTGCAAGTAACTTCTTTGAATTGGCAGTCGCTGCTGCCATCAGTCTGTTCGGCTTTGAATCCGGTGCGGCTCTTGCCACCGTGGTCGGCGTATTGATTGAGGTTCCAGTGATGCTGTCTGTGGTGTATCTGGTCAAGCGTAGCCATGGCTGGTACGAAGCAGGAAACAGATATTAAGGATCGGCAAAATGAACTAGTGCTGAGAACTATTGTGGTCGACAGGAAGGGACAAGAAAGGCTTTCATGTTATTCCAGCCAACCCGAATTTCTTGATCATCCAGCCACCGGCAAACTGGAAATATTCGGGGCGTTGTCGGTCTGTTTATAAGAAGTCTAGTCATTACGTCGGATCAGGAGTAATCTGCATCTGACTATTCGCATCAGACTGCTTTGATGCGTATTGTTCGATCACAAACTTTACAAGGAGCCTAGCCATGAAGAAATTTTTTGCTATATTCTTATTAATGTGTGGTACAGCACAAGCTGATCCCTTTGCCAATGGTCACCCTGAAGCTGGTAAAAAAGCATTCGACAAATATAAATGTAACAGTTGCCACGACGGCATGATGGGCGGTAACGGCAATGCCATTTTCGGGCGCCCCGGCAGCAAAGTGAAGGATCCACAGCAGCTGTCGTCAGTAGTTGTCGTATGCGTTCGTAATATTCGTGCTAATTTTTCCTCACAGGTTACCCCACAGGAAAAACTAGACCTTTCAGCCTACCTGAACAAAAATTTCTACAAGTTCAAGTAAGCGCTGTGACAACTTGCCTTTGGTTTGGCAAACAAAAAATGCAAACCTTGTTATAGGCAACACAACGACATTCTCTTGCTGCGCCTGCCTATGCTCGAGGGTCATGGCGGGCCAGCGGGATTACAACACTGGGCTAGTAATTCATGACGTTGGAGGTGAGGATCGAACACCCATCCAAAATTCATGGCGTTAAGATTTAGGAATACCATGCCTACCTGATCATCCATCGTCAGTTGATGGAAAAGTGGGCAGGCAGCGGGGCGTGTTACTGTCCGAGGGATGACGGGATATTTGTGAGTGCCTGAAAACCGGAATAGGGTCCGCCAACTCTTTGAAAGATTGAGTGTCTATAGGCTCATGACTATACTGCGCAACCTATCTATCCCACTACTGATCATGACCAGTTCGGTCAGCCTTATTTGGTGGACTTTTCCTGAGGGGCTGTCAACGGCACGCACCTTGGGTATTGTCTTGGGTTGGGCCGGATGCAGCCTCCTACTTGCCGGGCTGTTATTGATGATTAGGGAAACCTGGCTGGCCCGGTGGCTAGGTGGGCTGGAAAGGATGTATCAATGGCATCACTGGGCCGGCACGACGGCTTATGTTCTGCTACTGGCGCATCCCCTAATGCTCGCTGCCGATGTCTGGCCGAATTCTCGACTGTTGGCATGGCAGACGCTTTCTCCATTCACTCAGGGCTGGCCAATATGGGCAGGTTGGCTGTCGTTGCTGCTCTTGATGTTTGGGTTGGCAGCTACCTTCATCATGCGCATTCCCTATCAGATTTGGCGCTGGCTCCATTTCGGGCTGGGAGTAGGTGTGCTTCTCGGTTTGGTTCACCTGGTTTTGCTCGGTATCAGTGAACCCGTTCTGCCGATTTTAGGCCTTGCCGTCTCTTTTTTGGGGTGGCGTCTTATTCGGGATGATTTCGGTTTGGCTGCGCGGCCATACGTTGTGGGATCAGTAAAGACAGTTGCCGAAGGCATAGTCGAAATTTCTCTTAAGCCTCTGGCAGACCCTGCTGCCATAACGCCGGGACAGTTTGTGCTGGTCGCTTTCTTGGGGCCGACATTCCGTGATAGCGGGGAATTTCACCCATTCACTGTCAGCTCGATCGGTGCCAATCATGAAATAGGCATCGCGGTCAAAGCCCTGGGCGACTGTACGCGGCACATCCAGTCTGTCGAGCCCGGCACGATGGTGCGGGTGCATGGTGCGTTCGGAACTTTTCTGGCCGACCGGCCACAGAGGCCGCAACTCTGGATAGCCGGCGGCATCGGTATTATGCCCTTCCTGGCGCTGCTGCGGGCTGGCCCTGTCAATCAGCCGACGACGCTCCTCTATCTTTATCGAACCGAGGTGGATGCAGCTTTTTTACATGAACTCCGAGCCCTTGCCGAAGTGGATCATCAGCTTTCCCTGAAGGCATTGGCTACCGGCGACGAAGTGCCCGATCTCAATTCCCTTCTTCACGATACTCAAGGGCTTGCACATTATGAGTGCTATCTGTGCGGGCCGCAGGGCATGGTTGCAGCACTTAGAGAAGATCTGCACAATCGAGGCGTTACGCCCCACCAGATTCACTTTGAAAAATTTGATTTCCGATAATGCGCCGACTCTACCTATCCGCTACGTTTATTTTTTGGCTGCTGGTGACAGCTTTCTGGGTTGGAAGTTTGTGGTTGCCACCTGCTGAGAAAAGCGCCGCTATTGCTGTTGATAAATCGATTTCACTGGCTGAATTGGCCAAACATAGAACACCAGAAAACTGTTGGGTGGCCATTCGCGGTAATGTCTATGATTTAAGCGCTTATTTGCCCGAACATCCATCGCAGCCGGATATCCTCCTTTCCTGGTGTGGCAAGGAAGCGACTGAAGCTTATAACACCAAGTCCAAAGGGCGTCCACACTCCTCCTATGCAGATGAATTGCTGGTCAAATACCGGATCGGGCTATTAGCTTCGGGAAAACCATAATGGCTGCTCGCCACTAGCAGGCGGCGACCCAGGACAGGTTGATTTACTATCTATTGGTACAAGCCACCAGCTTTAGCTGGTGCATTTAGGGTTTTAAACGCTATGAGTTTCATCATACGTTCTTGAATATGGTTTTAGCGGAGTCCGCCACGGTTTGCCCACTTTTAGTGGGCGGCGGTCGGAGCCTCAACTACCCCCGACTAAAGTAGGGTAGTTGAGTGAAATACAACAGTGTTTTTTAGGGAGACTTCAGAGTCTGACACTGGTTTCTGCTAACTGCTATGTAACTTCTGTGTAACTTCTGTGTGTTAATTTATTGTGCGGCGAATTGTCGTCTCTGTTGGGTAGTTTTCTAATTGTTCCGTTATGAGAAAGAAAAATCATGCTTGAAATATCACTTATGCTCGATACGATAATGCGCTTTGGCATTAATGTTGTCGCTATGCTGATTCTAATTTTTGGTCTCTATTACCGCCGCTATCGCGATAAAGAGCTAGTGATAGCTGCCTCGCTGTTCAATATCTTCGCATTTGGAGTGCTGACCATTCTGTCTTCGGTGGAGTTTAGTCTTGCTGCTGGTTTTGGCTTGTTTGCTATTCTCGCATTATTCACGTTGCGTTCGGAACCACTCGAGAAGATCGAAATTACCTATTTCTTCGGTTCGATTGCAATTGCCGTAATTTGCTCGGTTCATGGTACTTCACTTGAAGTTACTTGTGTTGTAATCGGCATAGTGTTGCTAGGAGCCTATGTGCTTGACCATCCTCGTATCCTGCGCTCAGCACATGGAATAAAGATCAAGATCACACTCGATAAAATCGACCCCAATGTACTGTCGAACCCTGAAGAAATGCGCACTTATCTGTCGCGCCGCCTTGGGGTTGAGGTGATATTCCATAAAGTAGGCTCAGTCAACTACGTCAATGACATGGTGAGCATCACAGCCTTCTACCGCAATAAGCCGACACAATGATTATCGACAGGCTGCTAGGTGCTGCGCGATATGCAAGATGAACTGAGCACACTTTGATGTACTTGAGACTGAGGTCAATAGAGCCCCCATTGATCTGACGTGCAAAGGTTGGTCAAGTAATTATAAACGCGGTATATACCAGGCTCCAGCGCAAATTTTCTGCGTTTATTCTGAACCCCTTGCCGCCGTTGCAATCTTCCTATGCGTTGCGTAGTATTCATTTCAGGCGTGATGGAGCATTCAGAACCTCAGTGAATTAGAACTTTTAGCGGCTTCCTTAAAGTGAGCTTGCCGGTACCTTGACCTATCCTGCCGTCCACCCAGCTAGGAGATGCCCCGATATGCTGCTCTGGTTGCAACTTCTGTTTTGTCTCGCCGTCATTGGCTACGCGGGCTACTTTCTTTCCCGCTATGGAGACATCATCGCCGAAAAAACCGGCATGTCTGCCTCTTGGGTCGGTCTCATCCTGCTGTCTACTGCCACCTCACTGCCCGAGTTGGTGACCGGCATTTCCGCCGTCACATTCGCCAACGCGCCGAACATTGCTGTCGGAGATGTGCTGGGTAGCACGGTATTTAATCTCTTTATTCTGGTAATACTGGATGCGCTGTACCGGCGCGAAACCCTGTATAGTCGTGCCGCTCAAGGACATATTCTGTCGGCTTCACTGGGTACAATCCTGATCACTTTTGCCGGGTTCAGTCTGCTGCTGGATCATGCGGGGATGAGCCCGGCATTGGGACATGTGGGACTATACTCGCCATTCATCGTGCTGATCTACTTCGTTGCGATGCGCGCCGTATTCAGCTACGAACGCCGCATCCTGTCCGAATATACTGAAGTATCCGCCGAGCGTTATCCAGATGTAACGCTGCGCAGCGCTGTAAAGGGTTATGCGCTGGCGGCTTCAGCAATTGTAATCGTGGGTTCTTGGTTACCGTTTGTGGCCAAGGATATTTCCGACTTGATGGGGTGGGGGCAAACTTTTGTCGGAACTTTGCTGGTGGCGGCAGTGACCTCCGCCCCCGAAGCGGCCGTCACCATCTCGGCAATGCGCATTGGAGCGCTGGATATGGCCATCGCCAACCTGTTGGGCAGCAACTTATTCAACATCATTATTCTATCTGTGGATGATTTGTTTTACAGCAATGGCCCGCTGCTTGTGCACGTCGATGCTAGCCAAGCGCTGACCGCACTCACCGCTGTGATGATGAGCGCCCTGGTGGTCGTGGGCTTGATCTTCCGCTCGCAAAGGTATGCCGTGATGGGGCTGACCTGGGTGAGCTTGGGGCTGTTTCTTATGTACATCCTCAACACTTGGATTCTCTTTCAGCATGGACATTGACAATCGCCTCTGGCACACCTTGGTAAGACCACTATGACCGACGCTTTTCAGGAAATCGCTCTGCTGCTCGCCGCTGCCGCCAGTATCGGTGCCTTGGCGATCCGACTACGCCAGCCTTTGATCTTAGCCTATATTATGGTGGGTATTCTGGCCGGGCCGGTAGCTTTGGGCTGGATCACGGTGCATGATCCGCTCGACCTGCTGGCTCAGGTCGGAGTGGCAGTACTACTCTTTACAGTCGGTCTCAAGCTCGATCTGCATCTGGTGCGCCGTTTGGGCGCTGTGGCGCTGGCCACGGGACTGGGGCAGCTGTTTTTCACCATCCTGTTCGGTTACCTGCTGGGGCTTGCTTTGGGCATGGATCACCTCAAGGCCATTTACATAGCGGTGGCGCTGACCTTCTCCAGCACGATCATCATCGTCAAACTGCTGTCGGACAAAAAGGAACTGGACTCCCTGCACGGGCGCATCGCTGTGGGCTTCCTCATCGTGCAGGATATCGCCGTGCTCATTGCCATGATGACCATGAGCACCCTTAACATGGCGGAAGCAGACGGTATAGCCGCAACTCTGGGCATGATCACGCTGAAACTCGCCGTTGCCGGTCTGCTGCTGACCGCCGTCATGCGCTATGTGCTGCCGCGCCTGCTCGATCTGGTGGCGCGTTCGCAGGAACTGATGCTGCTGTTTGCCATCGCCTGGGGCGTTGCACTGGCGAGCCTGGGAGAAATGTTCGGATTCAGCAAAGAGGTGGGTGCTTTTCTAGCCGGCTTCGCGCTCGCGACTTCACCCTACCGCGAGGCCATGAGTGGCCGGCTCAACCCGGTGCGTGATTTTCTGCTGTTATTTTTCTTCCTCGATCTGGGGGCGAGGCTGGAATTCGAGGCCTTCGAGGGTCAGATTGTGGCGGCGCTGGTACTGTCTGCTTTCGTGCTGATCGGCAATCCCATTATTGTGATGGCTATCATGGGTTATATGGGCTACCGCAAGCGCACCGGTTTCATGGCGGGCCTCACGGTGGCGCAGATATCCGAGTTTTCCATCGTCTTCGTCGCCATGGGCATGAGCATGGGTCACGTTGGCGGCGATACCCTGGGCCTGGTCACCCTGATCGGTCTGGTGACTATCAGCGTCTGCACTTATCTGGTGCTTAACAGTCAGAGCTTGTACGAAAAACTCAAACTCTCATTGAGTGTGTTCGAGCGTCGGATACCGTTCCGCGAACAAATGACAATATCAGAATCGGAGCCGATGCCTACAGTTATTGTGTTCGGTCTCGGGCGCTACGGCGGTAGGCTGATGCAGCGCCTGAGCGATCAGGATATCAGTACGCTGGGTGTGGATTTCGACCCCGAAGCCGTGCGGCGCGCCCGCCATCATGGCCTCAATTCCCGCTTCGGCGATGCTGAGGATGCCGAATTTCCCGCCAGTCTGCCCCTAGCCGAGGTGCGTTGGGTGGTCAGCACCTTGCACGACACCAGCATCAACTGCGCCCTGATTAATGCCCTGCGCGAGCACGGCTACACCGGTCCGGTTGCGATCACTGCGCACAGTGAAGAAAGCATTGATATGCTGAACAAAGCCGGGGCGGAACTGATCTTTCATCCCTACTTTGACGCCGCTGAATACGCTGCTGATAAACTCCAACACATCCTACGAGAAAAGGAGACTCCCGTATGAAACCGATCACCACTTTCCTGGCCGCTACCGACTTTTCCACTACCGCCGGACGTGCTGAAGAACGCGCCGCGCTGCTGGCGGCAGAGCACGGTGCTTGTCTCACGATGCTGCACAGTTTGAGCGGCCTAGCGTTGGAACACCTACGCGGTCGATTGCTGCACGGTTACGCCAGTGCTGAAGCACAGTTGATCAGACATTACGAGGACGCTTTGCGCCTGTTGGCGGAAAATCTAGCCGAGCGCTGGCAGATCGAGGTGACGCCATTGATCACGGTCGGTCAGACACACTGCGAGATCAGCCGTGCCGCGCAGGAAATAGGCGCAGACATGGTGATTTTGGGCGCGATGGGCGAACATCCAGCCCGCGAATTCTTCCTCGGTGCTACCGCTGAACGGGTGATACGGGAAGCCGCCATACCCGTCTTGGTGGTGCGGAACGAACCAGACGGGCCCTACCAGCGCGTACTGGTGCCGCTCGATCTCTCAGCCCACAGCCTTGCGGTAGCCGAGCTTGCCCGTCGCGTTGCGCCCGAGGCTCATCTCACCCTGGCGCATGCTTTCGATGTGCCATTCGAAGGTAAGCTGAATTTTGCCGGTGTTTCCAATGAACACATTCATCGCTTTCGCCAGGAGGAACGCCAACACGCCCAAGATGCGCTACAAACGCTGGCGAACAGCCTGAAAAACGAGGAGCATTACGACATCCGCGTGAAACACGGTATGCCGGAAATTGTCATCCCAGAACTTCTACGTGAAAAGGCAGCGGACATGGTGGTGGTGGGCAAACATGGCCAATCGGAAATCGTCGATCTGCTCCTGGGTAGCATGACCAAGCATCTGTTACTGGAGGCACCATGTGACGTGTTGGTGATGCCGCCAGGCCAAAAGGCGAAGCCATGATTTCTGGCCGCAACTCGCACCCTGCTTCAATATTTGGCTGTAGTATCAACACGGACACTGAATAATGGACACTGAAACCCGTTCCTGGCTCACCCTGACACCCGAAGCCGCGATAGCGGCGCTTGATGTGAATCACCAGTAAGAAATGAAATGAACGCTTGGACTACAGCCGGAGGCTTGCTCGGCGGTATCGGCCTGTTCCTGCTCGGCATGGGGCTCATGACCGATGGTCTCAAGCTTGCCGCCGGCCCGGCGCTGGGGCGCATCCTTGCCCATTCCACCAAGACCCGGATGCGCGGGCTGGCTTCGGGTGTACTGGTGACTGCCTTGGTACAGTCTTCCAGCGCCGTGACAGTGGCCGCCATCGGCTTCGTCAATGCCGGTCTGCTCACACTGGGGCAGTCCATGTGGGTGCTCTTCGGTGCCAATGTTGGCACCACCATGACCGGCTGGTTGGTAGCGCTGGTGGGGCTGAAGTTCAAAATCGAGGTATTGGCGCTGCCGCTCATTGGTGTCGGTATGGCGCTACGCCTTTCCGGCGAAGGAAATCGGCGCGGTGCGCTGGGACAGGCTCTGGCAGGCTTTGGCGTACTGTTCCTGGGCATAGACATGCTAAAAGAGTCCTTTTCCGGGCTATCTACAGATTTCAAGCTACCAGAAGGAGATGGTTTCAAGGACACTGTGGTACAGGTGCTGATCGGCATCGTTCTCACCGTGCTGATGCAGTCCTCCAGCGCTGCCCTGACCATTGCGCTGACCGCCGCCCAGGGTGGACTGCTTACGGCTCAGGGCGCTGCCGCTGTGGTTGTCGGCGCCAACATCGGCACCACCGTCACCGCGCTAATCGCTTTCATCGGCGCCACGCCCAACGCCAAACGGGCCGCTGCCGCCCATATTCTGTTTAATCTCCTGACCGGTGCCGTGGCGCTGGCGCTGTTGCCCTGGCTGGTACCGGCCATCGGCGCGGCAGGCGAAGTACTGGAACTCGGCTCGGCACCCGCCGCCAAACTGGCCCTGTTCCACACCGCTTTCAATCTGCTCGGTGTGATGCTGGTCTGGCCTATCGCCGACCGCATGGCTCGGTTCCTCGAAGGGCTCTTTCGCACCGCCGAGGAGGACGAGGCCAGTCCGCGCTATCTGGACGCCAATGTCGCAACAGTACCGGTCTTGGCGCTGGATGCCATGGAACAGGAAGTGCGGCACATGGGCGGCATCGCCCTGCGCATGATGCGTGAGGCTATGACTGGCGCCTCTCAGGGCAAACTGGCGAAAGACCAGCAGATCGTGGCCCGATTGAATCAGACTGTCGCGAATTTTATCGCTCGCCTCAACCAGGCCGGCATGTCGCAGGACAGCGCCCGGCGTCTGCCGCATATCCTGCGCGTGGCTCGCTACTACGAGGCGATGGCGGAACTGGCCATGGAGGCTGCGGCCGCCGCGCGCGAAACGCCCCTGCCGGTGCTGATCGAAACAGGCGGCACTTTTTTCGATCAGGGAACACGGCTGCTTTCCCGTGTTGACCCCGAGGGGGTGCTGGCGCATGGCGCAGATGTCGAATCAGACTTACAGAGCCTGGAAGGGGACTATCAGATCCTGAAAAAGGAACTCCTGGAGGCGGGCGCTCAGGGTCGTTTGTCAGTGACGGACATGGATGCCCGCTTGCGCGCTGCGAGCGCCATTCGACGTGCTGTGCAGCAGGCCGTCAAGGCGACGCGCCTGCTCGACGGCGAAGCGACGGCAAGCGGAGCGGAATAAGTACCGCCAAGAACAACACGGATGCAAATGTGAAAGACCATCTGAAACTCATCCACGTCAGCGTCAATTAGATTTCACAGCGGTAGACAGTGACATTGGATTCAGACTTTACAAATCAATAACCTGGCCTGGATCGGGCACTGTGACGGTCCAGCCGTAGTCAGTTTGCAGGCGAGCAGCCAACGTTTGTGCTGCACTTTCTTCCCCATGTACTACAAACGTCTGGCGTGGTGGCCGCCGGAAACCGCCAGCCCAGGCGAGCAGTGCCGCCTGGTCGGCGTGTGCCGAGAAACCGCCCAGGGTGTGAATCGAGGCGTGCACCGAAATCTCCTCGCCGAAGATTTTTACTCGCTTTGCACCGTCCACCAACCGTCGACCGAGTGTGCCCTGTGCCTGAAAACCGGTGATCAAAACACTGTTCGCGGCATGTCCAAGATTATGGTGCAGATGGTGCTTGATGCGCCCCGCGTCGCACATTCCGCTGGCGGAAATGATGATGGCTCCTGAGCGAATTTGATTGAGGGCGATAGACTCCTCTGTACTGCCGATGAAGCGCAAGTTAGGCAGGCCGCGCCCCGCCGCTTGCCACTGGGTGAGTTGCTTCGCCTCGTCATCGAATAGCGCCATATGCTGCATGGTGACCTGGGTCACAGCCGTTGCCATCGGAGAATCTACGTAAATATCAAGATTGTGCAACCGCCCCTGACGTGTCAGCTCATACAGGTAATAGATGACCTCTTGCGTGCGACCGACCGCGAATGCCGGAATAATGACGTTGCCGTGCTTGACATTAAGCGTGTGCTCAATTACCTGTACGAACTCTTCCAAGGTAGCTGGTAAGTCCTTATGCATGCGATTGCCATAGGTGGACTCAATGAACAATATGTCCGCATTCTCAATCACTGTTGGGTCGCGCAAAATCACCCGATCCGGCTGACCGAGATCTCCCGACATAACGAGCTTCGTGGTCTTGCCGCCTTCCGTGATCTGAATTTCGATAATCGCCGAACCGAGGATATGGCCGGCATCTCGAAAACAACAACGAACATCAGGATGCGGTGTCAGCCACTCGTCGTATGCTACAGGGCTTAATTGTTTCAGGCAGGCTTCCGCATCCTGCAAGGTATACAGCACAGGCAGCGCAGCTTTGGTACGTGCAGAAGTTTTTCCACGGCGCTTTACGGCTCGAAGGGCATCCATTTCCTGAATGTGAGCACTGTCGGGCAACATGATGTCCAACAGTTGGGCTGTCGCCGTAGTGGTAAAGATTGCCCCATCGAATCCCTCGCGCGTAAGCCGGGGCAGCAGTCCACTATGGTCAATATGTGCGTGGGTGAGCAATACGAAATCGAGTGAGTGCGGGTCGAAATTAAATGTTTTTCGGTTGCGTGTTGGTGCTTCTCGTCCACCCTGAAACATTCCGCAGTCCACTAGGAAACAAACAGCATTTGTCTCAATTAGATAACACGAACCGGTGACTTCACGAGCTGCACCAAGAAAAGTGACTTTCATGATCTCATGCCTTTTGCAGCACAAATGGCGCATATTTTCCGGCCTCGATGCGCGCTGTATTGTCGCTGAAAAGGTCCGAGCTGCCTGTTTTGAGGATCAGCCGCCAGAAACCGATTGCAGCCAGAGAAATTGCACGGATAAAAAATCTGTTTTGTTGTGTCTGATTATTCATAAAATTGTTCCTGTGCTGTTAGACACGAAATCAAAGTGGATCACTGAGCTGCGTTATTCTTATCATAGAAACGCTTCGCGAACGGCTTGCGGAATTCTCTGTGGCAATTGTAGCAATTGGTCTGGTGTTTATGGCAGTAGTATAGCTATCTCATCAACAAAGGCGACAAACTTTAGGAAATGTCGGCATTTATATCGGCCCCACCATCGCACACAAAAGCCTTACGATCGTTGTTTGAGTTGCCATGTCGCGCCTCATTGCAAGTTTTTTTAGGATTGGTGGCCGCTCCGGTGACAGGTTCGTCGTTACAAAAAAACTGGGCAGTACTCCTATCCGGGTAATTCAAGGCAAATAATGGCCAGCATCTACACTTGTGTGCCAGTTCTAAGCTGGTCGCTACCAATAGTGGTATTCTTAATGAACATATTCTGATTTTAGGCATAGCGCGATTTGTATGGCACAAATACTGTGGCTAATTCAACGGACAGCTGTCAAATTTTGCGGTTTTTCGATGTAAATGAACTGCAAATTTTAGGTTGATAAAGCCAATGCTTGGCGAGTCCCTGGCAAAGCTGGGGGCTTACCTCACTGAATTAGCGGACTTATCATGAAGCCAATACACCCTTTAACACCCGATCACACACCCGCCAGGCACGCCCAACCCATAAATGAGGTGTTGCACACCTTGTCGGTTTCTGCCAACGCTGGCCTGAGCCACCGGGAGGCCACCCAACGTCTTGAACAATATGGCCGCAACAGCCTGCCGGCATCAAAACGACGCGGCCCTTGGATGCGCTTTGCGTTGCAGTTCCACAATCCGTTGATCTATGTGTTGCTGGTGGCTGGTGCCATCACATTCGCGCTCGAAGATTATGTGGACGCGGGGGTAATAGTTGGCGTGGTGCTCATCAACGCTGTGATCGGTTTTATTCAAGAAGGCAAGGCGGAGAAAGCGCTGGAAGCAGTGAGCGCCATGCTTGCCAGCCATGCTACGGTGCTGCGCGAAGGCGAGCGACACGAGATCGACGCCGCTCTCTTGGTGCCGGGCGATATCGTGCTGTTAGAGTCGGGTGCCCGGGTGCCTGCCGATCTGCGTCTTTTGCGCGTGAAGAACCTGCGCGTCAACGAGGCGGCCCTCACCGGCGAGTCTGTGCCCGTGGAAAAGAGCGCAGAGCCGGTGGCCAAAGATGCGTCCATCGGCGATCGGTCCTGCATGGCCTATGCCGGTACGGTAGTAAGCTTTGGCCAGGCGCAAGGTCTGGTGGTCGGCACTGGTCAGGCGACTGAGATCGGTTGCATCGGCAAGCTGGTCGGCGAGGTGCAGACGCTGGTCACGCCGCTTACCCGACGGCTTGATCAATTCGCTCGCCAGATCACGCTTTTCATCTTGGCGATGGGAGTGATCACGTTTTTCTATGGGCATTTCGTGCGCGAGATGCCGCCGCTGGAAATCTTTCTGGCGGTGGTGGGGCTGGCGGTAGCAGCTATCCCCGAGGGCTTGCCGGCAATCGTGACCATCGTACTGGCCATCGGTACCCGCGCCATGGCCCGTAATCACGCCATCGTGCGGCGGCTGCCGGCGGTGGAGACGCTGGGTTCGGTCACCGTGATCTGCTCGGACAAGACCGGCACGCTTACCAAGAACGAGATGACCGCCGTGCGGATCATGCTGCCCGCGCATACATTGGACGTGAGCGGCGCTGGCTATGCGCCCGAGGGCGGCTTCCATTGCGACGGCATGACTGTGGACTTTGTTCAGGATGTGGCACTGCAAGGGCTGGTTCGCTGCGCTCTGTTGTGTAACGACGCCCATCTCAAACACGATGACGCGACAGGCTGGCAGCTCGTGGGTGACCCTACCGAAGGGGCTTTGTTGACCCTTGCCCGCAAGGCCCGACTGGATCTTCTCGAAGTTGTTGCGGCAATGCCCCGGATTGATGAAATTCCTTTTGAATCGGAACATCGATTCATGGCCACACTGCATCACGATCATCAGGGTAACGCCTTCGTTCTGCTCAAGGGCGCGCCTGAACGCATACTCGACTTGTGTGAACGAGATGCCGGTGGCCAGGCGCTCAATCGCGCCGACTGGGAAGCACGCATGGAAGAAGCGGCCGGTGCCGGACAGCGCGTGCTGGCGTTGGCGCGCTGCGATATGCCTGCTGGTACCACAGCGCTCTCCATGGATGACATCATGCGGTGTTTCACCTTGCTGGGGTTGATTGGCCTAATCGACCCACCACGCGAGGAGGCGATCACAGCTGTGGCCGAGTGCCAGCGCGCAGGGCTGCGCATCAAAATGATTACCGGTGACCATGCCATCACCGCAGCGGCCATCGGCCGTCAATTGGGGCTGAACGCTGACAGCGTGCTGACCGGCGAAACTGTGGAAACGATGGACGACGAGGCGCTACGGCCCCGCGCTCTCGAAACTGACATAATTGCCCGCGCCAGCCCCGAGCACAAACTGCGACTTGTGGCCGCTTTGCAAGCCCAGGGTGAACTGGTCGCCATGACCGGTGATGGCGTCAACGACGCCCCCGCGCTCAAGGCCGCCAACATTGGCGTAGCCATGGGACAAAAGGGAACGGACGCCGCCCGCGAAGCCGCCGATCTGGTGCTCACCGATGACAATTTCGCCACTATCGCCCATGCCGTGCGCGAGGGTCGCGTGGTGTTCGACAACATCAAAAAATCGTTGCTCTTTATCCTGCCCACCAACGGCGGCGAGGCGGGCGTAATCCTGATCGCGGTGTTCGCCGGTCTGGAACTGCCGATTACCGCCGCCCAGATTTTGTGGGTCAATATGATTACAGCGGTAACGTTGGCATTGTCGCTGGCATTCGAGCCGGCCGAGCCAGGCGTTATGCTCCGCCCGCCACGCCGCCCCTTGGAACCCTTGATTACACGGGTGCTGGCTGCGCGTATCGCCTACGTCAGCTTGCTGATGATCATGGCGATCTTCATCGTGTTCGAATGGGAGCTCGCGCGCGGCAACAGCATCGAAGTGGCGCGCACAGCAGTGGTGAACATGTTGGTTGTCGGCGAACTGGCATATCTGTTCAACGCGCGCTACTTTACCGCTGCGGCCTTTACCCGGGACATCCTTACCGGCAATCCTGTGGCGTTCTGGATGAGTGTGGTGTTGATTGGTTTCCAGCTCCTGTTCACCTACGCACCCCCGATGCAGCAGATGTTCCACACTTCCGCACTAGACGCCGCGTCTTGGCTGGCCATCGTCGCATTGGGTTTCTTCATTTTTATCGCAGTCGAGGCGGAAAAGACCCTCCTGCGGCGTCTGCATGTCCGGAGTATGTGAATGAGTTTACGAGAACATTTACAACGCTATATACCGAGTCGGGAACAGATTTTCGGCAACCGCTGGCTCGTCTGGCTAAGCCCTTGGCTGCACGATCCCAAGTTATGGCATTGGTCGCGTCGCGGAGTCGCCTTGGGTGTGGCGTTAGGCGTATTTTTCGGTCTGCTTGTTCCTATCGCGCAAATTCCACTCACAGTGACTGCAGCCATAGTGATGCGAGCCAACGTCCCGGTTGCTGCAGCGAGCACCCTTATTACCAATCCGATCACCTTCGCCCCCATTTATTACGGCGCCTACCGGCTGGGCGCCTGGGTGACCGGCGAAGAGGTGCCAGTGACTTCAGCCGACAAACTAAGCGCACAGAAAATCGGTGCCGTCGAAGATGATGCGAATCTTTGGCAGCGCTTTATCGGTTTAGGTAAACCGCTGCTGGTAGGTCTGTCCATCACGGCCACGCTGATTGGATTTTGTACTTACGGGTTGATCTCCCTGATCTGGCGATGGCGAACCTTGTTTAAGCGGCGCGGCAGGATGCACTTATGAATCGACTATTCACCACTTTGATCTTCTCGGTCCTAGCTGTCGTCATGTTGTTTCTGCGTGGCTTTCAGCATTTTCCGAAGATATCGCGCACCCTGCCTCAACACTTGGCTGTTGAATCAAAACGGGCACTGAAAAATGGACATTGAAACCCGCTCTTGGCATACCCTGACGCCCGAAGCCGCGACAACGGCGTTTGATGTGAATGCGACCCGCGGTCTGGCCACCCCTGAAGCTGATGCACGCCTCGCCCGCTATGGCGAGAACAAGCTGATAGAGGCCAAACCGCGCCCGCTGTGGTTGAAGTTTTTCGACCAGTTCAAGAACATTTTGGTAATTGTGTTGTTATTCGCCGCCACTCTGGCTTGGGTGATCGGCGATCTCAAGGACGCAGTGGTAATTCTCGTCGTTGTGCTGTTCAACGCCAGCTTGGGTTTTTATCAGGAGCGGCGGGCGGAACAAACGCTGGCGGCGCTGAAAGACATGCTGGCGGCACGTACCCGGGTGCGCCGCAACGCGCGCATGGAGGAAATCGACGCGGCGTTGCTCGTTCCCGGCGATATCGTGCTGCTCGAAGCGGGTGACCGAATTCCTGCTGATGGTCGAATACTGGACGAGCACAGTCTCGAAATAGAAGAAGCGGCACTGACCGGCGAATCTCATGCCGTCTGCAAGTCGGTGGCAGCATTGGACCAAGCCGAACTACCCTTGGGCGACCGCGTCAACCTGCTCTATATGAACACGGTGGTAACGCGCGGTCGCGCCGAAATGCTGGTAACCGCCACCGGCATGACCACTGAAATGGGCAAGCTCGCCAGTATGATCGCCAGTGCCGAAGAGTCGGAAACCCCACTGCAAAAACAACTCGACACGCTGGGAAAAAAGCTGGCAGTGATTGCAGGTGTAGTGGTGACTGTCATCTTTGCGCTTGATTTTGCGCACGGCCTGCCTTGGATGGAGGCCGCGATGACTGCGGTAGCGTTGGCTGTCGCTGCCATTCCCGAGGGACTGCCAGCGGTGGTAACGGTGACGCTGTCCATCGGCATGTGGCGCATGGCACAGAACCGGGCCATCCTCAAGAAACTTTCAGCCGTGGAAACGCTGGGTTCTACCACGGTAATCTGCTCAGACAAGACCGGTACTCTCACCCTGAATCAGATGACCGCTCGCGCCGGCTGGTTCGCCGGACGGCGCTTTGCGGTCAGCGGCGAGGGCTATCGGGCGGAAGGCACAATCACGTTTAACCCCCTCACCCCTCCTTCGACAAGCTCAGAGCAGGCCGAGCCCTCTCCCGCCTGCGAAAGAGGGGAGCTTGAGCATTTACTATTGCCGATGACGCTCTGCACCGATTCACGTGTACGTGACGGGCAACTGATTGGTGATCCCACCGAGGGCGCATTGTGGGTGCTGGCGGAAAAAGGCGGTCTCGACCCGGAAGCGAAGCAGGAAAAGCAGCCGCGCATCGCCGAGATTCCTTTCGATTCCGGCCACAAGTTCATGGCCACGTTCCACCAAGTCGGCGCAACGGTAGAGATGTTCATCAAGGGTGCGCCCGATGTGCTGCTGGAGCGTTCTACCCTTAATCTGGCGGAAAATGGAGAGCAGCTTCTGGATGTGTCAGCGCGCGCCGCAATCGAGGCCGAGAACGAGTATCTCGCTGCACAGGCGCTACGTGTGCTGGCTGTGGCGCGCAAGATTATCCCCGCCGCCGACTTCGACCCGGCGGGCGACCTGTGGGCATGGGCAGAAGGCTGGACTTTCCTGGGGTTGGCCGGACTCATGGATCCGCCACGGCCCGAGGCGAAGGCCGCCATCGCTCACTGCGCCCGAGCCGGCATCCAAGTCAAGATGATTACCGGCGACCATAAAATTACTGCTACCGCCATCGGTCGCGAGTTGGGACTTATCGGCGAGGTAATCGAAGGCCGAGAACTTGATGTCATGAGTGAGACGGAGTTATCGCGCCGCATTAACGACATTTTCGTGTTCGCGCGCGTTGCCCCCGAGCACAAGGTAAAAATCGTCCGGGCGCTGCAAGTCGACGGCCACATCGTCGCGATGACCGGCGATGGCGTGAACGACGCGCCAGCCTTGAAGGCTGCCGATATCGGCGTGGCGATGGGCATCACCGGCACGGCCGTCACTAAAGAGGCGGCCGTCATGGTGCTGACCGACGATAACTTCGCCACCATTGTAAAAGCCGTGGAAGAAGGCCGTGTGATCTACGACAACATCGTTAAGTTTGTGCGTTTTCAGCTCTCCACCAACATCGGCGCCATTCTCACCGTGCTCGCCGCCACTTTGTTTGGATTGCCGGCACCTTTTACAGCGATCCAACTATTGTGGATCAACATCATCATGGACGGCCCGCCCGCGATGACGCTGGGGGTAGAACCGGCACGCGTCGGCATCATGCACGAGCGTCCGCGCCGCCAGGCAGCGCAGATACTCACTGGCCCGCGCCTCGCCAGACTAGCATTGTATGGGGTAACCATGATGGTTGGAACGCTTTACCTGTTCTGGCACGGCCTGGAAACGCATGGAAAAACTTATGCCCTGACCTTGGCCTTTACCACTTTCGTCTTATTCCAGTTCTTCAACGTGTTCAATGCGCGCGCCGAAACTGGCAGCACTTTCAATATGCACTTTTTCCGCAATGGCAAGCTGTGGCTGGCGCTGATCGGGGTAGTGGGGTTGCAGGTCGTGGTGGTGCACTGGAATCCGGCTCAAACCCTATTCAGCACCGTAGACTTGAGCCTGCATGATTGGGGCTTGGCTGCGTTGACCTCTTCTAGCGTGCTGGTGTTGGAAGAGGCGTACAAGCTCATCCAACACCTCAAACGCACGCAAACAAGATTCAATCCATGAACGAACCCCTTTATCTGGCCTCAGCGTGGGCGGTAAAACCATGATAGCCTCTCCGCATATGGCATGCTGGCTGAACAAGGCACGCTGAGCCATGCAAAATCCTCTGAATACTCCCCGGAAATATCCAATTAAAGTATTGGTTTGGCGCGCTACCTTATTCACCGCGCTGTGGTGGATTCTGACAGAAGGCAATTTCGTTGCTTGGGGCGTGGGGCTGGTGAGCGTCATTCTGGCCTTGGTGGCCAGTCTCATCCTGTTCCCACCTGGCACATCCCGACTGTCCTTGACCGGACTTGCGGGCTTTCTCGGTTTTTTTCTGGTGCAATCAGTAAAGGGCGGCGTTCAAGTGGCCCTCATAGCCCTGCGTCCCCGCCTCGACTTGCGCCCCGCCGTGCTCGATATTACGATGCGCTTGCCGGAGGGGCGTTCGCGCGTCTTACTGGCCAATACTCTGAACCTGCTGCCCGGCACTTTGAGTATCGGCTTGGAGGGCAGATATTTGCGGATGCACCTGCTGGACAAACGGATCCCGGTGGAAAGCGGAGTGCACGAGGCCGAGGTGTGCATCGCGCGCATGTTGAGCTTGCCTCTGGAGGAACTGTGACTGACCTTTATTTGATCCTTGCCGTATTCCTGCTCATAAACCTGCTGGCGGCGCTGTGGCGAATCGCGCGCGGGCCGACACCCGCCGATCGCTTGCTGGCCGCACTGCTGTTCGGCACCATGGGCGTGGCGGTGCTATTACTACTGGCTTATGCGGGGGGAGGGCAGACACTGGTAGATGTGGCACTGGTGTTCGCCCTGCTGGCTGTCATCACCGGCGCCGCCTTCGTTCGACGGGTATGGGGGAGGGAGAGCAATGGACATTCTTGATTTATCGAGCGCGGTGCTACTGATTATTGGCGCCGCATTTTTCCTGGCCGGTACGGTGGGCCTGCTGCGCTTTCCGGATGTGTACACCCGGCTGCATGCTCTGGCCAAGGCGGACAACCTGGGTCTGGGTTTCACTGTGCTCGGACTGGTGCTCCAGGCGCCCGGCGTGGCGGCGGGATTAAAGCTGATCCTGGTTTGGCTGCTGGCCTTGGCCGCCAGCGCTACGCTGAGTTTTCTGATCGCCCGACGCGCTTTCGCCAAGGGTATCTCACCTTGGAAACCCGAGGAGCACGAGCTGTGATCTTCGACCTGTTGCTGGTCGCCGCCCTATTGTGGAGTGCTGTGCGAGTGCTTACCACGCCAGACTTGTTTCGTGCAGTGGTGTTGTTTATCGTCTTCGGACTGCTCATGGCGCTGGCCTGGGCGCGCCTGGACGCCCCCGATATCGCCCTGGCCGAAGCAGCCATTGGCGCAGGCCTCACTGGGGCGCTACTGCTCGATGCAGTAGCGCATCTGCACAAGAAACGGCAGGAGCAGTCTCCATGAAAACCCTGTTGAATGTCGCGGTACTGTTTTTGGCCGGTGCGTTCGGCTTGGCCCTTGGCTGGGCAATACTGGACCTACCGGTTGCCGCCGTGAACCTGCCGGAACAGCTAACGGCGCAGCTCGACATGAGCGGCGTGGTGCACCCGGTGACTGCGGTGCTGCTCAATTTTCGCGGCTACGATACATTACTGGAGATAGCCGTATTGCTGCTGGCTCTGTTAGGCATTCTGGCCTTGCCGCGTCACGTGTCCGACCACCAACATCGCCCTTTCACCGCCAACCCGGTGCTGCAAACCCTGGCCCGGGTGCTGGTTCCACTGATGCTGCTGGTAGCAGGTTATATATTGTGGGCGGGGGCGCACCGGCCAGGCGGCGCATTCCAAGCTGGGGCGGTGTTGGCTGGGGCAGGGGTGCTTTTGCATCTGGCCGGCCTGCTGCCAGCTTGGGTCACGCCGGGTCGGACATTGCGCGCCGGGCTCGCGGTTGGCTTGTTGGTCTTTATCGCGGTAGCGGTAGCGCTCATGGCGCAAGGCACCCTATTGCAATATCCGCCCGGCTGGGCCGGTGCGCTGATCTTAATGATCGAGGCAAGCCTGACTTTTTCGCTTGGCCTCATACTGGCCGGGCTTTATCTCATACTGGCCGATTCGAGGGCTCAGGCATGAACGCTGCCTTGGTTTACGCCCTCACCGGCACGGCGCTGTTTGTCCTCGGCGTGGCTGGCTTAATACTACAGCCACATTTGTTGCGTAAGATTCTTGCCTTTAACATCATGGGCAGCGGTATTTTCTTGGTGATGGTTGGTCTGGCCCAGCGCGCCGGCACCCCCGACCCCGTACCTCAGGCTATGGTGCTGACCGGTATCGTCGTCGCTATCGCCGCCACTGCCCTGGCCTTGGCACTGGCGCGGCAACTGCTGGATATGAGCGGCGAGATGCGACTGCCGGAAGAAAAGTCGGGAAAGGACAGGCTGGATGTTTGATCCCATTCCCTGGCTGATCCTGTCGCCCTTGATCTGGGCGACCCTGGCCTTTGTGCATGGACCGGGGCAGGGTGGCCGACTGCCTGTGGCGGGCCTGATACTGCAACTTGCCTTGGCGGCAATGCTGGCGCAGCAGATCGTGGCCGGCGGCGTGCGCGTGTACGCCGTCGGCGGCTGGGGCGCGCCGCTGGGTATCGACCTAATGGCCGACGGACTCAGCGCGGTGATGCTGTTGCTGACCCAAACAGTGGCTTTGCCGCTCGTTTTTTACGCGCGCGCCTACTTCGCAGGTCATGCCAATTCCCTGCGATATTTCTGGCCGCTGACCGGTTATCTGTTGGCAGCCATGAACGCGCTGTTCCTGTCTGCCGATGTGTTCAATATTTACGTTACGCTGGAGTTGCTCGGTCTGGCAGCGGTGGGGCTGGTGGCATTGGCGGGCGGAGCAGGGCCAATCACGGCGGCCATGCGCTATCTTCTGGCCGCCTTGCTCGGTTCCGGCGCCTACCTTCTGGGTGTAGCGCTGCTCTATGGCGTTTACGGTAGCGTATCACTGGCGGCGCTGATACCCTTGATCGCTGCGGATGCGCCCGCAGTGGTGTCGCTGGCAGCGGCACTGATGCTACTTGGGTTGATGCTCAAGACCGCACTGTTTCCCTTCCACATCTGGTTGCCGCCCGCTCATGGCGGCGCGCCGGCGCCGGTGTCGGCCCTGCTCTCGGCCCTCGTAATCAAGGCCTCGTTCTATCTCATCTTGCGGTTGTGGTTCGATCTGTTTGAACCCATCACCAGCGTTGCGGCGGCACAGTTGCTAGGCGCGCTGGGTGCTGCCGCGATACTCTGGGGTTCGTTTCTGGCGCTACGGCAGACCCATCTGAAGATGTTGGTGGCCTATTCCACAGTGGCGCAGATAGGCTATCTATTTTTGCTTTTCCCGCTCGCTACAGGGGTATCGGCGGAGGTAGCGGCAAGCGCCTGGCAGGGTGGCGTGCTGCAGGTGGTTGCGCACGGGCTGGCGAAAGCTGCCATGTTCGCGGCGGTAGGGGCGATGATCATCGCCACCGGGCGCGACGAGATATCAGGCATCGCCGGCGTGGCTGCGCGCCTGCCACTGACCCTGTTCACCTTCGCGCTAGCCGGCGTGACGATCATGGGTCTGCCACCGTCGGGCGGTTTTGCTGCGAAGTGGCTGCTGCTGGGTGCGGCGCAGGCCAGCGGGCAATGGTGGTGGATCGTGGTGATGGTGGTGGGCGGCCTGCTCTCCGCAGCCTACATATTCAAGGTGTTGCGCCAGGCCTTTCTGCCAGTCGAGGAGACAGCGAATTTCAAACTTTTGCCGCGCATGTTGGAGTGGCCCGTTTTACTGCTCGCCCTGGCCAGTCTCGTTTTGGGGCTAGGCGGCGGCGAGGTATTGAGCTTGCTGGGGGCAACATGAGTCTCAACGAAACCCTGCCCCTGCTGGTGCTGGTCAGTTCTCTACTGCCAGGCCTGATCATCTTCACTTTGCCCGAGGAGCGGCGCGGCCTGCGTAACCTGTTCAACATGGTCGGCGCGACCTTGAAGTTACTGCTCATCTTTTACATACTGAGAGGTGTAATGCTCGGCGAGGAATATATCTTCCGCCATACCATCCTGCCCGGGCTGGATCTGGTTTTCAAGGCCGATGCGTTGGCTATGCTGTTCGTTACCCTTTCGGCGGCACTGTGGTTCCTGACCACGCTGTATGCCATCGGCTACATGGAAGGCTCGCCGCATCGCAGTCGTTTCTTCGGTTTCTTCAGTCTGTGCGTCACCGCCACCATGGGGGTGGCGATGGCAGGCAATCTGTTCACTTTTTTTGTTTTCTACGAACTTTTGACCCTGTCCACCTATCCGCTGGTGGTGCATCGCGGCACTGAACAGGCCATGCGTGCGGGACAGGTCTATCTCTCCTACACCCTCGGTGGTGGCGCGCTGCTCCTGATCGGCACCGTCTGGCTGTACGGCCTGGCCGGACAGGTGGAGTTTACCCAGGGCGGCATGTTAGCGGCTTTGGGGCCGGAATACACCGGCCAGTTGCAGGTCATCTTCTTTCTGCTCATCGCCGGGTTGGGGGTGAAGGCCGCTCTGGTTCCACTGCATGGTTGGTTGCCCCTGGCGATGGTGGCGCCGGCGCCGGTATCGGCGTTGCTGCATGCTGTGGCAGTAGTGAAAGCTGGTGCTTTCGGTATCGTGCGCGTGGTGTACGACGTCTATGGCGTGGAATTCGCCCAGTCGCTGCATTTGCTGATGCCGCTGGCCGTAATGGCCTCGGTTACCATCATTTGGGGGTCGTTGTGCGCGTTATTTCAGGACGATCTAAAACGGCGCCTGGCCTATTCCACCATCAGCCAGGTATCTTACATCGCTCTGGGAGTGGCCATCTTCGGCCCGATGGCCACCATCGGAGGCATGGTGCATCTGGTACATCAGGGCATCATGAAGATTACGTTATTCTTTTGTGCTGGCAATTATGCCGAGACCTTGGGCATCCACAAGATCAGCGAGATGGATGGCGTCGGCCGGCGCATGCCGTGGACCACTGCCGCCTTCACGATCGGCGCCTTCGGCATGATCGGCTTGCCGCCGCTCGCCGGCTTCATTAGTAAGTGGTATCTGGGCTTGGGTGCTCTGGAGGCGCAGATGCCCTGGGTGATTGCGGTGCTGCTGGCATCGAGCCTGCTCAATGCAGCCTACTTCCTACCGGTCTTGTACCGGGTCTGGTTTCAGCCGCGAACGGAAGCGTGGCCGGGGGAGCACATACCGATGCAAAACGGACGTGAGACCGCCTGGCTGCTGCTCGTCCCGCCACTCGTCACCGCCGTTGCCACAGTGCTTGTGGGTTTGTTCGCCGCCAGCGCGATGTCGCCTCTGAACTGGGTCAAGCTGATCGCCGATCGTGAATATCTGTATTGGCTGCCATGAACCTGTCAATTGTCCTCATTCTCCCACTGCTGCTAGCCGGACTGGTGCTGCTCCCGGCTACTCGGCGCATGGGTATGCTGCTGGCGCCTTGGGCAGCGTTACCGGGCCTGGCATTTTCGCTGGTGGCACCCGATGCTTACACGCTAGATATACCCTGGCTTCTGCTGGGCAGTCGTTTCGGTTTGGATGAAACTGGGCGCTTGTTTCTGTTTTTCACCGCCTTGTTGTGGTTGACGGCAGGGTTATATGCCCACAGCTATCTGGCCAAGGATCCGCGCCGACATATCTTTATCGCCTTTTTTCTGGCCACCCTGAGTGGCAACCTGGGGGTATGCCTGGCGATGGATGCGGCCAGTTTCTATCTCACCTTCGCGGTAATGACCTTCGCAGCTTATGGATTGGTGGTGCACGAGGGCGATGCCGAGGCGCGGCGAGCCGGGCGGGTTTATCTCATCATGGCGGTGCTCGGAGAAGCACTGCTTATCGCTGGTTTGCTCCTGCTGGCAGGGGCGGCGCAAACTCACTTTCTGCCGGAAATGGCGCGGGCAGCGGCAATGGAGATGCCCAATCTTGCCTATGCCTTATTGTTTCTGGGCTTTGGCGTCAAGGCCGGGGTGCCGTTGCTGCATATGTGGCTGCCACTTGCGCACCCAGTCGCGCCCACGCCGGCCTCCGCTGTGCTTTCCGGAGCCATGATCAAGGCAGGTTTGCTGGGTTGGCTGCGTTTCCTGCCTCTGGGCGAGGCGACCGTGCCAGCATTGGGTGCGGTGATACTGGGCCTGGGTCTTTTTGCGGCGTTCTTTGGGGTCGTGGCAGGGCTGGTACAGCGACAGCCGAAAACACTACTGGCCTATTCCAGCATCAGCCAGATGGGCCTCATGACCCTGGCCGTGGGTGCCGGCCTGTTGCTGCCGAAGGCATGGTCTCTGCTGCTGCCGGCGATTGGCCTATATTCCCTGCATCATGGTTTGGCCAAGGGCGCATTGTTCCTGGGCGTGGGGGTGGCGCAGCGGTTCGGTCGCAACGGCTGGGTGATGGCAGGCCTGCTGCTGCCCGCCCTGGCCTTGGCAGGCGCGCCGTTCACCAGTGGTGCGCTCGCCAAGACGCAATTGAAGGCTGCCTTGGCGGGACTGCCCACGCCCTGGCCGGAACTACTGGCCTGGACCTTACCCCTGGCCGCCGTGGGTACAGGTATGCTCATGGTCCGCTTTCTGCTGTTGACACCTAGTGGAGGCAAGCAGGATGACGGTATCGGCCTGTTGCCACCTTGGCTGGTGGTGCTGACGGCGGTAGCGGCACTGGCCTGGATGCAAGCCGATGACAGCACCGTGGTAGCAGTGCTGTCTGGCTCGGGTCTGGTATCTGCGGCTTGGCCGATGCTCGTGGTCGCACTTCTCGCCTATGCCGCTTGGTGGCGCGGATGGCGTGGCCCGGCCATCCCGCCGGGGGATGTGTTGGTGTGGCTGGAACGGGCGGCGGCTACCCTGCGCCGTGTTTCCTTACCCTATTCATTCCGATCAAAAAGAGTCTTTCCCGCTGCGCTGGTATATATCTCCAGAATCTGTCACTTGGAGAAAATTCTGTGCAACTGGCCGCTGGTTGGGGGCTTGTGGTTGTTTGTGCTTGTCGCCCTGGCATGTGCGCTGCTGCTGGTGGCGCACTCCCCGACAGTTTGATAGCAACACCGACAATATTTCGATTCAAAGAATACAAATAACGGAGATTGAATATTTGAATTTAGGATAAATTAGCTGCTGCCTGCCGCGCTTCTTCCGCCTGCTTGTTAATCTGCGTTATCAAGTCATCTGCCTTTGACGGATCAATGCCCAAAGCTTGCCACTCTCCAGGACTGATTTCGGTTGGCCCATGCTCTGGAATGCCGAAGGCGACTAGCACTTTTTCCGCGATGTTAACCATGCTGACCAACGGTTGGCCAATAGCCGCAAGCTCATTGTCAGGGTCATGGTGGTAGCGCAACACTGCAATGATGCTTTCCGGTAGATTCCAAAAGCGGGCTAGCTCGGCACCCAGTTCACAGTGGTTCATTTCCAGCAGTTCGGCTTCGATTTCAGCGGAAGGTCGATCCGGTTGAGAAATAAATTGGGTCTGTAATTCATCACTACGTTTCTGGTCGAGATAATTCAGCACCATATAGCCGATATCATGCAGCAGTCCCGCCAAAAATATTTCGTCGTCGAGAGGGCGTGTGTTGCGCGGCATAGCTTGTGAAATGATTCTCACAGCCAAAGAAATAGCCAAGCTGTGTAACCAGAGACCTTGAGCATCCAGCTTACCCACAGGTTCCTTTATCATTGATGACATCACCGCAATACCCAAGGTGACAGCTTTGACGCGTGTAATGCCAAGTAACATCGAAGCGTCTGTAACAGAGGAGACACGTCTGGAGGCACCGAATAAAGGCGTGTTTGCCAAGCCGATAAGCTTCGCAGCGATCTGTGGGTCTTTTTCAACTAGTTTGAGCATTGTCCGTTCACCCTCGTCGCTTTCAAGATCAAGGGCGAGAATCTTCTGAGCGATAGCTGGCATAGTTGGCAGCGTGTCCAGGCGTTGTATAGCGTCTTTCAGATTAACTGGTGAACTGCTGGCACTCATGTCGCCTCCTAATGGATTAATATTTAATAATAATTGTTCAAATGCTGCTACCGCAACTCTAGATCAAACAACTTGCTGGTCGCGTACATTGTGGATCTTCACGACAATCCGGTTTCAGACAGCGCACTTTCAACCATGAATAAAGGCTTACAGCAATAAGCGGAAATTGCAGATAGTAAAGCAACTGCTTTTCATTGCCTAGATTTAGTTTTTTGTGATCGCCAACAGCTCATCAGACGAAAACAAAAGGGAGCAAATTTCAAGTCCCGATTTTAACGGTAAGTGCTCAATTGAACAAAACTATCTGATGTCAAAATGAACGCAGCAAAGATTAAAGATATGGGAGCTACTTGAAAAGCCACCCGAAGATTGCACGGTTCAAGACGTGCGCTATCATCAATGAGTTACGTTTTAAAAATATTCGACCTTACGGCACAAGTCTCATTCTTGCTACAATTAGTTTTTGTAATACATACGGAATTAATCATGTGCGGAATAATTGGTGCAATAGCGCAACGTAATGTCGTCCCTATTCTTCTGCAAGGCCTGCAGCGCTTGGAATATCGGGGTTATGACTCGGCTGGATTGGTGGTCGTTGAGGACAATGCGTTGCAACGCATTCGCAGTATCGGACGAGTTGCGGAGTTATCCACGCAAAGCACGGCTACCAGCGGTTTTATCGGTATTGCACATACACGCTGGGCTACTCACGGTGTGCCCAGTGAGCGTAACGCGCACCCGCACTTGAGTAGCAATCTCATTGCCGTGGTACACAATGGCATAATCGAAAACTATGAAGCACTACGTACACGCTTGGCTGCGCAAGGTGCCGTATTCACGTCCGACACTGACAGCGAAGTTATTGCTCATCTTATTAACCATCACTATGCGCGCGGTAATAGCTTGTTGATTGCAACTCAGGCGGCGCTTGCCGAATTGGTGGGCGCTTACGCCATTGGCGTGGTGGCAGCAGACAATCCAAACCAGCTTATTTGTGCGCGCAAGGGTAGCCCGTTGTTGTTGGGTGTGGGAATTGAGGAGCATTTCGTCGCATCGGATGTATCAGCGCTGTTGCCGGTGACAAATAATGTGGTGTATCTGGAAGAAGGCGATGTGGCAGAAGTCAGCTTGAAAGGTTACCGGATTTTCGATGCCAAGGGACAATCTGTGGAGCGTCTGATGCACGTCAGTAAACTGTCTAGCGCAAGCATGGAGCTGGGCGAATATCGTCACTACATGCAGAAAGAAATTCACGAGCAGCCGCAAGCGCTTGCGGATACGTTGGAAGGTGTATGTAACAGCCAGTCGCTGATACCCGGCATTTTCGGTGCCGAGGCCGCAGCTGCATTCGCACAAGTTGAAAGCATCCTCATTCTCGCCTGTGGTACTAGTCACCATGCGGGGCTAGTGGCACGCTACTGGCTCGAAGAAATCGCCGGCATTCCATGTGTCGTGGAAATCGCCAGCGAATATCGCTACCGTGTGAGCGTGCCCAATCCCAAAGCGCTAGTAGTTACCATTTCTCAATCAGGTGAAACCGCCGATACTCTGGCTGCACTCAACCACGCTATAACATTAGGGCACCCACATACGCTTTCTATCTGCAATGTGCCGGAAAGCGCGCTGGTTAGACTCTCAAAGCTACATTTTTTGACGCGCGCTGGACCGGAAATTGGGGTCGCCTCAACCAAGGCATTTACCACACAATTAGCGGCTTTGTTCCTGCTTACTCTGGTTTTCGCCAAGTTGCGTGGCAAATTGAGTGTAGAAAAAGAACAGTACCACTTGCAAGCGTTGCGCCATTTGCCCAGCGCGGTTCAATTGGTATTGACACTCGAGCCTGATATTGCGCTGATGGCCGAGCGTTTTGCCAGCAAGCATCATGCTCTGTTCCTCGGGCGCGGGCTACACTATCCCATCGCACTGGAAGGCGCGCTTAAGCTTAAAGAAATATCTTACATTCACGCCGAAGCCTACCCCGCTGGTGAATTAAAGCACGGACCACTAGCCTTGGTGGACAAGGACATGCCGGTTATCGCCGTTGCCACTAACGACGCATTGCTGGAAAAACTCAAATCCAACCTGCAAGAGGTGCGCGCACGAGGTGGCGAATTGTATGTATTCGCCGATGCGGACACGCGTTTTCATTCGGGCGAGGGCGTACATCTAATGCAAATGCCCGAGCACGCCGGATATTTAAGCCCTATTCTGCACACCATTGCATTGCAACTGCTGGCATATTACGTGGCATTGCAAAAGGGAACTGATGTCGACAAGCCGCGCAATCTGGCCAAATCTGTCACGGTAGAGTGATAGGGCAGCTCGTTATGCTTGTTTCGCATCTGCCCATTACCATGGAGTTTTTCCAGAATGGCGGTTATCGCTGTATTCAATCAAAAGGGCGGGGTGGGCAAAACCACCACCTGCCTCAATCTTGCCGCTGCGCTGGCCAGGGGGCAGCGGAATCCCATCGTTCTTGATCTTGACCCCCAAGGACATTTAAGCTTGGCATGTGGGCTGAAGGATGTCACTTTAGCTGATGCCGGCATGGCTGCTTTTTTTAGGTTGAATACCCCGCTTGCCAACCTTCTGCGCGATACACCAGCTGGCTGGCAGATCATTTCTTCTTCGCTCGAGTTATCCAAGATCGACGTGCTTTATGGTAGCAATCCCAAGGCTGCAACCATGTTAAAAAAAGGCTTGAGTGAAGATTTGGCACTCACTGGCGCGCCTATCCTGATTGATTGTTGCCCTATGTTAGGCGTGCTAACGCTTAACGCGCTGCTCGCATCTGATCGAGTGTTGATTCCGGTTTCGGCGGACTTTCTTTCGCTACACGGCGTACATCTCCTGGATTCAGCACTTAATGTGCTTGAGGTCAAACTCAAACGTATATTCGAGCGTCGCATTGTGGTGACCCGCTTCGATGCGCGGCGTAAGCTTTCGTATGAAATTTTCGACAAACTTCGGGATCGTTATGGTTCATTGGTATGCAATACGCGCATTAGTGAAAACGTTGCGCTTGCCACGAGCCCAATGCATGGTAAAGATGTCTTTACTTACGCTCCGCACAGTCCCGGTGCAGCGGATTACAAGGCGTTAACAATAGAGTTGATTAAAAGCGGATTTTTTGAAGAAAGAGTGGCAGTTTGATTTTCAAACAGGACGCCTTAACCTGAAATAGAGTACCACTGCTTGCAGGTTGTTAGCTCACAATTTCACTCTACCAGCTTCCACTTCACCATTTCACTTGCTCTCAATGGCACTAATTGATGCTCTCCAAACCCAACTGTCGCAGGCACTTGCCATTCCTGCTTACGCAAGGTAATGCTTTGAGCGTTACGCGGCAGACGATAAAAATCAGCGCCATAAAAACTGGCAAAACCTTCTAACTTATCTAGCGCCCCAACCTGCTCGAAAACTTCTGCATATAGCTCGATGGCGGTGTGGGCGGTGTAAATGCCGGCGCAGCCGCAAGCAGACTCTTTGGTATGTTGTGCATGGGGGGCACTGTCGGTGCCGAGGAAGAATTTTTTGTTACCACTGGTAGCCGCTGAAAGCAATGCTTCACGATGTGTTTCGCGCTTCAACACGGGCAGGCAGTAATAGTGCGGATGGATACCGCCGCTGAGCATGGCATTGCGATTGTATAGCAGATGGTGCGCGGTGATCGTGGCGGCGACATTTTCTGGCGCGTTCTTCACAAACTGCGCGGCGTCTATCGTGCTGATATGTTCGAAAACTACGCGCAAATCGGGTAGGTCGTGCAGCAGTGGTTGCAGCACGCGGGCTATGAATACTGCCTCGCGGTCGAACATATCTACCGCTGTATCTGTTACTTCACCATGCATAAGCAACGGCATTCCACAATGCTGCATTTCTTCCAGAGCGGGATAGGTCTTACGAATGTCAGTGACGCCCGAATCGGAGTTGGTGGTGGCGCCTGCAGGATAATATTTAACTGCATGCACTATGCCGCTTTGCTTTGCTGACCGAATTTCTTGCGCAGTAGTGTTGTCGGTTAGATATAAAGTCATCAGCGGTTCGAAATGCGAACCTATAGGTAACGCGGCGAGGATACGCGCGCGGTAGGTCTGCGCCTGTTCGGTGGTTGTAATCGGTGGGCGAAGGTTGGGCATGACGATGGCGCGGGCGAATTGGCGTGCGGTGTCAGGTAGCACGGCGTGCATTAACGACCCATCGCGCAAATGCAGGTGCCAGTCGTCGGGTCGGGTTAGTTTTAGTTCCATGGCAGATATTTTATCCGATTGTCAAAATGATACTGAGTCCTGGATTAAGCTGAGGACTTGAGTGAAAGTGCGCGTTGATATAGTTCGTTACGTCCTGCCCCAGTAATACGCACAGCGAGCTGTACCGCCTGCTTAAGCGGTAATTCGTGCAACAGCGCCGCCAATACATGTTCAACGTCTGCATCCAACCCTTCCTGTCGCGCTACCGCGCCGGAAACCAGTAATACGAACTCACCCCGTTGACGGTTGGTATCACCATTCAGCCAAACCAGTGCCTCGGCGAGGGAACATCGTTGAATACTTTCGAAAAGTTTGGTTATTTCGCGCGCAAATACAATTTCCCGATCACCGCCGAAAATGCCTTGCAGGTCAGTCACGCATTCCAAAATGCGATGCGGAGCTTCATAAAATATCAAGGTATAAGGTAAGGCGATCAGCTCTTGTAACGCGCGGCAACGTGCAGCTGATTTGTTAGGCAGGAACCCATAAAACAGGAAGTGCGGTTCAGCCAGGCCGGCGGCAGACAGGGCTGCTAATGCGGCGTTCGCTCCAGGGATGGGGATCACGCGATAACCGGCGGCGCGCACTTCTGCCACTAATATCGCACCGGGGTCGCTTATCGCCGGCGTGCCGGCATCGGATACCAAGGTAACTGACTGACCTCTGGCCAGCAGCGAGATCACTTTTTCTGCCGCCCCCCGTTCATTGTGTTGGTGCAATGCCATTAACTTATTTGCCGCTATGGAGTAATGCATCAGCAGATTTGCAGTATTACGCGTGTCTTCAGCAGCAATGAAATCGGCCGATATCAGCACATCCAATGCGCGCAAACTGATATCTCGCAAATTCCCAATTGGGGTGGCAACCACATATAATGCACATTCTAATTTTTGTTTTTGGCCACTATGCACTGCACTTCCTTTTACTTGTTGCTTGTTAGCCGTCGTACTATACGTGAGCGTGGGAGGCTGTGCCACTCTCAAAGGTTCGGTCGTCCCTTATTTGAAACTTGACATGGATGATTGCCTGCATGCAAACCCACCATTACACCCTGAAATGGAACGTTTTTATGCGCTCGCGGTCAATACGTTTCGTATGCACAGAGATTTGTATGCACAGAGATCAGTACCGCAGCGAGTATGAGTACACGGGGAGTTCTGGCCGAGCAATTGGCGGCAGAGTTTCTGCAACGACATGGCCTCAAGTTGCTGCAACGAAACTATAGCTGCCGTTATGGCGAAATTGACCTGATTCTGCAAGATGGCGACACACTGGTATTTGCCGAGGTACGTTTGCGTAGTCGTGGTGATTTCGGGGGAGCTGCGGCCAGCATTAATGCGACCAAGCAGGCTCGACTGATACGCACCGCTCAGCATTACCTCGCCACACTGAGCCGTACTCCACCTTGCCGTTTTGATGCGCTGTTGCTTAATACGCTGGATAGCGCTCAAGTGGAATGGATCAAGAATGCTTTTACCGCCTGATTTCGGGTAACATTCAAATGTATCGCAGCAGATTTTTGGCACAATGGACTTAGATCAGCAGAGTCTGTCAGCACTTAGACGACATATTAGTGAGAGGGGAACATGCGTTATTTAAATTACCTATTACTGGCTATCTTGCTAGGTGCGATGCAAGGATGCTTTCCGATAATCGCTGCGGGTGTCGGCGCGGGTGCGCTAGTATCATCAGATCGCCGTACTGCCGGCATTATTCTTGAAGATCAAAACATCGAAAACAAGGCACTCCATCAAATCAATGCCCAATATAAAGACACCGTTTATGTGAATGTCACTAGTTTCAATCGCCGTGTGCTCATTACTGGCCAAGTACCTAACGAAACAATTAAAGCTGATGTTGAAAAAACAGTTTCAAGCTTGATGAATGTAAAAACGGTTAATAACGAACTGCAGGTATCCACTCTGACTAGTTTATCCTGGCGTAGTAATGACGGCATAATTACTAGCAATATTAAGCTGCGTTTCCTCAATAACCGCCAAGGATTTCAGCCTGAGCATGTCAAAGTCATTACTGAAAACAGCTCAGTATTCTTGATGGGTCTGGTCTATCACAAGGAAGCAGAAGCAGCCGCAGAGATCGCCAGCAACTCGCGCGGCGTGGAGCGTGTCGTAAAGGTATTTGAATACCTCGATTAAATGCCGCCTGTTTAGCTCGCCAAGTTTCAAACAGAAAAAATTTCTACGCAAAATTTGTGCTAGAAAAACCAAGGCGGCATGGAACACGACGTTCTATTGCTGCCCCACCTTTTTATGATTACGCTGCCGAACAAAATATGTGCGTCCATTTTAATGACCATGCTTAACCCCACAGAAATTACCCTGCATCAGCAATCGAAGCTGCTGGAAATCGCCTTCGATGACGGCTCACGCTACCGCTTGCCTTATGAATTTCTGCGCGTGCATTCGCCTTCTGCCGCCGTACGTGGGCACGGCCCGAGTCAGGAAGTGCTGCAGATCGGCAAGCAAGATGTGAGCGTGATTGACGTCCAACCCGTAGGTAGCTACGCCATCAAAGTGACTTTCGATGATGGCCACAATACCGGTCTTTATTCTTGGGATTACTTGCATGAGTTAGGGAAGTATCAGGATGCGTTGTGGCACGAATATTTATGCAAATTGGCAGAAGCGGGAGAGAGCCGTGTTCCACATCTTCCCGACGACGCACTCGATAAACCCGGAAAATAAAATGAACAAATCAACTCATTTCGGTTTCGCAACTATCGCGGAAACAGAAAAAGCCGAGCGCGTAGCTAAGGTATTCACATCCGTCGCCAGCAAATATGATGTTATGAACGACCTCATGTCAGTTGGTCTACATCGGCTATGGAAGCGCTTCGCCATCCAGATCAGCGGCGTGCGAGAAGGGGAACGAGTACTGGATGTAGCGGGGGGCTCTGGCGATCTCTCACGTCAGTTTGCCCAGCGTGTTGGCAACAGCGGCCAAGTTTTGCTCACCGACATTAACAACGCTATGTTGCGTGTCGGCCGTGACCGCTTGATTGATAATGGCCTAATTATGCCTGCTGTACAGTGTGATGCAGAGAATTTGCCATTTCCCTCTAATTATTTCAACTGTGTCAGCATTGCTTTTGGCCTGCGCAATGTGACTCACAAGGATGTTGCGCTACGTGAAATGCAGCGAGTACTTAAGCCCGGTGGTCGTTTGCTGGTGCTTGAGTTTTCCAAGGTATGGAAACCGCTGGAGCCGATGTATGATGCTTACTCGTTCAAACTGCTGCCCAAATTGGGTGAATTGATCGCCAAGGATGCAGGCAGTTACCGCTACCTGGCAGAATCTATCCGCATGCATCCATCGCAAGAGGAGCTTAAGCGCATGATGGAAGAAGCCGGGCTCTCTCGTGTTGAATATTTCAACCTAAATGCTGGAATAGTAGCGTTGCACAAGGGTTATAAAATTTAACATGAATGTTTCAAAAATTTCTGCAACGCACTCCATAAACGTTCAATATTTAACTTACCTCATGCAAGCTGACAAAGTTGAAACTCGGATTTAATATTCAAATATTTTAAGGACATAGAAAATTTTGTCTGCAAAATGCAACTTTACATTTTGCACGTGAACTAAAAATGTAGTGTTATACTTTATTCCCTTTTTTGTCAGCTATTAAATTAAGGTATTCCATGAAACGTTTCCTATTGTTTTTGACTTTTACCCTGGCTATTTTCTCCATGCTTACCGTAACCGCCGAGGCTAGGCGCATGGGCGGGGGCGGCAACATTGGTAAACAACGCACCATGAGTCCGCAGCAAGCGGCCAAGGCACCCGCTGCCGCACCTGCCCCGGTAGCGCCTGCGGCAGGTAATAAATGGCTTGGACCCTTGGCTGGTTTGGCAATAGGTGCAGGCTTGGGCGCTATGTTCGCTGGTGGTCTAGGCGGTTTAGGTGGCGTAATGGGTGCCATTCTGATGGCGCTACTGGCCGTAGGTTTGGTGATGTTCCTGATTTCCCGGTTTCGCAAATCGCAGACGCAGCAACCCGCCATGCAGTATGTAAGTAGTGGCACATCATCTTACCAGCCAGAATCTAGACAACAGCCGTTTGCAGGCGGTAGCGCAGCAAGCAATGCACCTTTATCCAATAGCAGTAATAACATTCCGGCAGACTTCCCGGTTGCAGCTTTCCTGCGTAGCGCCAAGACTTCATTTATCCGCCTGCAGGCCGCAAATGACCGTAAGGATCTCAATGACATTCGTGAATACACTACGCCGGAAATGTTCGCTGAAATTTCCTTGCAGTTACAGGAACGTGGTGATGCCCCCCAAAAAACAGATGTGCAGGCGATCGATACTCAGATTATTGAGGTGGTCAATGAAGGCGACTATGCCATTGCCAGTGTGCGTATGAGCGGCCAATTGAGCGAAAATAACGGCATGTCGGAGAGCTTCGATGAAGTGTGGCATGTGCAGAAAAACTTACGCGATGAAAAGGCAGTCTGGTTACTATCCGGAATCCAGCAAGTAGCTTAAACATGCTGTTTCAGCCGACCGTTTCTGCACTGAACCACTTGCTTACCCAAAGTGGCTGGGCGTTGCAGCGGATGGCAATCCATGCAGGCAAGACGGCGCGGTTCACCATCGCGCCGTTTATTTTTTCATATACTATTCAAAATGATGGCACGCTGTGCGCTGCCTCAACCGATGTAAGTGCCGATGCAAGCTGTGTCATTCCGCCTTCATTGCTGCCGCGTCTGGTATTGCATGATGAAGCTGCTTCCGCGCAAATTGAAAGTTGCGGCGATACCGCACTACTCACCGAAATTTTTTATCTCAGTCGTCATCTGCACTGGGATGCAGCAGAAGACTTAAGCCGGGTGACTGGCGATATTGCTGCCGAACGTATCGTGCTATATGCCAAGTCTGGCCAGCAACATGTACAGGATGCGGCATTTAACCTGTCGCAAGCGCTGGCAGAATACTGGACGGAAGAGTCCCCGTTGCTTGCTAAATCCACTCATATTGCAGATTTCGTCCAACAGACGGACAAGCTGCGCGACGACGTAGCGCGACTGGAGCAACGCATCAGTCGATTATCTAATTCCTGAAAACTCTTGCTAGTCTTTATAGTATGCCGCAAACCATTTAACTGTTCTTTAAAAGACACAAAGCTGATTTTCTTTCAAGGTATACAGCGGTCGTGTTTATGCGGCTTTGAGACGACTGGAATAAAATAAAACAAAGAGCAATTTTCTAAAATACGGCCGAATACTTCACTCGGACCACAAAACAATCAAATCTTCGTGAAATTTTCATGCGCCTGTTACGCCTACTAAAAATAATTTTTGTCGTACTGCGCTTCGGCTTGGATGAGTTTTTGCTTGCGCATTCACGCACGCGCTGGCTACTGGTGCCAATCAACCTGCTGCTATTCGCACGTGACACCTCTGCACCGCGTGCCGTGAGATTGCGCCATGCTTTGGAAAGCCTGGGTCCGATTTTTGTAAAATTCGGACAAATGCTTTCCACCCGCCGCGACCTAATTCCTGTCGATCTCGCCGACGAACTCGCCAAACTGCAAGACCAAGTGCCGCCCTTTCCTTCTGCACAAGCAGTGGCTTTACTGGAAGCTGCCTACAATAAAAACCTTAATGACGTATTTTACAGCTTTGAGGAAACACCCATTGCCAGTGCCTCGGTCGCTCAAGTACATTTTGCAGTGCTGCCGAATGGACGCGAAGTCGCAATAAAAATACTGCGCCCCGGCATCGCACCTGTTATTGCGCATGACATCGCACTACTTGAGATATGCGCCAGTTTAATTGAACGCTGGTGGGAAGACGGTAGGCGACTCAAACCACGCGAAGTGGTAGAGGAATTTGAAAAGCATCTGCGTAATGAACTCGATCTGATGCGTGAAGCCTCCAGTGCCAGCCAATTAAAACGCAACTTTGCCAATTCAAAACTGCTGTTAGTCCCGGAAATTTATTGGGATTGGTGTACAGAAGAAGTAATGGTGATGGAACGCATGGATGGCCTTCCCGTCAACCATGTGGACGCGCTACGTGCGGCCGGTATTGACCTTCCTACGCTGGCGGCCAATGGCGTGGAAATTTTCTACACCCAAGTATTTCGCGATGGTTTTTTCCATGCTGACATGCACCCCGGCAATGTGCAGGTAGCAGCGGATGGCCGCTACATTGCACTGGATTTCGGCATCATGGGTACTCTCACAGATTCCGACAAGCATTATCTCGCACAGAATTTCATTGCTTTTTTTCAGCGCGACTACAAACGTGTGGCAGAGGCACACATAGAGTCTGGTTGGGCACCTGCGAATACACGGGTTGATGAGCTGGAGGCCGCCATTCGAGCAGTGTGCGAGCCAATATTTGACCGCCCCTTGCGTGAAGTTTCTTTCGGACGTGTGTTGCTGCGCCTGTTTCAGACCTCGCGCCAATTCGGCATCGAAGTCCAGCCACAACTCGTGCTATTGCAAAAAACCTTGCTTAATATCGAGGGGCTGGGCCTGCAACTTGATCCAGAATTGGATTTGTGGAAAACCGCCAAGCCGTGGCTGGAGCGTTGGATGAGCGAACAAATTGGTTGGCGCGGTTTTCTTAATGCGCTAAAAATAGAGGCACCACACTATGCGATTCTATTACCGCAGCTACCGCGTCTGCTGCACCAGACCTTAAATGAAAAATCCGGTGTGCAAATTGCAAGCGTATTGCGTGAACTAGTGTCACAACAAAAACAAATAAACCAACTGGTTACATTGGTCGCGTTAATTTTATTCGGGCTGATTGTTTTGTATTTTGTGCGCGGTTAGGCAGAGTATTTTGATTGAGTAACTCTTCGGTTAACTTAGGGCGCCATTAAAAATGAGGCTTTTCAGGGACGACTAAGATTAATCAGTGTAGTGCTTTTGACGTATGGAGATGCTGACTGTTTCAACCTGAATTGCCCTGCCAGTTCGTGAAACCGCTTCAAAACCAAGCGGACTGCCCCACCCGATTGGTTTTGATAGTAGGTCAGCGGCATTCATGCAATTGTGTCACGCTTCTTTGTGATAACCCACCACACGCTCTACTTCATTCTTCGAGCCAAGAATCACTGGTACACGTTGATGCAATCCCGTTGGCTTAAGTTCCATTATGCGTCCGCGACCCGTGGAGCATACCCCGCCTGCTTGTTCCACGATGAAAGACATCGGATTGGCTTCATAGAGTAAACGCAATTTTCCTGCCTTGCCTACCTCCTTGTTGTCGAATGGATACATAAAGATGCCGCCGCGAATCAGAATGCGATGCACTTCTGCAACCATCGAAGCCACCCAGCGCATATTGAAGTTTTTTTCACGTCCCCCTGGCGTTTTACCCTTTACGCATTCATCCACATATCGCTGTACCGGAGCTTCCCAGAAACGCTGGTTGGACATATTGATGGCGAATTCCTGGGTATCGGCCGGAATGCTCATATTCGGATGAGTCAGCATAAACTCCCCAATGTCATTGTTCAGCGTAAAGCCATTTACCCCATGTCCGGTAGTAAGCACTAACATTGTGGAAGGGCCATATAGTGCATATCCAGCGCAGACTTGTTTAGTGCCCGGCTGCAAGAAATCCTCTGCAGTTGGGTTGGTCACTCCTTCGGGGCAACGTAAAATCGAAAAAATCGTGCCGACGGAGATATTTACGTCAATGTTGGATGAGCCATCCAGTGGATCAAATGTAAGTAAGTACTTACCTTTTGGATATTTAGCAGGTATTGGATAGATGTCATCCATTTCCTCAGATGCCATCGCGGCAAGATGGCCGTTCCATTGGTTTGCTGCGATGAAAATGTCATTGGTTATTACATCCAGCTTCTTCTGCGTTTCACCTTGAATATTCTCACTGCCTGCACTCCCCAGAACACCAGTCAAGGCACCTTTGTTAACACTATGGGCAATTTGCTTGCAGGCCAAAATGATGTCACTGAGCAACCCAGTGAAGTCACCAGTTGCACTTGACAATTGCCTTTGTTCTTCGATAATGAATTTCACCAGATTTTTGCTCATGTGTTTTCCTTACCTTAAATTAAGAGAGTTTTGAATTTCAACATTTTACAGGTTTTTGCATTCCCTCTCCACGCCTATAAGATACTTAAGCTTTGCATTTACAACATTAACTGAACTTTAGACATGCAACCCACAACCTTGCGTGCCCCGAAAGTTGTAGTGCTGAGAGAATAATGAAATAAAAGGTCAAGTTACTTGATTAATAATAAATTTACAAAAGTACTTCTGTTTAATTCGCGCGCGTCATTTTAGAGGTGCCCTTTAATTTATTTCACAAGTATATGAAGAATGCAATTCCTCGATTTCTGATAGCTGCGTTTAAGTCTTATCCAGTGCTTTTCAGGTATCAATGGCTTAAATTTGTTAATTACCATTGTTTTAATTTTTCTGATAATGAGATATAAAATAATTGCAAGATGATCTTTATTTGGAATGTACCTCCAAACGTAATAACGATTTATTGCTAACTCCCATAACTTGATTCTTGAAAAATATGGCAAGAGAATTTTGTCAGGATACGCGGAACTAATTGGATAAGGATGTTGTAATGTATGCCCATTCGAAAAGAATTTTTTAATTTGAACGGCGGGGTCATCCCCGAAAAATTTTGAGAAATCAACCCAAGCGGTAGGTCTCATGTCTGCTTCAATAAAATATAATTTTTTATCGTGATCTGATTTGATACAGGCAATATTCACGAAGCCATTTGCTCCAAGCGCCTCACCTAAACAAACTAATTCATCAAAAATATTTTTTTGTAGATGTGCTATTTGTACATACGTTCTTAGTACAGATGCGCCAAATTTGCTTTTAGCCCTCTCTATCCTTGAATAGCTAAAATGTATCAACTTGCTATTTTGATAAAAGCCACTTAAATCTAACTCAACGCCTTGAATCTTTTTTTGTATCAGCACAGGATATGTTTGCAATTTATTTAATAAAATTTCAACATCGTCATTGCTCGAACAATCAAATACGCCGAAACCTCCGCCTGAGGAATCAACCTTGACGAAAACTGGATATCCTAAAGTCTCAACGGATCGTTTTAACTCTGATTTATCATTTGCTATGCGGAATTCGGGCGTGTTAACTCCAAACTCTTGAAATACTCTGGAAAGCCCAATTTTGGAATATATGTGATCAAGATTTTTTCTTGTCTGAATTGGTAAGAGCTCTATTTTTTCTTCAGCTGACAAATCTGAATCCAAGATTTTTTTTAATGTTCCGTCGTCACCAATAACAATTAACGAGTAATTATTTTTGTTTTTTTCAGAAACAACTTTAGCTATGTCATCAGAGTTGGCTACAAATTCAAAATTTCTTATAGCGGGATGTTTTTTAAAAATATAGTTATTGGTTATGATGTCCACTGCAAAACCTGCCCTGCTCAATAAAGTTGGCACAGCTATCATTAATTCGGCATTTTCGCCCACTAGCAAAGCTTGTAAATTTTGCATTTTTTTGCTTTGGCTTTATAAAGCGTTAAAGATGTTGCAATACAGAATCATGTATAGCTTTATATATGATTTTCAGGCTTGCTTTGATGGGGTATCCAGCTATTTGCTGAAATTGTACAGTTATGCATTGTAATCAGAGAATGCTCAATCACAATCCTCGACTCCTCTGGCTGGGGCTGATTACACGCGCAACTATGCTGAATTTCTCGCTTATTTGTCGGTTGGTGTCGCCGGCCTTGACTACCTTGATTGGATTCGCTGGAGGGATGGGTTCTCCTGCACTATATGTCTTGGCATTCATGGTTGGCACATGAATATATAGAATACCCCTGGTGGTGATATGCGCGGACGTAAATGGGTGCCTGTCACGGCTGGCACGATTTTCATCGTGCCAGCACGCGAATTTGTGAAGTTTGCAGGTTATGTAATCATTCCCGCCGCAACGGTGTTATTCGTTGCCTCATCAATGACGATAAAGCTGCCGGTAAAACGGTTTTTGATGTAGCTATCAAATACCAGCGGCAGCTGCACCTTCATCGCCACGCGGGCAATGTCGTTCATATTGAGTGTGGCGCTACTGTGTTGTTCCAGCGTATTAACATCCACACGATAGTCAAGGCGCGCAAACGAACATTTCACTACACGCGTGGTGTGCTTGATTATGTATTTTCGATTCAGATCAAGCGGTAATTCAGACAGCCAGCACAGCATAGCCTCAAATTCCTTGGAAACTTGCGGCATAGTGGCAGACATCACGAACATATCGCCGCGCGAGATATCGATCTCATCCGTCAAGGTTAGCGTAACCGATTGTGGCGCGCGAGCGCTTTGCAGGTTGCCATCGTAGGTGACGATCTCCTTCACCTTGGTGGTGCGACCGGAAGGCTGGATAGTAATTTCATCGCCCACTGTGATAACGCCCGACTCAATACGCCCCATGTAACCGCGGAAATCGTGGTATTCCTGCGTTTGCGGACGGCATACCCATTGCACTGGGTAACGGAAATCGGTTGTGTTGATATCATAGTCAATCACCACATTTTCCAGCAGTTCCAATAGTGGGCTGCCTTGATACCAATTTAAATTTTCGCCGCGCTCCACCACCATGTCGCCATTTAATGCCGACATTGGAATGCAGGTCATATCATGCAGGCCTAGCTGGGCGGCAAATGCACGATACTCTGCGCAAATCGCATCGAACGTTTCTTCCGAATAATCCACCATATCCATTTTGTTAACGGCCAGCACAATGTGCGGCACACCTACCAGACTGGCGATATAAGTATGGCGGCGTGTTTGCGTAAGCACGCCCTTGCGTGCATCAATCAAAATGACCGTAAGGTTTGCTGTGCTGGCTGCAGTAACCATGTTGCGCGTGTACTGCTCATGCCCTGGCGTGTCACCGATGATAAATTTGCGCTTGGGCGTAGCAAAGTAACGATAAGCGACGTCAATGGTAATTCCCTGCTCACGCTCCGCCTGCAAACCGTCGGTGAGCAGTGACAAATCCACTGCGCCCATTCCGCCGCGCCGCTCGCTGGTTTTGGTAATGGCAGAAAGTTGATCCTCGAAAATAGATTTGGAGTCGTGTAACAAGCGGCCAATTAACGTGCTTTTGCCATCGTCAACGCTGCCGGCAGTGATAAAACGAAGTAGCTGTGTGGTATTGCTCATAATTAAAAATAACCTTCTTTTTTGCGCAGTTCCATGGATGCCTCAGAGGTCTGATCGTCCATACGTGTCGCACCGCGCTCGGTAATGCGTGTGATAGCCGTTTCTTCAATAATTTCCTGCGCGTTGCGTGCATGTGACGCTACCGGACAGGTGCAAGTCATATCGCCCACAGTACGGAAACGCACCATCATTTTTTCCACTTTTTCACCCGGCCTCGGTTGCACCAGATGGGACACGGGCAAAATCCCATTATCACGGTTAATCACCTCGCGCTCATGCGCGTAATAGATGTCGGGAATATATAGCTTCTCGCGTGCTATGTATTCCCAAATATCCATTTCCGTCCAATTGCTGATCGGGAACACGCGAATATTTTCCCCGGCATGCACCCGAGTGTTGTATGTATCCCACAACTCTGGACGCTGATTTTTCGGATCCCACTGACCGAACTCGTCGCGGAAAGAAAAGATGCGCTCCTTGGCTCGTGCTTTCTCTTCGTCACGGCGTGCACCGCCAATACAAGCGTCGAACCCAAACTCGGCAATCGTTTCCAGTAAGGTCACAGACTGAAAAGCATTGCGTCCCTGATCTGCATTTTTCAGCACAATCGTGCCCTTTTTGATCGAGCCCTCCAGCGAACGAACAATTAGCCGTTCGCCCAAATCTGCTGCCAGCTTATCGCGACAAGCGATTACTTCTGGAAAGTTGTGCTCAGTATCGATATGTACCAGTGGGAAAGGCAAGCGCGCCGGGCGAAAAGCCTTTTCTGCCAAGCGCAGCATAACGATGGAATCCTTGCCGCCTGAGAATAGCAACGCAGGATTTTTGCATTCTGCCGCCACCTCTCTCATGATGTGGATAGATTCACTTTCCAGCACATCCAGATGGGTAAAAGATTGATTACTCATTTTTCCTCAACTTCTAAAAATACAAACTCAAAATAACTGAATTTATGGTTCAACAAATAAAATGTCGCGAGCGGATAAGGCACACCTTTTTAGACACCTACCGAAGCCCGAAACAGACTATACCTGCTTGATCGGAGTGATCTTGTTCACGTGTAAACCGCACTCCTTATTTTGCGTATCCTCCCACCACCAGCGCCCGGAGCGGATATTCTCGCCCGGTGTGATAGCACGCGAACAGGGTGCGCAACCAATGCTGGGAAAAAAACGGTCATGCAGTTTGTTGTAGGGCACCTCAAACTGCTTGAGGTATTTCCACACATCAGCATTACTCCAGTCGAGTAGCGGATTGAATTTTTGCAATCCATTATCGGCATCAAACTCGGATACCTGCAAAACATCCCGCGTGGGCGCTTGCTCACGACGCATACCAGTAATCCAGGCACGTTTGCCGGATAGAGCGCGACGCAACGGCTCTACCTTGCGAATATGGCAGCAGCGTTTACGCAGCTCGACACTCTCATAAAAGCCGTTCACCCCATTTTGGGCAGCGTACTCTTCGACCCGCTGAGCCTCGGGGAAAAAAATTTGCAGCGGCACGCTGTAATGTGCACGAACTTCTTGCATCAGGTCGTAAGTTTCTTGCGGCAGACGGCCGGTGTCCAAGCTAAACATTTCGATCTCGGGCTGATATTTGTCGATCAAATCGGTCAGCACCATATCTTCCGCTCCCAAACTGTTAGCAAAAATAACGGGTGCGTAGTCGTGCACAGCATCCGCCAACACAGAGCGTACTTGATCAATTTTTTGTTGAAACTCAGTCATTTGCGGAACCTGCTGTTGCAATTCCATCGCGTTTTACACGACGGAATAGTGGTAATTTTTGATCCAAAGAAATTTGATAGATTTCTGAAAAGTCAGTCAAACCCTTTAGTGCATCATGGATGTTCTTGTCCGGGCGTGGCGCAAATGAATCAAAGCCGACGCGTTGCATGTAGAACATCTGGTCACGCAACACATCACCGATAGCACGTAATTCGCCAACATAGCCGAGACGGGCGCGTAAATTGTAAGCAATTGAATAACCACGGCCATCCCCGAATTTAGGGAAATCAACAGCGATGACATCAAATTTTCCCACCTCGCCTTTCAACTCTTCCGGCCTCTCATGACTGGCAAGCCAGACACCCAGCTCAGCACGAGCTTGCAGATTATCCCGTTGCGCCTGCCACACTGTGAGCGGAACAATCATTTTGCCGGCAGGAACGGTGATTGATTCTGGCGTCTCATTTTCACTCAGACGGAGGATGGTCCAATCATCGCTGACAATGGCTTTATTTTTAATAATCATGTTTGTTAAAACCTCGATTTACGTTGAACTGTATAATTATCTGGCTTATTTATAAACCCATAAGCATCTTTATCAATCGCACCTTCTGTATTGATCGGTGTTGCATACACATATTCTTTAAAAGGTGCCATGCCTATCCTGCGTACCGTGTCGATAAAAAGTTCTTCTTCAAAGCGCTCACGCACATAAACTTGCAGCAGCCGATCAATTACCTCAGGCATTTGTTGAAAGTTAAAGGATGGGCCAATTATTTTACCGATTGCCGTATCGTTACCCTGTGCACCACCAACCGACACCTGATACCACTCACCACCATCCTTCTTGTCGACACCGATAACGCCAATATTGCCAATATGATTATGTCCGCAAGCATTGACGCAACCTGAAATATTAAGCTCGATTTCACCAATGTCATGAAGAAAATCGAGGTTGTCGAAACGCTCTGCAATCAATTTTGCCAGCGGGATCGATCGAGCAAATGCCAAGGTGCAGAAATCTGCACCGGGGCAGCAGATGACATCGGTTAGCAAACCAATATTTGGCGACGCCATGCCATGCTCTGTTGATTCTTCCCAAAGGCGGATAAGGTCAGATTGTTTAACGTCGGCCAGCACCAAGTTTTGCTTATGCGTGACTCGCAGTTCGCCGAAACTGAAACGATCTGCCATATCTGCAACAACATCCATTTGCTCCGCGCTCGCATCTCCCGGCGCTATGTCCGTTTTTTTAAGAGACAGCACCACAGCTGCATAGCCAAGAATCTTGTGTGGCTTCACGTTGCGTTGTAACCAGTTTGCAAAAGCTTTGTTTTCGGCCTTGAATAACGCCACAGCAGGATCATTTTCCGGTAATGATTCATAAGCGGGCGCTGTAAAGTAGGCCGCGACACGGTTTAGCTCTTCCAGCGTCAAAGTGCCTGGACCATCTTTTATATCAGCCCAATCTGCTTCGACCTGACGTCTGAACTCTTCAATCCCGATGGCTTTAACCAGTATCTTGATGCGTGACTTGTACATATTGTCGCGGCGGCCATATTGGTTGTAAACACGCATTATGGATTCAATGTACGTCAACACATGCTGCCATGGCAAAAAGCCGCATATTTCGCTACCGACAATAGGTGTGCGTGCCGTGCCGCCACCTACCAACACCCGGAAACCAATTTCACCTTGCTCATTTTTGAGCACGGACAGCCCGATATCATGCACCGCGATCGCGGCGCGGTCTTCGGTTGCACCATTTATTGCGATTTTGAATTTGCGCGGCAAGTAGGCAAACTCCGGATGGAAAGTGCTCCACTGGCGAAGAATTTCGGCATACGGGCGCGGGTCAATAATCTCATCTGCCGCAACGCCAGCATATTCATCGGATGTGATGTTGCGGATGCAGTTACCAGAGGTCTGAATTCCGTGCATTTCAACTGAGGCAAGATCAGCTAAAATATCCGGTGTTTCCTCCAGTTTGATCCAATTAAATTGGATATTTTGACGCGTTGTGAAGTGACCATAGCCACGATCGTATTTGCGTGCTATGTGCGCAAACATGCGCATCTGTGCAGAGGACAGCATGCCATAGGGCACTGCGATACGCAGCATATAGGCATGGATTTGCATATAAAGTCCGTTCTGCAATCGCAGCATACGAAACTCATCTTCTGACAGTTCATCTGACAAACGGCGGCGCACTTGGTCACGATACTGGACTACGCGCTCATCAACAATTTGTTGGTCATAAAAATCGTATTTATACATTTTTCAATTTCCTTACATAACGGCGTATTATAAAGCCAAGTTAAGTAAACTTGCCTCTGCGGCCCATTTTAAAAACACATTTTATCAATCAAGTAATAATTTTCAGTACAGCATCAACTTGACACCAATAGCAGTCAACATGGTCGCCAGAATCGGGCGCAACACCTGGTCTGGGATCTTTATACCAATATGGCTGCCCAGATAAATTCCAGGCAACGAACCCAGCAACAAACTGCCCAGTAGCCCGTAATCTACCGTACCTAGCGCGGCGTGACCCAACCCGGCGACCAAAGTAAGCGGCACTGCGTGTGCAATATCAGTGCCGACGATCTTCGCCATAGGTGCGCGCGGATACAGGAACAACAACACCACCACGCCCAGCGCACCTGCACCAACCGATGAAATGGTTACCAGCACACCTAAAACCGCACCAGTTAATATAGTCGCACCGGTTAAATGATGCGCATGCAGTTCAAACATCACACCATCCGGGCGTTTCCCGAGCTTTGTCAAATATGGCTTGAACAGCAGTGCCATAGCAGTCAGCAGCAATGCAACACTCAATACGCTGGTAATCAGCGACTTCAGATGCTTCTCGTCTAACGCCAAATAATGAAGCAGCGCCATACTGAGCAACGCGGCGGGCAAGCTGCCCATAGCCAGCTGCTTAACCACCTTCCAATCTACGGTGCCGCGTCGCCCATGAACCCAAATGCCGCCCATTTTTGTCAACGACGCATACAGCAAGTCAGTGCCGACTGCCGTGGCCGGGGCAATGCCGAACACAAGCACGAGTAACGGTGTCATTAAGGAGCCGCCGCCAACACCGGTTACGCCGACGACAAAGCCGACCACAAAACCAGAAAATGTATAAAGCCAATCCATCTAAACTCCCTAAATCGGCGCGCATAGTAGCCTACCTCCATATGGTTATCAAATAACAATATGTTAGTATTTTATAATTTATTGTTATAAGAAAATTCGCCATGAATTTGCAACAATTGCGCTACCTGCATGAGATTGTTCACCAAGAACTAAATATTTCCGATGCAGCGAAAGCGCTTTACACCTCGCAACCCGGGCTGAGCAAGCAGATAAAATCTTTGGAAGAGGAATTGGGAATCGAGATATTTGTGCGTAATGGCAAACGCCTCACCGCAATCACCGAACCCGGCAAGGCCGTGCTCGAAATTGCCCAGCGCATGCTTCATGATGTAGGTAACTTAAAACAAGTGGGACAGGAATTCCGCAGCCAGAGTAGTGGCTCACTTACCATCGCTACCACTCATACCCAGGCACGCTATGCCTTGCCGCCAGTGGTCAAACAATTTATTAAGCGTTATCCAGAAGTTAAACTCAGCCTGCATCAGGGTAGCCCCACTCAAATTGCGCAGCAGGTACTTGATGGAGAAGCAGACATCGCTATCGCCACTGAAAGTCTTATTATGTACGGCGAGCTGACAACCTTGCCTTGCTATGAATGGCACCACTGTATCGTGGTGCCGATTGGGCACCCGCTATTGGCGGAAAAAAAATTGACGCTGAAAAAAATTGCTCAATATCCCATTATCACTTACGACTTCGCATTTAGTGGACGCGGTAAAATCAACGCCGCCTTCAATGCACACAACATAACGCCAAACATCGTACTCACTGCTATTGATGCAGACGTAATTAAAACTTATGTGGAATTAGGCTTAGGTATCGGCATAGTCGCCCAAATGGCATTTATTCCAGAACGAGATACACTTTTACGCACGATAGATACTGGCAATCTATTTCAATCCAGCACGACGCGCATTGCCATCCGTCGCAACGAGTTCCTGCGCGGCTTTACATATCACTTCATCGAGCTATTTGCCCCTCACCTTACCCGCGAAGTCGTGACTAAAGCCCTGCGCACTTAAGCAAGACAAGACATAAGTAAAAAAATTAAGTGCTACATATGCTTGATACGTAATTGATTATTTTTTTAGTAACGCCGCATTGTAATGAGGCGAGGTAAGCAGGCAAGCAAGCTGCAAAGCAGTTGCTCGCAAAATTGAATTTTTAGGGGGGCTCGTAACTGCGAATAAACGAAATGAGGTTATCATACGGCGGATGGCGCTTTGCTTTTCTGTCCTTTGCTGTGCCGGGTTACTTCAATGCGACAGTGGGCGTATCCGAAACCAATGACAACACAAAAGCGACACAACATTCTAAATATAGCAACACCACTCAAGGAAAATCATGCAACAAAAAAGTACGTACAAACGTTATAAACCGATGACGGCCATTTTGTTTGGGAGCCGCTGGCTGCAATTGCCGCTGTATCTTGGATTAATTATTGCTCAATGCGTTTACGTATTTCACTTCATGGTAGAGCTAATACACCTGGTTGAAAAAGTTCCGCACCTTGGTGAATCCGACATCATGTTAATCGTTCTCGGCTTGATCGATGTGGTGATGATTTCTAATCTCCTCATTATGGTGATCGTGGGTGGTTACGAAACTTTCGTTTCCCGCTTAAATCTAGAAGGCCACCCAGATGAACCGGACTGGTTATCGCACGTCAATGCAAATCTGCTTAAGATAAAATTGGCCACCGCCATTATCGGCATCTCATCCATTCACCTGCTAAAGGCATTTATCAATGCCCCGAACCTGGACGAAAAAACCTTGTTGTGGCAAACCATGATACACGTGACATTCGTGGCTTCAGCGATTGCGATGGCTTACATTGATCGCCTCATGTCGATACCCCACGTTGTACGAATAGCATCAGTGAGCACTGACAAATGATTATGTTGGAACACATACTCTCAAGGAGGATGCCATTGGTGGCGCGCTATTGTATTCGACGTCATCCAAAACTATGCTCAGAGGTTAGGCACGAAGCACCCGTGCTTTTTCGATCCTTTCTGGCTAGCATTCCGGCAATGATAGCTAAAACCTCTTGTTCATCTCGCACTTATCGAAGTGCTTACCCACTACCAGTCATGTAGTGCAAACACTCCTCGTTCAGACTAATTTCTTTAGGGTGCTTCTAAAAATTCAAATGTCCAAGCAAGACAAGGCACGCGTGAAAATTTGAGCGCGGCATATGGTTGATATGTTAGCGATCATTTTTTCCGAATAACGTTGTATTGTGACGAAGCGGGTAAGCAGGCTAGCCGCAAAGCGGCTGCCCGCAAAATTGGATGTTTATAAAATGCTCTGTATTAAAAAATACCGCTATGCTGGTTCTTGATCCAAATCGAATGCCTTGTGAAGCACGCGCACAGCCAACTCCAGGTATTTTTCATGAATAACAACGGAGATTTTAATTTCCGAAGTGGAAATCATCTGAATATTAATTCCCTCTTCCGCTAAGGTGCGAAACATTTTGCTGGCGATACCGACGTGCGAACGCATTCCGACGCCAACTACCGATACTTTGGCAGTCTTATTGTCGCCCACTACATCTCGTGCACCTATGTGACTTTGCACTTGGTTTTTTAGAATATCCATCGCTTTATCGAATTCATTGCGATGCACGGTAAAGGAAAAATCAGTAGTACCATCCACGCCGACGTTCTGAATTATCATGTCCACGTCAATATTGGCTTCACTTATGGACCCCAGTATCTGGTAAGCAATGCCCGGTTTGTCCGGTACGCCGCGTACGGTGATCTTGGCTTCGTCACGGTTGAAGGCTATACCTGAAATTATCGCCTGTTCCATCTTATCGTTTTCCTCAAAAGTGATCAGCGTACCATCGCCTTCTTCATCGAAGCTTGATAGCACGCGCAGCTTAACCCTATATTTCCCGGCAAATTCAACGGCGCGGATTTGCAATACCTTGGAGCCGAGGCTAGCCATCTCTAGCATCTCCTCGAAGGTAATGGTCTTGAGGCGGCGTGCTTCCGGCACTAGGCGAGGATCGGTAGTGTATACGCCATCAACATCGGTATAAATCTGGCATTCGTCTGCGTGAAGCGCTGCAGCAATAGCCACTCCAGTAGTATCAGAACCACCTCGTCCCAAGGTGGTAATATTTCCCTTGCTGTCTATGCCTTGAAACCCTGCCACTACAACCACATATCCGTTAGCCAAATCGGCGCGAATGTTTTGCTCATCTATACTAAGAATACGTGCCTTGGTGAAAGCGCTGTCGGTGATAATCTTGACTTGCGCACCCGTGTAGCTTTTAGCCTTCAATCCCTCCTGCATCAACCCCATCGACACTAACCCAATGGTCACTTGTTCGCCGGTAGAAATTACCATATCAAGCTCACGCGGATCAGGCTGTGCTTGCATTTCTTTCGCCAGCCCGATCAATCGATTGGTTTCACCGCTCATGGCGGAGACCACGACGACTATTTGATGTCCAAGTGCTTTAAATTTCGCAACGCGACGCACCACGTTCTTCATGCGTTCCGGACTGCCTACCGAAGTGCCACCATATTTCTGAACAATTAATGCCACGAATTCCTATACCCAGAAAAAAACCGAGTGAATTCTAACCTAAAACCAGAATGCAACCCAAGTTCCAAATGCTTCTGGCACAACAATATGCCGTTAAGCGCATGCGTCATGCTATCTGTTTTATTTAGAAAAACTGAAATGATTTTTTACAATTGACAAGCGACTCACTGATAATACTTTCTACAGTTGAATTTTCCACAAAGAATAACAATGGGGCGCCTCTAATAAATTCAATTTTTTAAGCAAGACAAGGCACGAGTATAAAATTTTAGTGCAGCATATATTTGATATGTAAGCGATAATTTTTTAGAGTAACGCCGAGCTGTGACGAAGTAGGTAAGCAGGCTAGCCGCAAAGCGGCTGCTCGCAAAATTGGAATTTTAGAGGTGCCCTATGGATTCAGTAAACCTTCAAGCTCAGCTGTTTTACTTTATTGACTTGTATGAACATGACATTTATCTCAACTTAGGAGTTCAAGTTCACTGCAGCGAATCAATTTAGCGCCGTGAAACTAATAGACCAAGTAAAAAACCAATTGCAGCTGCATATCCCACTGCTTGTAAAGGGTGTTCTTTAACATATCCTCTGGAGCAATCGACTCCATCATTGAAATGTTTGCGCGCATCGGCGGCCACGATTTTTGCAACTACTTTTGCAGATGCCATTTTCTCCATCAATTTATCCTTGGCCTCCTCTAAATCAACATCAGATAAGCTAGGCATGCGAGAAATTAAATCATCTAATTCGTCCCGCAGGTTGGACATTTCGCTACTTGCGACTGCTCCAACCTGCTTTCCGGCGGATGTTGTAGCATCCACAACATTCCCAACTGCGGTTCCCGTCCGATGAGCCAATTTTTCTGCGTTGGCCACTGTGTCTTCTACTTTAGTTGAAGTTGTATTTTGCATAATTACTATCTCCTTTAATTTTGATTAGAGTGAAATTGGCGGTAATAGAACTCAGTGGAAGTTTCTTACAATTTTTAATTTCGGTCTGTTCGCTAACGCACACACTTCAAAGACTAACTGGAAATTACAGTAGCCCTCCAACAAGATTTCAGAAAGCATCGAATTTTTTTAAGCGGTAATTTCTTTATGCAGCGGAACGGTACTGCCACAACATGCTGTACATTATGCATGCTCCGGCATTTAGCTGAATATCAGACACTGAAAATGTAGAAAACAAGTATTCATACCGAATTTAGAACAAAAATAACACCATTAGCAGGCAGTATCTCTAGAGTAAGCGTGCAAGGTTATTATTACCAAACACTATCCTTTAGCTTCTCAATTTCTCTTCGATCGCGTTTAGTTGGCCTTCCTTTGAGAAAAGTGGGTGTCGGTTGTGCTTTTAACTCATCAGATAGAGTTTTCCTCATCAGGAGACTTTCTTCCGTCTCACTGTAAAGCATCTGCGCTTGGGGAGCGGGCCCTCGTTTACTGGACAGAGCTAACACCTCTACTACGAATTGGTATGGCCCAAGGCGGATAGAAAGCACATCGCCTACTACAACCGATTTTGCAGGCTTAACACGCACGCCATTGCATAATACCTTGCCGCACGCTAAAGCATCCACAGATAATGATCGCGTTTTAAAAAAACGTGCAGCCCACAGCCATTGGTCTATACGAAACTTGGCGTTATCATTTTTTTCGTCCATGGCATTCATACCTTAGAGTCGTGATGGGTAGAAAACTTAGGCAGCATTCCAAATAATAATTCTGTTATCAACCCAGATTGTCCAATAGCGATATTTTTTTAGAATCAACCAGCAGTGACATAACCTAGTTACAAGTTACCTGATAAAAACTATAACATAGCATATTATTCAGGCACAACAATTCAAAGCCTGCGTATGTTTTTGGTCTTTTTTAAACTTAGAGGCGCCCTTAAATATCTGTTACCTGCTATCGTTTTGTGAAAATCAGGGGTTCAGGTACGTAGTTATTAGGATTGTGCGGCAGCTATATTTTGCGGGCGGGGAAGGGGCTGATTGCGATGCAGTCAGAAGTATCAATCAAACTTTAAAAGGCAATGAGAACGCCTGCTACAACCTATGTTTCACTTCGAACTTGAATCCGCCTGCTGAAAAATCATGCATAATTTATTTGTTACGGGACACATTAACGTTCACCAAAAACAGGGGCTAAAAACAGAAAAAAATTTGACAATTTCGCCAGTCTGCCTACAATTCGCCCCTCAGATTTTTCTATGGGTTGTTAGCTCAGTTGGTAGAGCATCGGACTCTTAATCCGTTGGTCGAGCGTTCGAGTCGCTCACAACCCACCAAATAAACATAAGGTTAGCGAATTTTGCTAGCCTTTTTGTTTTTGGATTGTGCCAAAATTGTGCTATCAAGGACATTTGAAACTAACTCGGAAAGTTCCATAAGTTGCGGTTTAGACAGATGAGCATACCGATTCACCATCACATCCGACTCCCATCCACTCAGTCCTTTGAGAACATTTAGGGGCGTACCTTGTTGCGCCAACCAACTCGCCCATGTATGCCGCAGATCGTGCCATCTAAATTCCCCAATATCAACACGCTTTAGAGCGCCCGCCATGCAAGTGTGTTTGCCCAACAATTGGGTTTCCCTTGAACGCGTGAATACCTTTGTGGTGTGTTTACCAACCTGCTGAAGTAATACAGCCATTGCAACCGAATTAAGCGGGACGTGAATTGCTTTTGTCGCTTTGGCTTGATCGGGATGTATTGCTGCGCGCCGCAGCATGTAAAGGCCAAATCTTCGGTTCTTCGCAGCCTTGACATGCTACCGCACTCCGCACTCTGGTCTTTATACGGAGTGCAGCTAGTTTGGTGAGAGTCTGTCCATTCTGCGTGCTTCTACCTCGTGCATCATCGTACGGTTCAAATGTAATGGTTAGGCCGACGAGCACCCAGCGCGCGCTGTCAAAAATCGTCTGCCTTGAGTTTTTAGTCTAGTAGCGAGGAGATTTTGCTGTTAGATTGTTGGGTAATGTATTTGGAGCCCCCCGTGTTACTTGAGCGGGAGAATTAATGAAGGATAAATAATGTCAGTACTTGAAGAGATTGAAGAATGGAAATTAGAAGCAAAATTGGAGGATAACGAGCGCTATTTTTATCACACACGTACAGTTGATCGTATTGTTAATGGGAAAAAACTTTATATAATTGGAAGGAAAGGCACTGGTAAAACCGCTATTACTGAAAATCTCATCACAAAGAAAGAAGCATGTACTTTTTCGCAAAAGCTGACCTTTAAAAACTTTCCATTCAATAAGTTCTATGAGCTGGAGGACAAAGGATTTACTTCGCCAAATCAATATATAACTTTATGGAAATATTTGATTTACTCTACGACTTGCAAGTTATTAATTGAAAACAACAGTGTTGCTGGCGATGTTAGAGATAAACTAAAAAATTTGTTTAATGATGATATTTCTAGCGCGTTACCTGCTGCAGTTGAGCGATGGACTGGTTTTAAGTTTGATGTAAAAATTTTAGAGATCGGTTTTGGTATCGGCGGAAACAAAAAGCACATAACAGTAGAAAATTCAAATTGGATTGAACGAGTTGATGTTCTTGAGAAGTTTCTAATTCAGAATCTTGGCGATTCGAAATATTTGATTATTTTTGATGAACTTGATGAAGATTATAAAGACATTGCCGAGCCTGAAAAACACATAAGGTACACTCAGTTATTGACTGGTCTTTTTAAAGCTGCTCAAGACGTTAGATCGAAGTTCTCAAAATGGGCATATTACCCAGTAATTTTCTTGCGGGATGATATTTACGAGATACTACAAGATCCAGACAAAACTAAATGGACTGATTATCGGATTGACCTAGATTGGGAACGTATTTCTATACAAAACATGCTTGCTTTCCGAATCTCACGTGCCATTGACCCAAATGGCTCGATTTTAACCTTCAATCAAGCTTGGATGAAAATTATGGAAAGTGGGGACGTGAAATATGGTCACCAAAAAAGAAGCGGAATGCCAATCTTTGACTATATTACCCGCAGTTCATTTCTACGACCTCGAGATTACATACGATATTTGCAAATATGTGCAGAAAAAGCCAATAACAAACATCTAAACAGAATAACACCTGCAATTGTGGCCGATGCCGATACAGCATTTTCCAATCATCTTCGCAGCGAATTAGAAGACGAAATTCATGGCGTTATACCGGACATTCACAAAATTTTAAATCTATTTACAATTCTACGAAAACAGACTATCAGGATAGAGGAATTTAAACAGCAATTTGAGCTTGCTGTGGCAGAAGGAAAAATAACATCAAACGATTATCAGCGCGTACTTGAAACCCTGTTTCACTTTAGTGTTATAGGCAATCAGCCTAAGCAACAAACGCACCAAGTTTTCCGGTATAAAAATAAAGATGCTCGACTGAACATGAAAGAAAATATTATTGTCCATCGAGGATTGTACCGTTCGCTTCAGATTTTATAAGCATGTTAACCAAAGTTACGGGTACTGCCGCAGTATTGTTGCCCATTGATTAGACTGATTATACATTATGATAATTTTACAGATACTTTCCATTGTCCAGATTTATCTCTTCCAGCGCACTACATAGCTTACGGAAACTATTAGTTTTAACATTATGGCAAGGCGCATATAACCGCCATAAATGCTAAATATCTAAAATGGATTTGTTACATACTTGGCAAGCTTGGACCATGGGTATTTAATAAACTTTATGGTGCCAAATTTGTGTCTAAGTGAGCGTTATAGACATTTATTTAGGCAGATTTGACATTGTTTTAAGCTGGAAATATTTTCAAGTTGTTGTTATATAATAGTTATTAATTTATTAATGCTGCCTTTTAATCCGTTGGTCGAGAGTTCGAGTCTTTCACAATCCACCAAATAAATTATAAAGTTTGCAGTAATGTAGGTCTTTTTTATGTGTAAAGTATAATTCTGGTGGCGGTCAAACAATGTAGCAAAATATTAGCCTTGTTTTTCTTGCCATATCTCGCTCTCTGAATCAATTTTTTCGTTGCTCGCTACCACGACCCGTGGTGGAAAATGATGCATCAGCATCGGTAGGATGCTGCTTGCCAGACTTGACCATTCACAGTAATCCTTGTGATTAGATGGCTCCGACCTGGGTGGTATGGAAAATGGCACTTACAGTAAGGCATAAACTGTTTGGTTTATGGGCAAACATTCTTGGCTTTTTTAGGTAAGTTCATAAAGCTGTTTCGGTGTGAACCATTGATTCTTTGCTAGAGTCTTAATACGGACAGGATAATCACATTGTTTTAAAGTTGATCCGTTAAGCCAGCTGCTGAAGACGCGGTTATTTTGATGGAAAACGAGTAATCTTATGATGGCTTTTATGCGCAAACCCGCACTGAACCTTACTCAGAAGCATAAGCGACAATTGCTTTCAATTGGCAAAATCGTTGTTATAGTTTTTCTCGTTTTAATCACACTTCTTTTTTTTGCCGGGCCACCAATCGTCAAATCATTTGTAGCCAAAAAAATTGGCGAAGAAATAGGACGAAAGGTTGATTTCGGCGAAGTCAATATTAACCCCTTTACGCTGTCAGCAACGATACGTGACATCTCCATCTATGAAGCGGGTCAACAACAAGAAAAGACTCTGGCGATAGATGAACTTTACGTGAATGCCTCGTTGGCTAGCGTTAGACGTTTGGCACCCGTAATCAATGAAATTCGAGTTACACAACCGGTTGTGCGCATCATCCGTCTAGAAGAAAACCGCTTCAATTTTTCGGACATAGTCAACAAAATTTTGGCTAATCCAAAATCTGATAATGCGCCTGCACGTTTCTCGCTAAACAATATTCACATCCAGCAAGGTCGCATTGATTTCGACGACCGTGTGCTGCAATCTCGTCACACCATTTCAGATTTCGACCTATCGATTCCCTTTCTTTCAAACCTGCCGCGCGATGTCGAGATTTTTACTTTCCCGGCGTTTAGCGCAAAACTAAATGGCACGCCACTCGCTATCAAGGCTAAAGCCAAGCCGTTTGCCACGTCACACGACGCTTCAGCACAGATCAACATCGATGGCCTGTCGCTGGCAACCTATATGCCATTTGTACCCGTTCAGTTAAATTTCAAATTGGTCTCCGGCTTGTTGGATACACGCCTGAATGTCGATTTTAAAACAAGCGATAGCACGCAAAGTGTCGTCATCAGCGGTGATGCCAGCGTCAGTAAATTACAGCTGCAGGAAAAATCGGGAGCACCGTTGGTGCAATGGGACAAACTATCGGTTGTGCTTGATAGCGTGGAGCCGTTGAACAGTGTGGTGCGTTTACGAGAAATTAAACTGGAAAAGCCAGATGTGCAAGTGAAGCGTCTGCAGGATGGTTCGCTTAATCTTGTGCATGCATTTACATCGCCTTCGACAGTTCAGCAAGAAAAATCCAGCAACAGCTCAGGTGTACCTTCAAGCAAACAGCCTGCCACAACCACCGAGTCCAAGCCATTTGAATTTTTGCTCGCCGGTGCCGAGATTGTGGACGGGCACATAAATTGGCAGGATGCCACGACTGACCCTGCGTTTGGCCCTGCGGCACTGACGATCAAGCGACTGGATGCCAGTCTGTCTAAATTCAGCACGGAAGGAAATACGCCAGCACTTGTAAATATCAAGTTAGAAACCGACGCGGGTGAAACCTTGAGTCATCAGGGAGCCCTCATGCTCAACGGTAAATCTTTACAAGGCGATTTGGAAATCACGGCTCTGCAGCCGCAACACTTTCGCACATATTTTGCCCCAGCTTTTGCCGCCGAACTGGAAGATACGCTGCTGGATGCCAAATTACCTTATCAACTGACTTGGCCGGAAAGCGGCGTTAATCTGGTGCTCACTAATGCCAGTGCCCACCTGCACAACCTGCAAGTGAAGCTGCCAAAAGAAAAAAACAGCAGCATCACTGCCAAAGACATCATGCTTGATGGCTTTCAGTTTGACCTCGTCAAACAAATCGCCGTGCTCGATGGCCTAGTCGTTAATGCTGCCAAAATAAAAGTCGAGCGCAACTCAAAAGGTGAAATAGATTTAATGGCAATGCTTGCAGGCAATCGCCGTGCAACAAAAACCCCCACGCCTAACCTCGATACGCCTGCCAAGCGCGGCGCTTGGGAGGCATCATTGAAGCAGCTGAAAGTCGAGCAATCCGATATTCACTTTAGCGACGCCAAGGTGGCACCTCAAAATGAGGGCAAGGCTGCAGTGCAGCAACTGAGTAACGTGGACTTCACACTTGAAAATATTGCCCTAATGACTGAAGCTGCCACTTCAACTCCCTCGCCATTGACCCTCAAACTTAGCCACAACAAGCGGGCCAATCTGAGTGCTAATGGCACCCTGACATTACGTCCGTTCGGCGTAACTCTTAAAATCGATAGCAAAAAGCTTGGTGTAAAGGCATTTCAGCCTTACTTCGCAGACCAGATCAATGCCATTTTTACCAGTGGCAATGTTAGTGCCAAGGGCGAGCTGATGGTGCAACTACCTGAACATCGACCGCTGCGCGCTAGCTACGTTGGCTCAATTAATCTGGCCGATATCCACACATTGGACAAAATCAGCGGCGATGACTTCATACGTTGGAAATCGTTGTACATCGGCAATATAAATGCACAGAACAACACACAGAAAAACCCCTTGGCAGTAACGCTAGGTAATATTGCGCTTTCTGACTTTTATGCACGGATTATTGTTAATGCCGACGGGCACATTAATTTACAGGATATCGCAACAAAAAATGGACAGGGACAGCTCACCCCCACCAGCCTGACGCAAGCTACACCCTCAAAAGACAATTCCTCAGAAGCGGCTGCCATTATCCCAGCGCAGGCGACAGGCGAAGCTCCGGCCATTCAAAAGGCAAGTGTAAGACCATTAATACGCATTGGACAAACTACACTACAAGGCGGCAACATCTCTTTTTCCGACAACTTCATCAAGCCCAGCTACAGTGCTAACCTGACTGGTCTGACCGGCTCAGTTTCAAAGGTTGCGTCTGACGACACCGCACCAGCTGACCTCGTTATGAATGGCAAAATTGACGATGATGGCGTATTGGAAATAACCGGCAAGATCAACCCGCTTGGTACCCTACTATTTCTTGACTTGGCAGCCAAAGCTCAGGGAATCGAACTGACTCGTCTAACACCCTATGCGGCAAAATATGCGGGGTATCCGATCACCAAAGGTAAGCTGAGAGTCGATGTAAAATATCATATCGAGAATGGCAAGTTGAATGCCAAGAACAACATATTTCTCGATCAGTTAACCTTCGGCAAAAAGGTGGATAGCCCTGATGCGCTCAAATTGCCAGTGTTACTTGCTGTCTCACTGTTGAAAAATAGCCGTGGTGAAATCGACATTAACCTGCCGATTTCTGGTTCACTATCCGACCCGAAATTCAGCATTGGCGGTATCATTTTCAAGGTCTTCATTAATCTGATAACCAAAGCCATCATTTCGCCGTTCTCGCTGCTGGCCTCAGCTTTTGGCGGTGGTGATGAACTGGGTTATGTAGAATTTGCACCCGGCATAAGCAGCTTGACACCGGAGGCACTGACCAAGCTCGCTACACTGGCCAAAGCACTTAATGATCGCCCTGCGCTTAAACTGGAAATCGCCGGCCGTGTTGACCCTGTCACCGATCGTGATGGCGCCCGTCGTGTCTATGTCACGCAAAAAATAAAGGCGCAAAAAATTCGCAGTCTGAAATCTGATGGCGCTACCGTCAACCTTGAGGAGGTGACTATCAGTCCTGAGGAATACCCAAAATTTCTTGAGCGAGCCTACAAGGCAGAGAAGTTTTCAAAACCGCGCAATTTTATCGGCTTTTTAAAATCCCTACCGCCGAAAGAAATGGAAAATTTAATGATATTAAACGCACCGATCGGCAATAACGAACTGAAGGCGCTAGCTGAGCACCGTGCATTGTTGGTCAAGCGACATCTGGAAGAGCAAGGTAAAGTGGCGAACGAGCGAATGTTCCTAGTGGCACCCAAATTGACGGCAGAAGCCATGAAGGATAAGGGTAAGCCTAACCGTGTCGATTTCACGTTGAAGTGATAAGTGTCATGTGCCGCATTAGCGTTATCTGAAAAAAAGTGACGTTACTGAATGACGATTAGCCTGAGCTGCTATTTTTCGTGCATACCTTTCTTTATCCGAAACAAAGCAGAAATATCTTCCTCTCCATGACCATCGTCCATAAGTTTTTGGTAATTGGATAAGGTCATTTCTACGGTGGGTAGTATCGTTCCAGAATTTTTCTCAGCCATATCCCGACAGATCATTAAATCTTTATGGTGCAAGGCGACCTTAAACCCTGTATCAAATTTATTCTGCAGCATTGTCTTGCCACGGTGATCCAGAAACCAGTTTGCAGCTGCCCCCGATCCAACCACGTCGACCACCTTATCCATATTTAGATTCATCGACTGACCAAACGCTAACGCTTCGGTCACAGCCTGGTTAATCCCGGCTGCCATAATTTGATTCACCGCTTTGGTCGCCTGACCGCTACCAGTCGGCCCCATATAAACGATATTGCCACCAATGGTTTCAAGTACGGGACGCACCGATTCAAGCACGGCTTCATCGCCACCGATCATCATCGCCATTGTGCCGTTTTTCGCACCTTCTACACCGCCTGAAACCGGACTATCAAGAAAGTCCGCACCAACTGTTTTTAACAGGGCGGCAACTTGTTTCGCTGTGTCAGAACTCACCGTCGAAGTGTCGATAACCACAGAGTTTTTTCGCACCCCTGATAACATCGCGTTGACTACTTCTAATAGATCAGTATCTCGTGACACACAAATAATGATTAACTCACATTGTTCAGCTACTTCAGCTGGAGAACCTGCAGCGACAAGGCCTGTTTGATCCGCCAGATTCTGTGCACGATCTGGACTTCGATTCCAGAAAGATTGAAGATGATTTGTTTTGTAAAGATTCATAGCCATGCCGATACCCATAGCTCCTAAACCGATGACGCCTGTTTTCATAATAATTTCTTGGATATGTAATTTACGTTGATTTTATTTTTTACCAATTGATAGAAAATAAAAATTAAGCTTGGATTTATAGCTTATCGCGGGAATGCGATTCGTTAAAGTCCAGCACTGGTCCTAAAGGCACTACACCGCTTGGATTGATAGTGGTGTGACTGCCATAGTAATGATTTTTAATATGGTGCATATTAATCGTTCCAGCAACGCCCGGCTGTTGATAAAGATCGCGCGTGTAGGCCCAAAGATTCGGATAATCAACCAGACGTTTTAAGTTACATTTGAAATGTCCAACATATACGGGATCAAAACGAGTCAACGTTGTAAATAAACGCCAGTCTGCTTCAGTGATTTGATTGCCGGTTAAATAGCGTTGAGTTGCCAGCCTTTGCTCTAACCAATCCAGAGTTTCGAATAACGGAGTCACCGCTTCCTCATAAGCTTCCTGCGTGGTGGCAAAGCCCGCTTTATAAACGCCGTTGTTTACTGTGTCATAGATACGGTCATTGAGAAGCTCAATATCTTCGCGCAATTTTTCAGGATAATAATCGCCATCGGCAGCCCCTAAATCATCAAAAGGACTGTTAAACATGCGGATGATTTCCGCCGACTCGTTGGAAACAATGGTGTGAGTCTTTTTATCCCAAAGAACGGGAACCGTAACACGGCCTGAGTAGCTGTTGTTAGCTTGTAGATAAATATCGCGTAAATAGGCTGCATTAAAAAGTGGATCGGCAATAACACCCTCACCGTCGTCAAAAGTCCAGCCTTCTTCAGCCATATGCCAATGCACGACGGATAAGGAAATCATTTTTTCCAGACCTTTAATTTTGCGAAAGATCAGGGTGCGATTTGCCCAGGGGCAGGCATAAGACACATATAAATGATAGCGTCCCGCTTCTGCTTTAAACCCCGCACGCCCACTTGGCCCAGCAGAACCATCTGCGGTAATCCAGTTACGAAACTGGGCCGCTGAACGAACAAAGCGCCCTTGGGTTTCCTCCGTCAGATACCAAATGTCCTGCCACTTCCCATCGATTAATATTCCCATCTTAATTCCTTATTTATACGCATCGTGCAAAATGTTTCCATCTACCTTCCCGGGCACTGCTTGGAGCATCTGCACAAATCCACGATCTTTTGAGCCAACCTGATCTCGTGCTCGCGCCGTTCAACCCTCTTCATCACCGGGCTGACCTTTACCTCTGAGCGTCTTTTGTCTGAATCGCCAAAACGCCGCAAAACCATTGATTTTTCGTGTTAACTGAGCCGGAATGCAGTTATTTGTAGATCGATTATTACCGTGTTTGACTGCTAAGCAAGCTTTAGTATATTCATAAACTTGGGAAAAGTGGTTCATTTTTCCTACACCAAACTGCAACATGAGACGATCATGCGATTGTTCTGAGCTGCAACCGTGTTGCCCTCAAGCGATCCCTTACGCTGTTACACTGTGCGTTTAAACGCCAGCCAGCCATCACGCCATGGACTCAAATACCTCGGACAAAAAAATCGTCGGTGCGCCGATCAATATCCGTAGTACCGCCCTCGCCACATTGACGATTATGGCGCTGATCGTATTTCTCGAATGGGCTCAAAGTTTTTTTGCACCGATTGTAGTTGGCATGTTGCTGAGCTACGCGTTGTATCCGATCGTTTCATTCCTCAAGCGCCGCTTGTGGCTACCGCACTGGGTGGGTGCTTTGCTGGTTGTGTCTGCACTGGTCGGAGCGTCCTGGTTTGCCGTCGGCTCATTGCAGGAACAAGCGGTTTCCCTCCTCGACAAGCTGCCGAACGCCGTCAAGAAATTCACTCGCGAGAACGACGTCGCACGCGACAAATCGCCTTCAGTACTGGAAAAACTGCAATCTGCCGCAGTTCAAGTCGAGAAAGCGGCCGGTGCCGACGCCGCAAAGGCTGACAAGGTGACGTCAAATGACGTAGTGAAAGTACAAATTCAGGACGATCCGTTTGACTTTCGGGAGTATTTACTTGGTGGATCGATGAATGCAGTGGTATTCATGAGCCAGTATATTTCGGTTCTGCTGCTGGTATTTTTTATCCTCGCCTCCGGCCGACTGTATAAAGAAAAGTTGGTGAAAATATCCGGTAATACGCTTAGCAAGAAGAAACTGACGGTTGAAATTCTTGAAGACATTAACCGCCAATTGCGTCTGTTTTTCTTTGTCATGCTGTTCGGTGCGGTATTCGTCGGGGTTGGCACTTGGCTTGCGTTCATTTGGTTGGGCGTGGAGCAGGCCGCCTTGTGGGGTGTGCTTGCCGGCATTGCCAGCATGGTTCCGTATCTGGGTCCTGGGGTGATCTTTTTCGCCACCGGCTTGGTCGCTTTTCTGCAATTCGCCACCCTGGGGATGGCGTTGATCGTGGCCGCAGTCTCGCTGGCCATCACCAGCTTTCAAGGGAATATTTTGACGCCCTTGATGACCAGTCGCACATTGGCCATGAATGCTGCAGTGGTTTTTATCAGTTTATTGTTCTGGGGCTGGTTATGGGGGCCGATCGGACTTGTCGTTGCGACACCCGCGATGCTCGTTGTCAAATGCGTCTGTGATCATGTAAAAAATTTGCAGAGTTTCGGTGAGCTGTTGGGCGGCTGATTTCGAACTGTAGAACCAACGCAGGAAGCAAAACCTGAACTTTCAGTGTGAACCTTGAGGGGACAGACCATGGTTTGAGATACAGTTAAATCTGGCTGTTGCACTTCTAACTTGAATCCGCCATCTGTTAGAAGCCGAATAGGTTAGATCAGTAGAGTCCGGAGATTTAATTAAATAGATTCAATTGGTTGTTGTTTTGCTGT